>CBDUWP010000022.1:0-18330 GCA_965370955.1 uncultured bacterium | reverse complement strand
TTCGATACAAGTCAACTTTGCCGCATGACCTTCTGCAGCATTTTTTTTGATTGCCGCAATTTTTTCGACCAACTTTGCATTAATGATTCCTAAAATCTCTTTAGCTTTTATTGCTTTTGGCCCTTCTTTTAGAGCCTCTTTTTTCAGCAAGTGATATGCTTTTGCAAAATCTTTACTGCCTGAGAGTTGTTTTTTTAATCTGGTAAATCCGCCCATGCTCACACCATCTAAAATCTTCGGCGGCATTCTTTTGATTGCATTTTCGATTGCTCTATCAAATTGCGGATCGTACGGACTGCCCCTCCACAATATCTTACCATCATGTCCAATCACGAGAATTGTCGGCAAATATCGAACAGCAAACTTATTGCTAATAGCCCCTTTATCCATCGCGATATGGTATTTGATGCCATGCCTTTTCATTGTCGCTTTGGTTTGTTCTATTTTTTTATCTTGCGACAAGCCAAGAACGATAACGCCTTTTTTGCCATATTTTTTTTCTATCTGATTCATATGTCCGATAGCCTTGATACAGGGCATACACCAGCTCGCCCAAAAATCGAGAACGATCACACTATCTTCCATTTCGATATCGGTTGGCCGATTTGCACTTTGCCAGTTTTTAGCTGATATTTTCATCAAGCTTTTTTTGGATTCATTTGCTTTAGCTTCAGTTGCGCCAGCCGTCAAGAGCAATCCAGCCATCACCAACATAATTATTAGTTTAGCTTTCCTCATTTTGCGTATCCTCATTTTGTATTTGGATTAAATTGTCACGAAATCTCATTAGCTTTCTATCACCTTCATCATATTGGCTCGCGGCATTTCTAAGATGCCTGCCCAGCACATCCCAGCTTCCTGTGAACCCTGCGAAACCTGTATCCAATTTTTTCAAATTCTTCAAAATTTCGCCCGCTTTTTTCTCGATTTGCGCCCCCTCGAGCCCCATCACGATCGTCATAAGATACGTGTACAATAAATTAGGCGAGACAGGCACGACCTTTTTCTCCAGCGCGATCGCCGCAATATCCTTATCGTCCTCCGCCGACTGCACAATAGTCTCATAATAAACATTCTCAGCTGGTATATACATAATCGCAAAATCCACAGTTCCATCCTGCGGCCTTATATAATCAGAAGCAATTTTCGTCACATGCTTTAGTACATCTCTGCTGAATTGTTTACGCTGGACGATTCTGTCTTGTTCATTTTCCGCCTGTAATATTCTCTCGAACGCCGGCAGCGGAAATTTTGCATCGATCGCCACCATATTATCTGTCAATTTTACGATTGCGTCGGCGATTTTTCCATTTTTGAATGAATACTGCATTTGATAGCAATTTTTCGGAAAGAGTTGACTTAGGATATTTTGCAGGGATTTCTCGCCCAGTATTCCCCTATGCTTAGGATTTTTGAACACATCTTGCAATTTTCTAACTTCGCCAGCGACCTGAGTCATGCTTTTGCTTGACTGCTGAAGCCCTCCGATTTGACCATGCAGCTGATTTAATATTTTCGCCGACTGCTGAAGATTTTGATTCATGCTATTTTGCGAACTAGCCAACGACTTTTGGATTGTGTCTTTGGTATTATCTTGAGTGAGCTTTATTGCTTCCAGTTGAGCTGTTAGGATTGTCTGCGCGGCATTCTTTTCTTTTGACAATATCACCAGCCATATCAAGACAGCCAACATCACAACAACTAAAATTATAATTAACATCTCTAGAATTAACGGCATAGTTATATTTTATATCCAAAAAACAAATTGTGAAAGAGCAAAATGCTCAATCTTCACAAAAAAAAAGACCGAACAATTTCGGCCTTTTGTTAAACAATCTAATTTAGAATCTTTTTTTTGCAAACAGCTTTAATTGTCATCTTCTTTAGCTGATTCGTCTTTGGCATCAGCTTTATCAGCATCTTCTGGCTGTGGTTCGGTTTCAGCTTCGGCATTTTCAGCCATTTCAGCAGCCTCTTTTGCAGCATTTTTAGCCGCCATCTCGGCAGCCTTTTCGGCAGCTTCGATAACTTCCTCTTCTGTTTGTCCCTCTTGCATCGCTAAGACGACCACCTCAATTTTGGTTGAGATATCGCTTGCATATCGAATTCTGACATCGTCATAGATGCCCTCTTCTTTGATATGCATAGGCATTTTAACATTTCCATCAGCCACTTCCATACCCTGATTTCTCAAGCTTTCTCCGATCTCTTTTTCGCCAACGGATCCGAACAAGTGCCCCTGTTCGTTAGCTTTTGCAACGATAACCACCTTCGCGCCGACAACCTTTTCGATCGCCAGCTGCATACGTTTTCTTTCTTTCAATCTTTGCTCAGCTCTTTTGGCTTTTTCTTCTGCAATAGCCCTGATGTTTCCTTCGTTTGGCACTTGCGCCAGTTGCTGCGGCAGCAAATAGTTTCTTGCATATCCATCTGCCACATCGACAACGTCACCCAGCCAGCCGGTGCCCTGAATATCTTCTAAAAGCAAAACCTTCATAGTTTTTCTCCACAAATTTATCTTTTACCACTGATGACACGAAACCTATTGCCTCTGCAATAGAGTCACATCTTTTTTTTGGATTAGGCCACATACGGCAGCAGTGCGATATATCTCGCCTTTTTGATTGCCTTTTGCATTTTCCTTTGACATCCAGCACAATTTCCACTTCGTTTGCGTGAATAGATTTTCGCTCTATTTGTCAACAGTCTCTGCAGCGTATCGATATCTTTATAATCGATATAATCTTCAGTTCTTCGACAGAATCTGCATTGTGTCTGCTCGCGTACTGGTGCGATTTTTTTATCTCTTCTCTGTGCCATAAATCCTATCCTTATATAATCAGTTTTATTTTTTCATCAACTCCATCGTTAAAATGGTATATCATCATCTGGCGGCGTGTTATTGCCAGAGTTCGTATTTTGTGCCGGCGGTCTATTTGTTGCACTATTGTTATATCCAGAACCTGTGGTGTTGCCTCCTGTTTGCGCCGATCCTTGCCCTAAGAACTGGAAATTTTCAACAGTCACTCGATGCTTACTCCTTTTTGTTCCATCTTGAGCTGTCCAGCTGTCAAAGGTCAATCTTCCTTCGAGAAAGATCGGGCTTCCTTTTGTGAGATATTTATTAATAGTCTCTGCCTGCCTTCCAAAACTTCTACAATCAACAAAGCAGACATCATCTTTCATTTGTCCGTCTTTTCCTTTGTATTTCCGATTAGCTGCAACGCCGAAATCGACCACAGCTGTTTCGCTTGGCAAATAGGTCAGTTGCGGATCTCTCGTCAGATTGCCCATCAGCAAAATTTTATTAAAGGCTGCCATAATATCTCTCCAGTCTTAAGAAACCACCATTTTATTTTGTATCATTTTCAGCTTCGGCTTCGGCTTTGTCACCATCGGGCTCGACTGTTTCTTCGGTCTCGGCTTCGACTTCGGCTTCGATTTTCACTTCGACTTGCTCTTCGGCTTTTGCTTCAGCTTGTTCTTTTGCTTTCGCTTCGGCTTGCTCTTTTGCTTTTTCTTCAGCCGCTATTCTAGCATCTGCAGCTTCTGTTGCCTGCCTTTGCTGAGCCATAGCCGGCGTTTCCTTAGCGACCTCTTCCTCTGTATAATGCTCGGCATTAGTGACCAGCACTCTAAGCACCTTATCAGAGAGCTTAACATCTCGCTCCAGATTTGTAATCATTTGCGTGTCCGTTTTGAAATAGCACAAAATATACGTCCCTCTACTGACCTTATTGACTTCGTAAGCCAGTTTTCTTTCGTCCCATTTCCTTATTGACACAACTTCAGCCTTTGCTCTTTCGAGAAAAGTTTCAATAACCTTCATCGTCTCGTCCCAACCGGACGCAGCCAGTGCTGAATCGACCAGAAACATCGCTTCGTAAAGTCTTTTAGTAACCTTTTCCAAACTCGGTACCTCCAATATTCTTTATTTTAGAAACACTTATTTTTCAACTTTGATTTACAATTTTCATTTACAGCTTTAGGCGACACATTTTTCCGCCTATTTTTTTTCACAATCTTTTTTTACTACTTTAGCCGCAACAATTCAGCGGTATAATTTTACGATTACAGCCACTTTTCGTTTTAATTAAACTTTGCCATCACATCGTTTAGCTCGCCGTCCTTTTCGATCCACATCAAAACTGCTTCGACCGCTTTTTCAATTGCCTCATCGATAAGCAGCCTTTGTTCTTTTGTCGGCCTTGACAATACATAATCATAATCGTTTTGGTATTCGCTTTGTCCTATACCGACTCTTAATCTGGCAAACTGTTTTGTTCCTAACTTTTCTATTGTATCTTTGACGCCGTTGTGTCCGCCTGCGGATCCATCCGGTCTTATCCTAATTGCTCCGGCATCGATCCACATATCATCAAAAATCACCATCACGTCTTCTTTTTCCAGCTTATAGAATCCAGCCGCAGTGGCGATAGCCTGTCCGCTATTATTCATAAACATTTGCGGTTTCAGCAGTATTAACTTATAAATTCCAACATCCGCCTGACCCATATACGAGCCGAACTTTTTTTGCTTTACGGTTACTGCCAACTTTTCTGCTAATGCGTCAATAACCTCAAATCCTGCATTATGTCTAGTCTTTTGATACTTTTGGCCGGGATTACCTAAGCCGACAATCAATTTTTTTTCAGCCATTTGTCGACCTCTCCAGCCTTTATCAGTTGGCTAGCTTTTATCATCTTTTGGCTCGGTCTCATCTTTTTCCGGCTTACCGATAACCTCAGGAGTTTGTGTTGCTTCTTCAGTTATTTCTGTTTCTTCGGCTTCTTTAGTCGCTGCCACTTCGTGACAAGCCACGATCAAGACATCTCCGCTTGTGACAAGCTTTATCCCTTCAGGTAACACAATGTCACTAGCGTGGAGTGATTCATCGAGTTGCAATTCTTTGATGGACAATTCGATAGATTCCGGCACATTAGAAACTTTACATTCGATTTCGACTTCGCTTGCTCGTTCTTCGATAATTCCGCCTTCGCTAGTTCCCGGTGCCGTTCCTTTTAATGCAATAGGCACAACAACTTTCACGATTTCGTCAACGTCAACTCTCACAAAATCCGCATGAATAATAGCTCTTCCAAAATCGTCATACTGTAAAGCCTTAATCATAACAGTTTCTTTTGTGTCATTGATTTGAACTTGCCCCAGCCTGTTGCCTTTATTCACAACATCTAGAAACTCGCGTTCATCGGCTGCCACAGCGATTGACTCTTTCTTGTGGCCATATACGACAGCAGGAATCAATTTTTTCTTGCGTAGTGCTGCGGCATCCTTTGTTCCTGATTTTTCTCTTTTTATCACATTCAATAAAAACATATCTTCCATAAACTTGCCTCACAAACTAATGTTTCAGTTAAAATTCTCTATTTTTTTACTTTTTACTTATCTATTTTCTTTAAAGATACAGCTTATAGACTGATCATCGTGAATTCTTTTTATAGCTTCGCCGAGCATTGACGAAACGGTCAAGACGGTAACATTTATATTTTGCTTGGTTTTTTCACAAACCGGAACCGTATCAGTGATAACGACTTTATCTATTTTAGATTTTTTCAATCTTTCGAGAGCTTCTCCAGCGAAGATGCCGTGAGTCGCACAGACCCACACATCTTTAGCCCCTTTGGCTTTAACCAATTCCGCCGCACTGCATATTGTCCCAGCCGTTGTAATCATATCATCATAGAGCAGAACGTTTCTATCCTTTACATCGCCGATTAAATACTGTGCTTGAACATTACTTCCGCTGGTTCTTTCTTTGTGAACCATTGCCACTTTCACACCGAGACTTGCCGCAAATTTTGCTGACTCTTTAGTATTTCCCAAGTCCGGTGACACGATTGTCAGATCTTTAATTTTTTGTTTCTTGAAGAATTCTCTAAAGACCAATTCGCCCGCCAGATGATCGACAGGTATATCGAAAAAGCCCTGCAATTGCTGAGCGTGCAAATCGATAGCCACAACTCTTCCAGCCCCTGCGATAGATATCATATTCGCCATTAGTTTCGCTGTTATGGGCACTCTGCCCTCGTCTTTTCTATCTTGTCTGGCATATCCAAAATATGGAATCACAGCAGTGATTCTTCTTGCGCTGGCTCTTTTTAGACAATCGAGAAAGATCAACAGTTCCACGAGATTTTCGTCGACCGGATCGCAGGTAGATTGAATAATATAGCAATCTTTTCCCCTGACATCATCTTCCAGCTTGACCAGTTTTTCGCCATCGGGGAATTTTCCTATCGCCGCCTTTCCAAGTGCAATGCCGAGATATTCGCACACTTGCTCAGCCAGCTTTCGGTTTCCCGAACCGCTAAAAACTTTTAGTTCTACGCCATTGGCCATTTGCTTATTCCTTGTTACTGTTTTTTTTACTGCCTCGACAACATCATCTGCTCGACCTCTTTTAGTTGCTCTTTTGTATTTATGCTTTGTGCTTCATATGGTTTGACAGCTTTTACCGCCGTCACTTTTTGCCCTTGCTCTATCAAGATAGCGATCGTATCAGTCAGATAATACTCAGCCTTTGCATTATTATTTTCGACTTTTTTCAGTGCCTGTCTCAGCAATTGATTATCATATATATAATAGCTAGGATTCACTTCTTTTATTTTCAATTGCTCTTCGGTGCAATCGTTATGCTCGACAATTTTTTCAATCTGGTCATCATCATTTCTAACAATTCTGCCATAACCTGTCGGATCATCGAGAACGGCGGTTGCCAACGTTGCTGCGGCATTTTCGTCGCCATTAGTTTTTATCAATGTTTTCAGTGTTTCGGTTCTGATCAGCGGCCCGTCACCACAGAGCACCAGCGTTTTACCTGTCAGCTCTTTAAGCTGTTCATCGCAGCATAATACTGCATGAGCTGTTCCTTTTTGGTCGACCTGCTCGACCCATACAACATCGTTATCATTTGCGAAGGCGTCTTTTATATCCTGTGCTTTGTAGCCGATGACAGCGAATATTTTTTCCACTCCGGCATTTCTGCAAGCCTCAAACACATAGCTTAATACTGGCTTTCCGCAGATTTGGTGCAGTACTTTTGGCAGCTCGCTTTTCATTCGCGTGCTTTTTCCTGCCGCAAGTATTACCGCTACCAATTTCGCCATAATGTCACTTTTTTTACTTAACTAATATGCTTATTTTACAAATACTTCGGCTTCAAGCTTGAATGTGCCACTTTTTAAGCAACGCCATTTAAAAACTACCCGGCCAGGACTTGAACCTGGAACGGAGGCACCAAAAGCCCCTGTGTTACCAATTACACCACCGGGTAATACTTAGCTCTTACACAGAACCGCGATGACCACCAAGAGTCTAGCCAATCCACTAAAAATTAGCCCGGAAGCCAAAAATGCCTAAAAAGCATCGATCGCCCTACCTGACTTAAATAGAATCAGCCCACAAGTTGTCACGGGGGCTAAAAATTAGCCCGACTGGACCTCGCCGGAGGCTTGAATCAGCTCTGCCGTGATACTGCTGACCCCGAAAACCATCTTGTGACCCCTTGCGACGAGGCAATTTTTTCTTGCCCAGAGGAGAGGATATTATCATATTTGGATGAGATATCAAGTAAAAATAAAATTAAATTGCATTTCATTGACTCTAGCTGTTTTTTTAACTATCATCTCGTTTAGAGTAGATTTTTCGCCAATTTCAGCCATATTGAGGATTTTCAAAGCAAATGGATAACGGATTTGTTCATTTACACCTTCACAGCCAGTATTCTTTATTGGACGGCGCGATTTCGCCGGCCAAATTGATGCCCTATTGCCAAAGTCAATCGATGGATTCTGTTGCGATAACAGATCACGGCAACATGTTTGGCGCCCTTGATTTTTACCTCAAGGCCAATTCCGCCGGCATCAAGCCCATCATTGGCATTGAAGCCTACATTTCTCCTACTAGCCGTTTTGACAAGCAGGGTTCGATCAAGGGTTCGTCATATCATTTGATTTTGTTGGCAGAGAACGTGACCGGCTACCACAATCTGATGAAGCTTTCGAGCATTGGCTATATGGAGGGTTTTTATTATCGTCCGCGAATTGACAAGGAGATTTTAGCTGAGTTTAGCGAAGGCTTGATCTGCTCGAGCGCCTGTATTAGCGGCGAGCTTGCTAGGTTAATCGCCTCTGGCGACAAAGCCGCTGCTAAAGCTTCAGCTGCTCAATATGCCAAGATTTTCGGCGATAACAATTTTTTCGTCGAGATTCAGCGTCATGAAAACGATGAGCCGGACGTAACAGCCGGCCTGATTGAGTTAGCTAACGAAATGGGCCTTCCGCTGCTGGCCACCAATGATTGCCATTATCTCACACTCGACGATTATGAAGCTCACAATTGCCTTTGCTGCATTAGTACCGGCAAAAACTATGACGATCCGGCTCGCATGTTTTATCCATCTGATTTATTTGTCAAGAGTCCCGCTCAGATGCGAGATTTGTTCAGTGACGTCCCCAGGGCCTGCGACAACAGCGTTTCGATTGCCAACCGCTGTAATGTCGAGATCGATTTAAGCGGTCGCCACACTCCTTTGTACAAACCTGACAACGGCGATAAGCCGGAAAGTTTCCTGACAGAGCTTGTCTACAAAAACGCCAAGAAAATATACGGTGAAATAACTAGCCAGATCAAAGCCCGTATAGACAGGGAGTTGGAGGTCATTGAGGGCAAGGGTTTTTCCAGCTATTTTTTGATTGTCTGGGATTTCTGCAATTACGCCAAATCCAACAACATTCCCGTTGGTGCAAGGGGTTCCGCCGTCGGCACGATTGTCGGCTACTGCCTTGGCTTTTGCAATGTAGACCCTTTGAAATATGACCTTTTGTTTGAGCGATTCATGGATCCCGAGCGTGACGAGATGCCCGATGTCGACATTGACATTTGCCAGCGCGGCCGTCAGGAGATCATTGATTATGTTCGCCAAAAATATGGTCATGTCGCTCAGATTATCACTTTCGGCACAATGAAAGCCCGCGCGGTCATTCGCGACGTTTGCCGTGTGATGAACATTCCTTTATCTGAGGCTGACCGGCTAGCTAAATTGATTCCCGACTCGCTCGGCATCACGCTCGATAAAGCCATTGCCGCCGAACCCAATTTAAAAGACACTTACAATAACAATCCAGAGATTCGCAAGGTCATTGACATCTGCAAAAAACTTGAGGGCCTAACTCGCCACGCTTCTGTTCACGCAGCCGGGGTTGTGATTTCTGAATCGCCGCTATCGGATCATGTCCCTTTGTACAAAGCCACCGGTTCAGACGATGCGATAACACAATATGAAGGTCCGCTGGTTGACAAGGTTGGCCTTTTGAAAATGGACTTTCTCGGCCTCAAAACCTTAAGCGTTATCAAGCGATCTGTTCAATGGGTCAAAGAGCTTCACGACATAGATATTGACATTGAGAAGATAGATATTGCTGACAGTCGTGTTTTTGATTTGTTTAGTCGCGGCAAGACTAAGGGCATATTTCAATTCGAGTCAGGCGGCATGCAGGATTTGCTGATCAAGATGAAGCCTGACCGTTTGGAGGATTTGATTGCGGCCAATGCTTTATATCGTCCGGGCCCGATGAAATTAATTCCTGATTATATTGATCGCAAGCACGGCGGCAAATGGTCATGCCCGAACGACATTATGACAGAGATTTTGGAAGAGACTTTCGGCATCATGATCTATCAGGAACAGGTCATGCGTATTTCCAACAGTCTCGGTGACATTGCTCTTCGCGAAGCTTACGGCATGATCAAAGCCATTAGTAAGAAGAAATTAAAGATCATTGCCAAGGCTAAAAAGCAGTTTATTGCCGGCTGTCAAAAAAAGAATTTAACTGAGAAGCAAGGCGATGAAATTTTCTCATTGATCGAGGAATTCGCCGGCTACGGCTTCAACAAAAGTCACTCGACCCGCTATTCGATCATTGCCTACCAGACAGCTTTCATGAAAACCTATTGGCCAGCCGAATTCATGGCCAGCCTTTTAACTTATGACATGGCCAATAGTGACAAAATCGTCGATTATATCAACGAGTGCAAATCGATGCAAATCGAGGTCTTAGCTCCAGACATCAACGAGAGCATGGTCGATTTCACTCCGATTTACAATACAGCAAGCGACGGCCAACAGAAACAGTCGATTCGTTTTGGCCTTGCCGCAATAAAAGGCGTTGGCGAAAAAGCTGTCGAACAAATCATTTCTGCTCGCCGCGATAGCGGCAATTTCAAGAGCCTGTTTCATTTTTGCGAAACAGTTGACCTTCGCGCCGTCAACAAACAGGTAATAGATTCTCTTATTAAAGCTGGTTGTTTTGACAAGCTCGGCGGTAACCGCGCCCAGATGATTGCCGCAATGGAAAGAGCCATGCAAGGCGGTTCAGCCCTGCAAGCTGACAAGCAATCAGGCCAGATGAATTTTTTCGGCCAAGTTTCAAATGACGACATTTCAGAAAATGATTTAGCCAAACTACCCAAGGTTGACCCATGGCCGGAGCGTGAGCTTTTGCTATATGAAAAATCAGTTTTGGGCTTTTATGTCACCAGTAACCCCCTAAGTCATTGCGCTGAGCAAATCAATGCCTATTCCACGATCAGCACCTCTGACTTGGCTAGCTGCGGTCAGGACAAAGAGATAACTATTGGCGGAATGATTACAAAGATAAGACCCATTCTGATAAAGAACGGTCGAAGTGCCGGCAAAAAAATGGCTGTTTTCATTTTGGAAGATTTGCAAGGCCAGACGGAGGTCGTATTATTTCCAAAATCTCTAGAGCAATATGGTGACATTCTCGAACTCGATAAGATTATTTTTGTTGCAGGTAAAGTCGATAAAAAACGTGAAACTCCTCAGATCACAGCTGACGAGCTGATAGAGATGGCTGATTGCCATGACAAATTAGCCGCTAAGGTTTTATTACGTTTACAGGAGCGTGACATCAATGAAGCCAAGACCAGTTCTATTGTTGAGCTATGCAAAAATCATCGCGGCAAAAGCAGCTTATACATTGAGGTCACAACAGACCAAGCTAAGGTTTTAACTTTAGCCGGCAAGCAATTTTCTGTTAAGCCGGACCCAGCCTTTTGCAAAAGTATGTCTGAAGCGATTGGCGCAGAAAATTTTAAATTAACCAGATAGGTTTTAATATGGACAAACAAATATTTGCAGATAAATTCATTGTTTTAGAGGGATATAAAAATGTTTGCAGGTAAATTCATTGTTTTAGACGGCCCCGATGGCTGCGGCAAGAGCACTCAAGTTAAACTGCTCGCTTCATATATTGAAGATTTGGGCACTAGGACAGTCACCTATCGCGATCCCGGCACTACTAGAATCGGCGAAAAGATTCGCGATATTTTGCTTGATACAGCCAATAGCGAGATGAGCTCTAGCGCTGAACTATTGCTGTATATGGCGGCGCGTGCTCAATTATGGCATGAGCAGATTCAGCCCGCCCTTGCGAAGAATTACTGCGTCATTTTAGACCGATGGATATCGAGCAGCTGTGCGTATCAGGGTTTTGCCGGCGATTTCGGCGTGGCCAATGTCATTAAGATTGCCCAGTCGAGCTTTGCTAACCCTTGGCCGGATATCACTATCATTTTGGATATTGACATAGCGTCAGCTGCGCCGCGATTAAACAGCACCCTCGATCGAATGGAGCAAAAGCCAAGCAACTATCACAAGAAGGTTCGACAAGGCTTTCTGGCTTTAGCCAAAGACAATGACAAATTCGCCGTCATTGATGCGACTTTGAGTATCGAAACAATTAGTGACATGATACAGACCATTATTTTAGAAAAATTGCGATAGCTTCGTCCACAAAAATAAAATGAAAATCGTCCACATAATAACCAGACTCATCACCGGCGGCGCACAGGAGAACACTCTCATCACTTGTCGCGAGCTTGCCAAGCGAGGCCACGATGTCACCTTAATAACCGGCCCAGCTTTTGGCCCTGAGGGCAGCCTTTTCGACAAGACCAAAGATCAAGGCTATAAAGTCATCACGATTAGTAATCTTGTCCGCCAGATCAATCCTTTGAAAGATTTTATCGCTTATCGACAGATGAAAAAGATTCTTAGTGACATTGGCCCAGATATTGTTCACAGCCACAGCGCAAAAGCCGGCATTCTTGGCCGTTTAGCCGGATTCCGATTGAAGCAAAAATCACCTAACAATAAGCCCAAAGTGATTCACACGATTCACGGCCTTGCTTTTCATCCATATCAGAGCAAGTTAATCAACAGATTATACATTGCGATTGAGAGGCTTGCCGCCGGTTGGAGCGATTCGATTTTAACTGTCGCAGATGCCATGACGAGACAATCTCTTGCCGCTGATATTGGCAAAGCATCGTTATATACAACTGCTTATTCAGCGATTGACGAGGATCTTTTTATTCGCCAGCCGAGTGACGACCAGCTCGCCTCTTTTCGACAGCACCATAATATTCCGCCAGATGCAATTGTTTTTGTGACGGTCGCTCGTCTTTTTGAGCTTAAGGGTCATAACTATATCATTGATTCCGCTAAGCGTTTGGCGAAGATTTTTCCTAATGCTATTTGGCTTTTCGTTGGCGACGGCAATTTGACCGATCATTATAAAAAACAGATAGAGTCTCTTGGCTTGTCTGATCGGTTTCGTTTTACAGGCCTTTTGTCACCTGAGGCTGTTCCTCTTGCCATTTGGTCGAGTGACATTTTGGTTCATTGTTCTTTGCGTGAGGGTTTGGCTCGAGCGTTGGTTCAGGCAATGCTATGCTCGAAGCCGGTTATCAGTTTTGATATCGATGGTGCTTGCGAGGTTGTCAACGAATCGACTGGCCGTTTGATAGAGCCTGAAAATATGAATCAACTTTATGATAGCTGCAAAGAATTAGCGATGGCCAAAACTTTAAGAGTTGCTCTCGGCAATAGTGGCAAGGAGTCTGTTCGCGCCAAATTTTCGCCATCTACGATGGTTCTCGCGATAGAATCTGTTTACTCAGCTCAATCGCCGCATTAGTTCTGATGCTTATTTCACAATTCGATATGTTGTATAGGCGAAATTGATTTTACTTTCTGTTGCAAAATCATTTAGGATCATGCGACATAAAGCGTCATGCGTTGTTCGCCTTTTTCTTGCATCGGTCAAATACCTCAGCGTCAACCTGACACCGCTTTCTTTAATATCCACATAGACTATCGGCGAGAGTTTATCGTAATAGATCATATATCTGCTCGTCATTTTTGTGATTTTATTTTTCACCAGCTCAGCCATTCCGTCCGCTTGCTGCTGGCCATGATTGATCATGATTTTTTCAGCCTGTTTCCAATCGCTTTCAAAAGTGACCATGATTTCGATTTCGTTCCAGATAAATTCAAATCCATGACTATAGTTAAAACTTTCTTTTTTGAATATCGCGCTATTCGGCACGTTCACGATTCTGCCAGTGCTTTGATCGGCCCCGATCCAATTCCCGATTTCCAGCAGTGACGTCTGCAGCATTCTAATATCGATAACATCGCCTTTTACTTGTCCGATTTCGACTCTGTCGCCCACTTCAAAAGGCTTTCTAACCAATATATAGACCCATCCTGCGATAGCCAGAATCGGCTCTTGCATCACTAGGACCATACCAGCGGTAATTAAGCTCAAGAAGATTGTTATCGAGCTGATATTTTTTACCCAGAGAAAAACGATAGAGATAATAATCAAGATATTTACGATATAGACAACATTTCTTCTGGTGAGATGCTTCATTTTCAGATCATCGATTTTCCGGTTCACGATCCGGACCAAGACAAACATTGCGACATATCCGATGAGAACAATCATCACTGTATGCAGTAATTTTTTATATAGCCGTCTTTTAATTTCCGTATCTATAATCGCCAGCTTGCTCTTTGTGAGTTCCCATTGATCTATCGATTGCTCTGTTTTATTTTTAGCCTGTAATAATTTTTTTTCGAGCAGTTTTATTTTTGTCTCGACCGCCGAAATTTCTTTTTGTTTTAGCTTAGCTATTTTTGTAATATTTCTTAGCTCTTTACCTGTCGCCTCTTTTTTTTCTATTTCGATAGCTTGTTTTTCTTTTTTTGCTTCGTCGAGTTTTTCCTTCGCCAGCTCAATTTCCAGCATGATTTCTTTTTGTTTAAATTCCGCTACTGTCTTAGCAGCTTGGGCATCATTTTTCGCATCTTCCGCCTTTTCTTTCAGGCCCTTCAGCTTTTCTTTTTGTGAAACTTGTATCAGCTTATCTACAATACCAGTAGGCTTTTCTCTTTCTGTGTTTTTCTCTTTTGCCATAAGGCCTGACGTACAAAAGAGGCTCAAAAATAAAACAACGCCTAATATTTTCACGAAATTTTTTGTACGAATTTTATTTTCCATAATTTTATCTTTTAAAAACAAAATTGAGATCATTTACACATCAACCACTACAGAGACTTTATACTATCAGATTTTTTTTTAATAGCAACCACCTCTTTGGTATGCTGCGGCACAATTTCTTGCCTTTGAAGCTATTTTCCGCTATACTTTCGATCACTTAAAAAAACGAGGAAATCATGAAAACACTTACACAGGAAATATGGATGGAGGTTCCGAGTCGCCGCGCGATAATTTCGATTCACGCTGAGGTCGAGCGATTGGTCGAACAAAGCGGCGTCCTCGATGGCCTCGTTTTGATAAATGCCATGCACATAACAGCTTCGGTTTTCATCAACGATAATGAATCCGGCCTTCACCATGACTATGAACTTTGGCTAGAGAGACTCGCTCCGGAAAAACCTCACAGCCAATACCAGCACAATGGCTTCGAGGATAACGGTGACGCTCATTTGAAGCGACAGATAATGGGTCGCGAAGTTGTGGTTGCGATTACAGATGGCAAATTGCATCTTGGCCCTTGGGAGCACATTTTTTATTATGAATTTGACGGCAAGCGCCGAAAGCGATTATTGGTCAAAATAATCGGCCAATAGCGAACGAGCTTAATTATTTCCAGCCGAATTAAACCTCTAATCCTTCTCTTTCCGCCGTTCTTTTGTGTACGAGCAGTTTATCCATTTTTATTGGATTGTGTGACCTTGCGACAGCCTCATCACGATCGATATATCCATTGAAGAACGCCTTTGCTATACTGTTATCGAGGCTGCACATTCCAAGCCTTTTCGACGTTTCGATAATGTTTGGTATTTCATAGATTCTGCCTTCTCTGATACAGTTTCTGACGGCAGCATTGCAGAGCAAGATTTCGTTACATGGCACCATACCCGGCTTATCGATTCGTTTAAACAATGTTTGCGACATAACAGCTTTTAGCGTATTAGCCAACATTGTCCGAATTTGTTCTTGTTGTCCTGCCGGATAAACATCGACGATACGTTCAATTGTTTGAGCGGCACTGACTGTATGCAGCGTGCTAAAAACGAGGTGTCCGGTTTCTGCTCCGGTGACAGTCGCTTCGATAGTTTCGAGGTCTCTCATTTCTCCGACCAGCAGAATGTCCGGATCTTGCCTGAGCGCATGTTTTAAGCTGTCTTGAAAACTGTGGCTATCGTCTCCTATTTCCCTTTGTTCGATCATGCTTTTGTCGTTGGTGAACATATATTCGATAGGGTCTTCCATCGTGATAATTCTTTTGCGGTATTTTTTATTGATAGTGTTAATCATCGCAGCCAATGTCGTACTTTTTCCAGAACCGGTTGGCCCTGTGACCAGTACTAATCCCCTCGGCAATTCTGTTAGCTCTGCTATGACCTCCGGCAGATGCAGACTTTCCAGTTCCGGGATTTCGCTTGATATTACTCTAAAAGACAGAGCAATGGTTTGATTTTGATAGTGGGCATTGACACGAAACCTGCTTCCCGTCGGCACATGCGTAGAGAAATCGTAATCTCTTGTTTGCTCGAATTTGTCATATTTTTCTTTTCCAACGAGACTAAGCAGCATTTCGACGGCATTTTCTTTTGTGACAACATCGAATTCAGCATCGAACAATTCGGTATCTTTCCTGAATATCGGACGCATTCCGACATTGATATGTACATCGCTAGCACCAAACGTGATGGACTTTTCTAGCACCTCAACCATATTTACCATAGCTACCAGCTCCTACTCCGCCCCGAAAACCTATGTTAATCACCTGAACCACTTGTTTTTTTCGGCACAGTGCCGTGATTTCACCTCTTATCTATAGCCATTTTTCTCATTCACATTTTACGTCATTTTGTTATAGCCATCTTACCTCATTTGGTTATCGATAAGATATGGCCTCTGCATTACTATAAAAGTGACATATTTTGAATTGGCTTCATTTCAGCACATAAAAAAAAGCGACCAGCCGATCAAGGCTCGCCGCTTCAGAAAAACATATTTTTAGGCTATCATCAAATTTTTATTTGCGTTTGCGTCGTGCAATAAAGCCAACTCCCATCCACACTAGAGCGATTGTCGCCGGCTCAGGTAAAGGCTCAGGCGATCCGCCCATTTCAATGGCAACATTGCCTGCATCGAGAAGAGCCCAATCATTTACAAACCAGCCTGAATCGCCATCATGAACGATGAATCGATCATCAGCAATAATGCTGTTTAGAAGAGCCAAATCTCTATTGTTTTGAGATGAGTTAGTTGCGGTACCAAACATAAACTTCCATGTTCCGCCATTGAGGTTAAAGATTCCGTCATCAGAATCACCTGTTGTACTAATAAACTTAATGTAGTTCGTTTCAAACGTTCCACCTTTGAGGTTAAACATTGTATCTGCTGTATCAACGATAGCTAGATTGTCACCGATGAACATATAACCAGCACTCATAGTAGCATCACCCATCATGAAACCATCGCCCATGGTAAGCATTCCATTACTGCTATTCGCAGCCACTGCGACGGTTGATATTGCTAAGATGATTATGGCAAAGCTAATAAATTTGCGTATCATTTCCCACACTTTCCAATTTCAAAAAGCATTTTACTTTTCATTTGAGGTCGACTCACACCATCCCAGTGTTTCCAGACCCCATAAAACCTGAATACATGGTAGCCTATCCCTGCGATCTGTCAAGAAAAAATGGGGTTTTTGCCGATCACTGCCCGCGAAACTATTTTAAGTTTGTCATTGCAAACGGCTTGTCCTTCGTAGCTTTAGCGAAGAAGGAACTGCGGCAATCTCTCGTTCAGGAATCGGTCCAACCTCAAATTCCAAGCCAATACCTGCCCCGCCCTAACAAAGCTATCGCCCTTAAGTTAGCCCCTTATTCAGACTTCAGTTCTCTCGTCATCAGTTCATAGATTGCCGTTTTGACATCTTTTCCCTCATGCACGACCTGATAGACAGCCTGTGAGATTGGCATAGTGACATCATATTTATCAGCCAGTGCCTTGACTGACAAACTCGTGGCGAGTCCTTCGATCACGGATTTGTTTATGCTTTTAGCCTGTTCTAGTCCGTATCCTTTTCCGATCCGTTCGCCGAAGCTTCTGTTTCGTCCTTTAGCTGCCACGCAAGTAGTGACGAGATCTCCCAGCCCTGCCAGCCCTGCGAACGTTTCTGCCTTTGCTCCGCAGCAGACCCCCAGCCTCGTAATCTCTGCCAGTCCTCTGCTCAAGAGGGTTGCTTTAGCATTATTTCCCACGACCATTCCATCGATAATCCCTGCAGCGATAGCGATAACATTTTTCATCGCCCCCGACAACTCTACGCCCACGATATCGGCATTTGTATAGACCCTGAAATATTCGGTATTAAATATTTTTTGCAGATCGGTTGCCAATTTTTTAGTTTTAGCTGCGATGACGGCGCTGGCTGGCAACTTTTTCGCTAGTTCATCTGCGATATTGGGCCCTGACAGCACGGCGAATTTGATATTTGTTCCGACCACATCTTTGATTATTTCCGTTGGCCTAAGAAGCGTTTCGTTTTCGATTCCTTTTGCGACAGAAACAACGATAGCTTTTTTCGGCAGGAACCTTCCGATTTTCTCCCACACTCTCCTTATATATTGACATGGCACTGCATTGATTACGACATCGGCATTTTTCATAGCCTCTTCTTCATCTGGCTGAAAGATCAATGTTGGCGGCAATTTATAACCAGGCAAAAAGAGTACATTTTCTCTTGCTGCTCTGATTTGGTTCAGCTGCGCTCTGTCATATCCCCACATAGTGACATTGAGTTCTTTTTCTCCCAGCATTCTCGCCATCACTGACGCCATTGCTCCATCGCCGATGATCGTTATGTTTTTTATTGAACTAGCCATTAATTCATTCCCTGAACATATTTTTCAATAAACCCTACAGCCAAACTCATATCTAAATAAAGTTTCATGCT
>CBDUWP010000021.1:0-19016 GCA_965370955.1 uncultured bacterium | reverse complement strand
GATCAGCTGGAAATAAAATTTTCGATTGGTTGGCATACGTTTTGCTCTATTGTATAGTCATTGTTATTATTTTTTTAGGTTGTATGCGATGAAAAATGAGCAAACAAAAGGTACTCTCGAGGAGAAAGTGAACGAATTAGTCAAGACAGTTGCTGGTATCAATAGTCCTCAATGCCGAAAATTAGTCATGCTGGCGAAAAAAGCCAAAGAAAATCATCAAAAATTGGCACAAAGTGTCAACACCCTACAAGAATCCCTAGACTATCTGAGGGTTTGTATCAAATATCAAATGTTTGATCTCGAAGCCACTCGCAGGGAGAACCAGTCTTTGAGAAAGATGCTGAAGGATAAAAAGTAAACCACCACGCCCTTACGGTTGCCGGCAATGAGCTTTGCTTAGGGGCAAATCTCTCCTTTTTTTACCTATAGACAGCCATTTATATATCTATAAGTACTGTGATTGCTTTTGAGTTAAATATGAAAACGCAAAATTAGTTACAAATTCCCTTGCATATAGCTATCGACGTGGATATATTCGCATTGGTTGCTCTTTAAGAAATTAATATTCAATTACGGGTCTAGCAGGAAGTTTTCTGCTGGATAGTCAAATGGGAACGCGGTGAAATTCCGCGACGGTCGCGCCGCTGTAAGCGTCTATTCCAAAAGGAATTGGAAATCCAAAAAGCACATCATCCACTGTTAGTTAATGCGGATAATTTTTATTGATTATTTACATTGCTGATGGGAAGGAGTTTTTTGGTAAGACGTAAGTCAGAAAACCTGCCGGTAATTGTTGATGGACATTTTTTGATTATTTTTTAATTTCAGAAGATGTCCACAGATATCAGTGTTCTCGCGATTGGAACGATTCTCATTGTGGCATATTTAATTAGCAATACTGGAAATTAAAATATGTCACAGGATTTTTTAAGCTATTTATGAGCCGTCGTTTTCTTTTTTGAGAACGACGGTTTTTTTATTGGCTTTTTTTAATCTCTCGCGAAAAAGGGTTAACGAAAAGCAAGTTTGAAGGAGACAGGCGACTTAATTATCAGCGGTAAAACAGTTTCAAATAAAAATTTATTAACAATAACCAACATAAGGAATAGGAAAATGAAAAGACGTTTTACGATATTATTGATATTGGCTTTAACATTAGTTTTTGGTTCAGTTGCGACAGCCAGTTCCACATTTTTTGACACATCAGCTACCACAGGCCGCCCTGTAACTGACAGATTTACCAGTCATTCTTTTGGCGGTTTTGATGTTAGCTCTACTACTGTCACTGGCTGGGCCAGCGGCAGCTTAAAAGTATTTGATCGTTCGACTGGCAGTTTTACGAATTTCAATGGCCCTTCTGGTTACACAGGCTATAACAGCTTTGTTTGTTTAGATTCGTCATCATCTTCTGCATGGGTCGGTTTTACAACTAGCGGCAACGTAGATGACAGGATTTATCAGGTAGATTTATCGACAGGCACTTGGACTCACAGAGCCACAATGGCCGGCAATTTTGACATGTCTTTCAGCGGAGCAAATGCTTATGTTTCAGGCCTTCATACTGGCTCCTCGACCAGCATTTGGTCTTTGGATACGACCGGCAATAACAATCACGACGAGATAATTCAAGTTGGCGGATTTTCAGCCGGCTTAGATTTCGATTCTGCCGGCAATGTTTATTATGCTTCCAGCAGCAATGGCCTTTACAGATGGTCCACATCTGATATTGCAGGTGCTATTGGTGCAACTTTTCTTGATTACACCGACGGCGATAAACTCAGTGACATTGAACTCGGCGCCTATGACGTTGAGGTCGATGGTGCTGACAATATTATTTTCAACGGCAACGGCAGTTACTGTTATACAGCCCTTTGGAACGGCACGACCGGCAGCGGCACTAACTACGATTATCTCGGCATAGCTTCAGCTTCTGGCCCTTATGGCGATTGGTTCGGCATGATTGGCTCAAGCGGTGATGTCACTGGTGACGGCACGTTATATCAATCAGATTTTTATTACTCTGGCCTTGCTGAGGTTTCGGTTCCTGAGCCTGCGACTGTTATGCTTCTTAGTATAGGCGGTTTATTGCTTAGAAGGCGCCGCAAATAATTTTCAAGATTTTTTAATCAGCCGGCTGAGACCACCGCCATGGCTTTCAGCTGGCTGATTTGTGGAAAAATATAATGTTTAATAAACACTTAGCCTATTTATTCATTGCAACTTTTTTATTCATTGCAACTTTGTTTTTTTCGCCTGTGCTATTATTTGCCGGCCCTTATAATGAGATCGGGGTTAACGGTTACATTGGCCCTGACTTTAGGCACGCCGATCCCCAAGAAGCCAATGCGATAGTCAATCCGATTTTTCGCGGCTGGGCCACCGATTACCAAAATTACTTACCATCAGACGCAGTAGACTATGGCTATGACAATCCCAATAAAGCTTTCGGCTATGCTACTGGCGACAATAATAGCATTGTCAGTTTAGGTGACATTCTTCCGTGGAATCCATCTTCTTCTGGTGAAATCACTTTGATTTTCGGTGACCCGTTAGCTGCTGGCGACCCCAATCATATTCGTGACGTAAACGGCTATGACTTCGTTGTATTTGAAAACAGTTTTTTTTCTTTAGGCGGTGATGATATATTTGCCGAGCTTGGTTATGTTGAGGTTTCTTCTGACGGCGTTAATTTCATTCGTTTTGACTCGGTGTCTTTAACCGCTGGTTCTGTTAATGGCTTCGGATTTTTAGATGCTTCCGATGTTTTTAATTTAGCCGGCAAACATATAAATTCTTACGGTATTTGCACAGGCACAGGTTTTGATTTAGCCGAGTTAGCCGGCCACGATAATGTTATTTCTGGCCTTATCGATTTAGATGACATTTGTTATGTCAAGATTGTAGATATTGCAGGCAGCGGCGACCTTTTTGACACTGCTATGAATTTCACTGATCCGGCGACCTATCCCTCATGGTCAAACTATTTAAGTGACAATAGAATTTATGATGCTTGGATAACAATCGGCACTGGCGGATTTGATCTTGAGGCAATTGGCGTATTGCGGGACCAAAATCATCAAGCCGATCTGAACCTCGATGGTATTGTTGACGTTGAGGATTTGCAAGTTTTTTGTTCGACATGGCTCAGTCACTTTGGTCAAACTGATTACATAGATAAAAGCGACATGGCTTCGCCTAAAAATTTGATTATTGATTTTGCTGATTTTTCCCTTTTTGCTAATCAGTGGCAGAAACAGGAATCGTGGCGAACCTATCCATAAAAAACCATGAAATCATTTAATAAAAAAGCCTTTACGTTGGTTGAATTGCTTGTGGTTATTTCGGTAATTGCATTGTTGATGGGCCTGTTGGGTCCAGCTTTGTCATTAGCCAAACAACAAGCCAGATCCGTTGTATGTAAAAGCAATATTCGCGGATTGGCTATTGCCAACATTGGTTACGCCAACGAACACGATGGCTACTATGTTGCCGCTGCCGAGGATTTACGAGGCGCTAATCTGCATCGCTGGAGCGGCAAGCGAAACATTACTGACAACTCTCTCGATCCCAACGGCAGTCCGCTTAAGAGCTATATTGGCGATGGCCAAATCAAAGAATGTCCCGGCAAACCATATTTAGCCAAAGAGGACACATGGAACAAGAGCTTTGAAAAAGGCGGCGGCGGTTATGGCTACAATGCCGTTTACATTGGCAGTTACATATGCAGAAAAGGTCGTATGAGAAACAAGGATAAGTATGGCAAAACCGCCAACATGACCGAAGTAAGAAAACCCTATGCGACGGTCATGTTCACCGACACAGCCTTTCTTCGCGGCGAACAACTCATCGAATATTCTTTCGCTGAACCTCCCTTTTTCGTCTCCAACGGCACCCCAATAACATTTCCCGGCTTTAGCCCAGTTCCCAGCATTCACTTTCGCCATCGCGGTCGCACCAACATTGCTTTTGTTGACGGCCACGTTGGTTCTGCTCCGATGTTCGTTCCTGACGATGTTTTAACCATCAGTCAAAATGCCCGAGCCTCTGCTTTACATAACATAGGTTGGTTTGGTCCGCTGGACAACAGTTTGTTTGACCTAAAATAATTAGCTTAAAATTAAAAAGTGATTATAATGGTTGCTATGATTTCGGCCAAAATAAGGAAAACCTTTTTATCTTTTTTTCGCGGCATAAATTGGCTTTTATGGCCAGCCGTTTGCGTCCATTGCGATTGCGATATTTCTGAGACTGATTGCGATTTATGCAGTGATTGCTGGAGCGATTTGTCTTTGTTGTCCAATTCTGATTACTGCCGTCGCTGCGGCCGTCAAGCGACTCGCTTTGCCATAATCAACGATAGATGTCCGAGCTGTTTTGATGAGGAGTTGTCGTTTGACTCGATAGCTCGCTGTTTTGTTTATGAAGATATTGCTCGTTCTATGATTTTGCGATTCAAGATGTCAGGCCGCACAGAATTTTCTGCTGCTTTTCATTTGGCGTTAACTGCCGCTTTAGAGTCAGCCGATTTTTATGACAGGATAGATTTTTTTGTTCCAGTACCGATGCACTGGCGTAAGCGATTGTTTAGAGGTTACAACCAGTCCTATTTATTAGCCAAAAAATTAAAACATCCTCGAGCCGAACTCAGTACTGATTTGGTTCGCACGAGACGGACAAAGCCGCAAGCCGGATTTAGTGATTTGAAGAAGCGTCAAAAGAATATTAGCGGCGCGTTTGGCTTGAGAAGGGGCCACGATTTTGCCGGCCGTAATGTTTGCTTGGTGGACGATATAAAAACAACGGGAGCGACATTAAACGAATGTTCAAAAATTTTGATTCAAGCCGGTGCAAGACATGTGTTCGCTTTATCGTTATCGGTTGCCGGCCAGTTGCCCTGATTGTCCTTTTGAGTTTGCTATTTGTACAACAGCACAAGTGTTTATTTTTTGGTATTTGAGAAGATGAAATTTTCTTCGTATGGTTTTCGATATTTTTCCATTAGCTCTTCAAATTGCGTTCCTGTCATCCACTTGACTTTTCCTTCTAGCGTCAGCATAACGACCCCATCTTTTAGGAACGAATGTCGAAATATTTTTTCTACGTAAGCCAGCGGTTCATTTTGGTCGGAATCAAATTCGATCCATCTCGCCCGATACAATATTTCCCCAATTCTCGCCGATCCGCATAGCTGTTCATCGACACTATCGACAAAACTTTGCGGCGGAATAATCCCATTTTTCGTTCGATAGTCCGCAATGATTTTCGCTAGCTGGTTCATTGCTTTTGTCGATTCCGATTTATTGACATAATCTTTCAGATTAGCGATTGCAACCACGCTGATAGCTGTAATAAACATAATCACTATAAAGTTAGCGATCACTTTTTTTTGTTGTCGATTCATACAAACCCTATTCTTTGACTGTCACTCTATTGCCGTCGATTATGATTTTATTTTGCTCATATTTTTCAATAGCCTCTGGGACAGCCACACATTCTTGACCAAACACTCTCCCAGCCAGACTATCGGCATCATCATCAGGGCGTACTTCGCAGCATTTTTGAATAATGACAGGCCCTGCATCATATTGATTATTGCAGAAATGCACGGTACAACCGCTGACTTTGCACCCGGCATCTAGGACCGCCTGATGGACATGATGTCCCCACATTCCTTTGCCCCCGAACGCCGGCAACAGTCCCGGATGAATATTCATCACTTTGTTTGTGTATTCTGTTGGGATTTGCCACAGACACATCCATCCCGCTTGAATCACCAGATCGACTTTCGCTTCGTTTAGCTTTTTTCTTATTGCTTTGCTGAAGTCATTGATGTTTTCAAAATCTTTTTTTCGTACGATTTTTACTTTTAGGCCGCAATCTTTAGCCCTTTTGACTCCCACCGCTTTTGACAGTGAGCTGATAACCACATTGACTTCGGCGTTGAGTTTTCCTTCATTGATATGGTCTAAGATGTTGAGTAAAGTTCTTCCTCCTCCGCTAATCATCACGCCTAATCGCAGCGGCTTTTTTTTTGTCGCCGGTTTTTTCGGATCAGCAATAACATCAGCTTTTTGATCTAAAGCCTGATTTGCCAAATCGTCCGCTGTTTAATTTGCTTCTCTTTTGACATGCGACAATTTCCACTTTTTGAATTTAGCCAGCAGTTCCATCAGCTCTTGGTATAGCGGTTTTATTTGCGGGCTTTTAACTTTATAAATTCCGTTGACTTGTTTGACCATCAATTCGCTGTCGCTGAACATAGCCACATTTTCCGCATTGATTTGCAGGACATCTTGCAGTGCTTTTATTGCGGCTGTATATTCTGCAAAATTATTTGTCGCTTTTCCTAGAAAATAGGCTCTCGCCATAATTTCCGTTCCGTCTGGTTTTGTCACAACGAATGCTGCTGACGCTGCACCGGGATTTCCACGACTTGCTCCATCGGTGTAGATTTTCAACTGTTGCGTCAGTTTTTTTTCTGTTGTCATTATTTTTTGCCCAATAGCTTTACTCAGTTTCTTTCAGCACTAGGATTCTGGTACAGTTGGGGCATCTGACCAGTTCATCTTTTGTCATGAGCAGGTTCACCGATTCGTTTGTCACTATCATAAAGCAGCCCCCGCAGCTGTAATTATCTTGATGTTCGACCGTCACAATAGCTTCACCATCATAGGTATCAGCCACTCTCTTAAAAATTTCCAGAACATCTTCCGGCACATCGTGAGCCGCTTTATCCCATTGCTTTTGTATATCTTCGATTTGCTTTTGGAGTTCAATTGCTTGCGTTTCGGTTCTTTGCCTGACTTGCTCTAGTATTTGTTTTTGCTGTTGGATTTCTTCTTCGAGTTGTGTACATTCTTCTCGATCAGTTTCGACGGTTTTCATAAACTCAAGTATTTGTTCTTCGAGTTTTGAGTTATCTGCTTTTGAGGTATTTAGATCTGTTAACAGTATCGCATATTCTTTGTTTGTTTTCGCATGATTTAGTGCCGTTCGATATTTTGCGATATGTTCTTCTCTTGACTTTAGTTCGAGTTCTAGCCTATCGGACTGTACAGTTACGAGTTGAATATCTTCTTTTTTTGATTCGAGTTTATTTTGGAGCGTTCTGATCTGATTTTCCTGCAGCACGACGGTTCTTCTGGAGCGGGCCAGCTTTGTTTTGACGACTCTAAGTTGATTTTCTACACTTTGCAACTTTACAAGACTGCTAAGTAAGGGTCCCATTATGATTTAGCTCCTTTTTTCTATGAAGACAGTTAAAATATCAAGCCCATCATTATGCGTTGTAATTGTTATTTCTGCAACAGAAATATCTGCCAATTGCTTCCAATCTATTTTTTTTTCTGTCTGATCCCTTCATTTGCTCTTCATACAAAAAAAGGCCCCACTGTTTGTCACAGGCGGCCTTTTCGCGATTTTTTATATATTCAATAATTTTGTCATTGGCTAGCTATCACCTTTTCGTCTTGGTTAGGCTTTTTATCTTCTTTGGTTTTTTTCTTTTCGTCGACTTTCCCATCGAAGCTCAGATTCTCTTCATCTCTAACATCTATCACGATAACATCTTTATTTTCGAGTTCACCTCGCAGCAGAGCCTCTGAGAGCGGATCTTCGATATAATGCTCGATAGCCCTTCGCAGCGGCCTCGCTCCATATTCTGGATTATATCCTTTATCGATCAAAAACTCTTTAGCTGCATCTTTTACTTCCAGCGTTAGTCCGTGCTCGACAAGCCTTTTGAATACTTTCGCCAGTTCAAATTCAACAATTATTTGCAAATTTTCTCTTGTCAGCGATTTAAATACAATCACATCATCGACTCTGTTTAGGAATTCCGGCCTGAAGAAATGTTCGATTTCTTTATTGAGCAATTCTTTCATTTTTTTGTAGTTTGATTCTGGCGATTTTTTACCGAACCCGATTCCCGACTGATTTTTGATTAGGTCAGCCCCGATATTGCTTGTCATGAGTAGGATAACATTTTTGAAATCGACGACTCTTCCGACGCTGTCGGTCAACCGTCCTTCTTCCATGATTTGCAGCAGCATATTAAAGACATCGGGATGTGCCTTTTCGATTTCGTCCAGCAGCAACACTGAATATGGCCTTCTTCTGATTCTTTCTGTCAGCTGTCCTCCCTCTTCATATCCCACATATCCCGGAGGCGCGCCTACGAGTCTACTGACGTTATGTTTTTCCATAAATTCGCTCATATCCAGATGTATGAGGGCGTTTTCGTTGCTAAACATAAATTCCGCCAAAGCTTTTGCCAGCAGTGTTTTTCCGACCCCGCTTGGCCCCAGCAGAATAAAGCTTCCTGTTGGCCTGTTTGGATCTTTCATACCGCTTCTGCTTCTTCTGACGGCTTTTGCCACGGTTTCGATAGCCTCATCTTGTGAGACGACTCTTTTGTGGAGTTCGTTTTCCAGCTCGAGCAGTCTTTGCGCTTCTTTTTTCTCCAGCTTTGTTAGAGGCACACCAGTCATTTTGCTAACAACTTCGCAAACCACTTCTGTATCGACTACGCCGATAGATTCTTTATTTTTATCGTACCATTTTTTCTGTAATTGATTTTTATTTTCGAGTAATTTTTGTGCTTGGTCTCTCAGTTCTGCCGCTTTTTCATATTCGGCATTTTTGACAGCCATTTCTTTTTCTTTATGCAGCTGCTCGATTTTTTCTTCAGTTTCTTTGAGGTCAGGCGGCGTCGCCATATTTTTGATTCTGACTCTGGCTCCCGCCTCATCGATAACATCGATAGCCTTATCCGGCAAACATCTTCCCGTTATATATCTCGTTGACAGCTCGACTGCTTGAAAGAGAGCCTCATCTTTGAATGTCACCTTGTGATGTTGCTCGTATCGATCCCTTAATCCCCGCAAGATTTCGACAGCCTGTTCTTTTGTCGGCGGCTCGACTATAATGGTTTGGAATCTTCTTTCCAGTGCCGCATCCTTTTCGATATGCTTTCGATATTCGTCGAGTGTGCTGGCTCCGATACATTGCACTTCACCTCTTGCTAATGCCGGTTTCAGCACATTCGCTGCATCTATTGCTCCTTCTGCTCCTCCTGCTCCGACCAGCGTATGTAATTCATCGATAAACAGCACGACATTTTTTGATCTTTTGACTTCGTTGATAACAGCCTTGATTCTTTCTTCGAATTGTCCTCGATATTTTGTTCCCGCGACCATCATAGCTAGGTCTAGCACGACCATTCTTTTTCCGATCAGGATTTCCGGCACTTCTTTAGCGATCATTTTTTGGCTAAGCCCTTCAACGATAGCTGTTTTTCCAACTCCCGCTTCGCCGAGTAATACCGGATTATTTTTTGTTCTTCTGCACAGCACTTGTATTAGTCTTTCGATCTCGTTTTCTCTTCCTATGACTGGATCGAGTTCGTCGTTGATAGCCATTTGCGTCAGATCTCTTCCGAAGCTGTCTAGAGCTGGCGTTTTGCTTTTTCTTTTTCCCTTCATGTCCGCTGTCGCCGGATTAGTTGGGGTTGCCATATTCATTCCGAAATTAGGCGTTGACTCATCGACTCCCGCTCCCAACAGGTTTAATACTTCTTGCCTGACCTCTTCTAGTTTTAGTCCTAGATTCATTAAGACTTGCGCAGCGATACCGTCCGCTTCTCTAAGTAGCCCCAGCAGTATATGTTCTGTTCCGACATAGTTATGATTTAATGCTCTAGCTTCTTCGATTGCGAATTCGATAACTTTTTTCGCTTTAGGTGTTTGTGGCAGTTTCCCCATTGTCACCATATCTGGGCCGCTTTTGACGGTTTTTTCTACTTCGATGCGTAATTTTTTGATATCGACATCGAGATTTTTTAGAACAGTAGCCCCTACTCCTGACCCTTCTTTAACGAGTCCGAGCAGGATATGTTCTGTTCCGATGAATTCGTGATTGAATCTTTGTGCTTCTTGATTTGCCAGTGCCATAACTTTGCGTGCTCTATCAGTAAATCGTTCAAACATTTTTGTATGCACCTCAAAAATTTAGTTGTCTATTTATTTTCTTGTTTGACTGTTTTTCGTTCTTATTTCATTTTACCATCAGCATTTGAATCATCCAATCAAAATACTTTTTGTATTTTAATGCAGCCATTCAAATGGTCTTTTTTCTCAAAATCAGCCATGAAAATCATTCCCACGCATTGATATTTGCCTTTTTTGTGTTCATTTAGATGATTATCACGTTTAGTTTATCGGCAATTTTAGTGATTAACTTTCTGTGGAGTGGTGATAATTTTGGATTTTGGGCACAAAACAGCCCATTTAGGTTGAAAAAATCATATTCGGAACAATCATTAAAAACACTTGACAAGCTCAAAACTCACGATAATATATTCCCAATAGGAATATTATTACTCTAAAACACTTTAAAATGTTATAATATATCTAAAAGAGGAATATGTATGCTAAGCTGGGAGCTGTTTTTAACCGATAAATACGTAAGAAGCTATAAAAGATATGTGAAAAAACATCCAGGAGAATTAGTTGCCATGTTAAGCAATCTTGATTTTTACCATCACGCGATTAACCGACTTGGCAATCCGTTACAAATAAAAGCTGGTTTTATACATACAGAACCGAAGGGTATCATAGCTATAGACCAAAAAGGCGGCAAACAAAAAGTTAAACTGAAACAAACAAGATTATATGTGTATCCAAATAGCAAAGAGAAGAATCTTTACTTATTGGTTATAGGTGACAAAAAAACTCAGCAAGCAGATATAAAATACTGTAAGGATTTCGTCAAGAAGATGGAAAGGGACTAAAATGGCACGGCATTTTAAGAATGTAACAGAATCCGTTAAGCAATTAACAACGGCCAAGAAATTTAAAAAAGATGCTCTAAAAGCACTTGATAATAAAGGTATAGCAAAATTTTTGTTTACTCTACGATGTGAACAAAATCTTACACAAATGCAATTAGCAAAAAAAATGGGATGTACTCAAAGTAAAATTTCTAAAATAGAAAATTCATTTGATAGCGAATTAGCTATAAATAATTTATTCGATTACGGAAAAGCTTTGAATTTACAATTAGAAATTGGATTCAGAAATACAGATGTAAAGATCGTAGATTTGATTAAATATCATGCTTTTAAGATAGAGGATTGTTTAGAACATCTGGTTGATTTAGTCAAAGATGACAAGGATATGGCCAGAGGTGTTCTACAATTTCATCTTGAAGCTTTTGTTAATGTACGTCATCTTATTCTTAAGAACATTCCGATATTGCACAAAAAATCACTTAAAAAATCCAAACAGAGCGTCCATCTATCTTCGCCGCTTACCGACAAACTACAAGAAAAAGAGATGTTAAATGACAAGCCTGTTTTATGCAAAAATTAGTTGTTAGCTTTTTAGATATATTATTATGCTTGCGAACAGCAGGATAACCACGACGCAAACACTGATAGCCCCAACGAAAATCCAGCGGAATATTCGATTTTGCTTGGAGATGATATATTTGAGATAGCGGTCGCTGGCAGCGAAAGTTTTACTCATTTGCATAATACTGTCGGTTTGGCTGGAGCAGGTTTGGTTGAGTTTGTCGATTATCTCGTTAAATTGCTGAAAATGACTAACGAGTTGTGCATCAGTATTAGCACCGGCGGCGAGTTGATGTTCGATACTTGTTAAGGCGTCAGTTTGTTTTGCTGTTTCGGTAGGAATTTGTTCAACGAAATCTACGAATTGCTGATTTCGCAGGTCAGAAGATTGTAAATTTTGCAGCATTTGCTCAGTTAGGTTTTTCTGATTATCGACCACCGAAGGTAACGATTCTAATATGTTTGGCAGTTGGCTGAGTTTTTCGATTAGGTTGTGACTATGTTGCCCTTGTTGGTTTAGGTTACCGTTGATTTGCTGCAATTGGTCAATTAAGTTACTGAAACCAGTTTGCAATTTTTCAATTGATTCATTGCTATTTGCATCTGCAGTTTGAGGGCGAGTCTTGGCGATTACTCCGTCCTTTTCGCTTGCAGCATTGGTAGTCGGACTAATTGGCAAATCAATCAAGCCGTTTGGATCGATTGGCTGCGAATAGTCCTCTTGAAAACGTGTCTTAATTTTTTTCAATAATTTTTTTGATTTAGCGATATATTTTTGGGCTTGATCTTTTATGGTCATGGCATGTTCCTTTGCAAATTTTCTTACTGGAAATTTCAGCTGTTTTTCTTTACCATTTTCAATGCCGTCGCTCACAACAAAATAGCGAGCCAAAGAGCACCGATTATGCTAAAATCTAAACCATCTTAACTGACAGTAGTGTAGCCAAAAGAGAAAATAATGCAAAGGATATCTGTTATGGCAAATACAAAATCCAAAGCAGCCTACGAAAGGGCTTGCCGTGTTATGCCCGGAGGTGTTAATTCGCCTGTGCGGGCTTTTGGCTCGGTTGGCCGGTTTCCTATTTTCGTTCAGTCGGCTAAGGGGTCAAAAATTTATGATATCGACCAAAATGAATATATCGACTATGTGGGATCGTGGGGGCCGGCGATTTTAGGTCACAGCAGACTTGAGGTGATCGAGGCGATCCAGCAGGCGGCGGCACGGGGCACATCTTTTGGTGCCCCAACTGAAGCTGAAACTCTTTTAGCAGAAAAAATTTCGTCAGCCATCACTTCTGTCGAAAAGATCCGGATGGTCGCAAGCGGCACAGAAGCAGTCATGACAGCCGTTCGATTAGCCAGAGAATACACAGATAAAAATTTGATAATCAAAATGCAGGGCTGTTATCATGGCCATAGCGATTGTCTTTTGGTTGAGGCCGGTTCTGCCGTAGCGGAATTGGCGACAGCTTCAAGCGGCGGCGTGACAGATTCAGTTGCCGCTGAAACAATTGTGCTGCCATATAACGATGCCGAGGCTGCGAAAATAGCGTTTGAAAAATATAGCGATAAAATTGCGGCAGTTATTGTCGAGCCTGTCGCTGCGAACATGTCTGTGGTATTGCCTGTTGCTGGGTATTTAGAAACTCTGAGAGATTTGTGCAGTGCCAATAAATCGCTGCTGATTTTCGATGAAGTCATAACGGGGTTCAGAGTGACATATGGCTCAGCTCAGCAACTATTTGGCATTGATGCCGACTTGACTTGTCTTGGCAAAATTGTCGGCGGCGGTCTTCCGTCTGCGGCACTTGGCGGCTCAGCTGAAATAATGGATCATCTTTCGCCGCTTGGCAATGTGTATCAGGCCGGCACTTTAAGCGGCAATCCTTTGGCAACTGCTGCGGCAAATGTCACTCTCGATATATTAGCCGAAGGCGATTGTTATGATCAGCTCGAAAAAAAATCGGCTAAACTGGAAACAGCCATTTTAGCTGCTGCCAAAAAAATAAATTTGCCGGTTGTTGTCAACAGACTTGGCTCTTTGATGGGCATGTTTTTTACCGATAGACCGGTAGAAAATTTTGATGCTGTTCGCAAGACGGATATAAATCGTTTCAAGCAATATTTCGGATATATGTTGGATTGCGGAATATATCTTGCTCCAAGTGCCTATGAAGCAATGTTTATTTCGACGGCACACAGCGCAGAAGATATTGACAAGACAATTGAAGCGATAACTTACAGTTTTAACCGGATTATTTCTGCCGATTAAATAGCTTGTTAGACGCACATAAAAATGTAATAATAGCCATCGGCTAACTGATAGCCTTGCAAATATCGTAGTTTTTATTTGGATGTAACGCAAATGGATTTCGAATATCAAATTGCACCGGAAGAAAAAAAGGAGCTTAAAATGAGCCAACAGCAAACACAAAATAATTTGGTTGACATTACAGATTGTCTGGAAGTTATTTCGGTTTTTAAGGGATGGAAGAATCGTTTTTTTGCCATAGCCATTATTTGTCTAGTCATTTTGCAAACGAGTTTTGTGCTTGTGACGACCAATGTTATCGCTTCGAATCAGACAGAGAAAATAACAGTCGCATCGAGTCCGATTGCCGGCAGCACTAAAACAATCACCTTTGACACTGATAAAAAAACAGTGGCTAAAGCGGCGTCTAAAGTTGTTGCTGAAATAAAAAATGATAACAAGAGTGTTTCTGTAGCTGTGGCAGATACGAATACACCGTCTGTCCAAAAAATTGGTTCTAAAATCAAGTTCGATCTCAATCTGACAAACCAACATATAGCCGCCACAATGGCTGTCGTGAATTTTGTACTGGTCTTGACGATGGTGCTCTATTGTTTGACGTTACTAATGAGTCTGAAAGTTTCGCTGGTCGCAAGACTCGGCGGAATCAATCACGCGGCGAGAGCGTTCTTTTGGTCGCTGATCGTGGTCGTGATAATCTTGCCGTGGCAAAACGTGTTCGGAAGTTTTGTTTGTGGAGTTATCTATTTGCCCAGTGACATGTTCGCAGCGTTTGAAAAGCTCGGCGATAAGAACATGTTCGGACATATTATTTATTATGCTAGATTTTCTGGCTATTGGCTGATAGCAATGCTTCTGCTTATTTTAGCTCATGCTAGAAGTGCCAAATGGTCTAAAACTATTTTACATCGGCTTGAAATTCTTTAATCAATTTGCGTGACATGCCACGCATCGTCTACCCATAGTCCAATCGTTTTAGCGTTTGGAAATTGGCTGGCAATAAATTCTACGGCTTTTGTCAGCTGCACCAGTTGAGACTGCTCATCAAGCGGATTACCGGCACAATCGTGATGAGCCACTATAGCGATTACGCATGAGCCGTGTTTATCGAGAGAGATCTTAACTCGTCTCAAGATTGAGTTTGCTAGATCACTATCTTGCTGGTCAGATAAAATCGCGACTGGCCCTGCCTCTGTTACTGAGTCAACGTAGTCGGTCGAAAAATATTTCAACATATAGTTTATGACCGGTAGTTGCGTTCTGCCATCCATGCAATTAATTACTGTACAAAATTTTCCCATGATAACTCCCTATTCAATATCTAGAAGGTTCATTCCACTTTTTTCATCTAGCTTTCGGCTAGCGTTTATATCTATTATTTCTGTGATTGTTATTTCCAGCACGAGAAATGTTTTAACATTTTTTCGGACGCATCCGATCATCATTTCTTTATCTTTACCAATTGCTGTGTGCATGTGCAGTTGCGGGCCATCTGGGTTCCAGTAAATCGTGCCGACACCTAATACCTCTGCTGGTCCGTCGAAATGTCTAAAGTCCGGCACTATTTTCGGCGTTTCTGTTTTTGGCCCAACTACGACATCAGCCTTACGAAAGCCGCCGACAATCAAAACTGATGCGCATTTTATATTTTCGGTTCGGGCTATTTTCAAGATAGATTCGTGCAGATCTTCGCCTTCAAATAAACGGGCGGCAATTACTCGTCCTGTTTTTCCCACTGCATATTGCATGATGAATTTATCTCCGAAACATGGTTTTTTCAAAAAAGTTTATAAACACTCAAAATCTATTAACTCAAGGAGTATATCAGCTAATAAAGGGTCAATACAAGAGGGTAATTTGGTTATTTTGCAATAGAAGGCTTGATTTTAATCAGCGAACGATTATAATTCGTTTTCGTCGCCAACGTAGCTCAACGGTAGAGCACTGGTTTTGTAAACCAGCGGTTGTGAGTTCGATTCTCACCGTTGGCTTTTTTCATGCGCTATAACAAAAACGCGAGCCTTACCATTTCACAAGGAGTCTCACAAAGAGTTTCACAAAAAGGTTGCTCGTAAGCCGGGTTCTGTCTTTGGCATTACTGCCAGAGGCGATCATTTAACTTGACCAGTTGTTGCCAACTGGCTCTGCCTATAACAGGCAAGCGACCTACCCGCTGATTCGTTTAAGCCAAGCCTAAACAATGTCCGGCAAAAGACAATCAGCATATTTGGTTTTGCAGGTGGCGGGGTTTACCTTGCCGGCTTTGTCACCAAAGTCGCGGTGCGCTCTTACCGCACCATTTCACCATTGCCTGTTCTGCTGCACTAATGCATCAGCCATCGGCTGTATATTTTCTGCGGCACTTTCCCTCGAGTTTTCTCGGGTGGCCGTTAGCCACCGCCATAGCCATTTCCTGCCCGGACTTTCCTCTGATTCACAAAGAATCAGCGATCGCCTAACCAACCTTTTTGTGAAATTGCTTCTAAATATATTTTAACAGATTATAAGTTTATTTTGAAATGTTTTTTAAATTCGTCATTTAAAACAGGATAGTCCTGTCGAAAATGCACGCCTCTGCTTTCTTTTCGTTTTGCGGCAGATTCCGCCATTAGGAGGCACACGGTCAGCATATTTTGACATTCAAAACCGTCACAAGAGTTGAAAGTTTTATCCATCACATATCTTTGCCAGAAGCTGATAATTTCGCAAGCTTCGTCAAGGCTGCGTTGCTTGCGCGTGATGCCGACATTTCGCCACATTAGTGCGCCGAGTGAGTTGGTAACATCTGCAGTATCTAGTCTGCTTCGTTCTGATTTCGGGATTGTATATTTGATGAAATGGTTTTTGAGTTTTTTTCGGAGTTTAGTCATATTACTGCTAGCTTGTTGTCCGGTAATCACGCCGAAAACAAGACCCTCTAAAAGAGAATTGCTCGCTAGGCGATTTGCACCATGTAGCCCTGTTGCCGCGACTTCACCGCAGACGTAGAGATTTTCAATATTGGTTAGGCCTTTATTGTCGGTTTTGACTCCTCCGATCATGTAATGTGCGCTTGGCCGCACAGGAATCAGATCGGTAGAGATATTGATATCGAAATCATCGCATAATTGACTGATGGTCGGAAATCTTTTGGCGAAATGGTTTTTATCGAAATGTCGAACATCCAGATATACATGCGTTGCATTTGTTTTGTGCATATGCGACAAAATTGCTCTGCTGACAATGTCACGTGGTGCCAGTTCAGCTTTTGGATGATAGTCAGCCATGAAAGCAGTTGCTGTATTGTCGACCAAGATCGCACCTTCTCCTCTTAGCGCTTCTGTTATCAAGGCTCTTGACGCTCCAGCTATATAGAGTGTTGTCGGGTGAAACTGCATGAATTCCATATCGACAAGTGTTGCTCCAGTTCGATACGCCATTGCCAGTCCGTCAGCTGTTGCTCCTTGTGGGTTGGTTGTTTCGCGATACAGCCGTCCCGCCCCGCCTGTAGCCAAGATGCAGTTACTAGACCAGATTATCTGGCTGTCGTGATTGTGGCGGCCAATGACGCCAAGGCAACGGCCAGAATCTGTTAGCAAATCGATGGCAAAAAAGTTTTCAATGATGTGAATGTTGCTGCATTGTCGAACCTTCTCTATCAAAAATTCAGCTACCACCTTGCCAGTTCTATCTCCGTGAGCGTGGGCAACTCGCCGATTGCTGTGGCCGCCCTCTAATGTGGTGGCTATTTTTCCGCTGTCTGTCGTGTCAAAATCGGCGCCCCAATCAATAAGTTGTTTTATCAAGGCTGGTCCCTCTGTTATGACCTGTTGGACTATTTTTTCGTCGCATAGGCCGCAACCTGTTTTTACTGTGTCCGCTATATGGCAGGCGAAATTGTCATCGTGATTGAATACCGAAGCTATTCCTCCTTGGGCGTGATATGTATTACTATTATCGATTGTGGATTTGCAGATTAAGGTGACAGAGCAATGTTTAGCTGCCTCGATCGCTGCTCGCAGCCCGGCTATTCCGCCGCCGATTATCAAACAATCGGTAAAGAGTTGTTGTGTTGAGATAGTGTCAACATTTATCAGATATCGCCTAGGGTCCGATTGCGATGTCATTAGTCTAATCCTTTACAAATCCTCATTGTACGACATTTGATATTTTTTTCCAGTTCGGATTTAGTTGTTGGTTTTTATCATATTTATAAATTTTTCGATTGTTATCCAGTAGTCTTCTCCAGCCATCCAGAATAAATCATTGTGACTGGCTTCTGTAACCCATAAATTCATTTTTGGGTTATTAGCTTTTTCGAACAGAGCTTGTCCATGCCAGAATTTCACTATACGATCTTTTTTGCCATGTATAAACAGGCTGGCGCAATTGATGTCCCTGATTTTTGAAATATTTTTAAACTTATCAAAAGGCACCAGAGATATGTGGGTAATGACTCTAAAAGCCGAGACAAATCCTCCTTCAATAATGATTCCAGCCACTTTGTTTTTTCTAGCCACATGAATTGCCATTGCCGATCCCATAGATCTTCCATAGACTATAATTTTATTTGGCGTAATACCCAGTTCGTCCACCATATATTTATATGCTGCATCGGCATCTTCGCAGGCTCTTTTAGCTGAAGGTTTTCCGTCGCTTGTTCCGTATCCTCTATAGTCATACATTAGTATAGAGAATCCATGTTGTTTGAACGCTTTCATCACATAATTCATATCTCCGATATCTTCTGCATTTCCGTGATTGTATAGAACGGTGAATTCAGCCTTAGGATTTTCAAGATACATTGCGGAGATATATGTATTTTTTATTGTTTCTATTTTAATTATTTTCTGTCCATCTTTATAGCTTGCTTTTTTTGGCTGAAAGATGGCAAAGTTTGCAATAAGATATATAAAAATCAGCAGTATTATATATATTTTAAGGAGTGACATAGCGAATCTTTTCCAAGACAGTGTACCCCGTAGGCCTTGTTTTCTTTTTTTTCTATTCATTTTCATTTTTCAATTCCTTTTGCAGTATTCTTTTCAGCTTTAGGGCACCTCTAAAAATTCATTTTGCCGGACAATAAAAATTTTCTACTTGTCGCTCAAAAGCAATTATTAGAGCTGCCCTTAATTATAGCCAGTTTCAATCCTTTGAATAGTCATATTATAAAGATAGTGATTTGTCATTACCAACCGACCAAAATCATTTTAAGTATATCATTGCTTAGCAAACAGAATCATTTTAAGTATGTCATTGCGAGCGTCTTGTCCTGCAGAACCATTTTAAGATTGTCATTGCGTTCACGGCGAAACTCATGATAAATTAACGAAATATTTTCAACCCTGTAGGGGTTTCAGAATAATAGCCGCAGGTGTAGGGAGCGAATGCGACTGTAACCTGTGGTTATTA
>CBDUWP010000020.1:0-19279 GCA_965370955.1 uncultured bacterium | reverse complement strand
AGAGCTGCTAAACAACTATGATTTCCCAGGTGATGATATCCCTGTTATCAAAGGCTCTGCTCTTAAAGCTATGGAAGCAGAAGGCAAAGATGACGAGGCTTGTGCTTGTATCGATGAGCTGATGGCTGCTGTCGATGAGTATATTCCAATTCCTGAAAGAGCTGTCGATCAGGATTTCCTTATGCCGGTCGAAGATGTGTTCAGCATCAAAGGACGCGGAACTGTTGGTACAGGTAGAATCGAAAGAGGCAAGGTCAATATCGGTGACAATGTCGAAATAGTTGGACTAGCTAAAGAAGTGAAAAAGACAGTTTGTACCGGTGTCGAAATGTTTAATAAAACTCTCGGAGAAGGCGAAGCCGGAGACAATGTTGGACTATTGCTGAGAGGTGTCGAAAAAGGCGATCTCGAAAGAGGACAAGTCGTTGCCAAGCCGGGAAGTATTACTCCTCATACCAAATTCGAGGCGGAAGTTTACGTGCTGACAAAAGAAGAGGGCGGAAGACATACTCCGTTTTTCCCAAATTATAAGCCGCAATTCTTCTTCAGAACTACTGATGTTACTGGTGCAGTATTAGGCATTAAGAGTCGCGAAGGTGCGGCGGCTGAAATGTGTATGCCGGGTGACAACATCGCGATGGAAGTTGAAATTATCTCACCTATCGCTATGGAAGATGGACTTAGCTTTGCTATCCGTGAAGGTGGTAGAACTGTAGGGGCTGGTGTGGTTACTAAAATTCTTGAGTAACTGTAAGTAACTGTTTAATTTTTACAAAATGATGAGCTGTCGACTGTGTGGAAAATCGCACAGTCGGTGGTCTTTATTATAGATACCGTTTAACTGATGATGGCAGGGTTTATATAGCATGGCAAAAAAAACTAAAAGAGAAGACGTTTGGCTCGAGTGCAAAGAATGCGGAGAAAGAAATTATCGCACCAATGTGAGCGTGCTTAATGGTACTCCAAAAATGGAACTGCAAAAGTTCTGCAAAAAAGAAAGAAAACGTACCACGCATAAAATAAGGCGAAAATAAGCGGCCAGTTGAGAAATGTCGATGTTTCGATTTTTAGGCCAGTAGCTCAATTGGCAGAGCGTCGGTTTCCAAAACCGAAGGTTAGGGGTTCAATTCCTCTCTGGCCTGTTTGCTAAAAGGATGTGGCATGTGAGTTTCGTAATGTTAATGCGGGAAGAGCTGGAGAGCTTAAATGTTTAGTATATATAAAAACGGTCAAGGTAAAAATACTAGAGTGTCTGTGGCTGTCGGGCTAGGAGTCGTGGCGGCGGCCGGATGCTGGAAACTATATCAAAAATTGCAGGGAGCCAGCTTCGACGTCACGGCGCAAACGGCTATGTGGATACAAACAATTATTCCTGTGGGAGTGTTTGCTCTGTTGGCTTTTGGTATTTTTATGTTGGTTAATAGGCCTAAGCCTTCGGACTTTATGATCGCTGCTGAAGGCGAAATGAAAAAGGTGAGCTGGTCAAGCAAACAGGAAATTATAGCATCAACGACAATTGTTATATTCGTTGTTGTGTTTATGGCGGCTTTACTGGGATTTTGCGATCTTTGCTTTAGTATGTTGTTCACGAAAATTCTGGGCTAATTACGAAAATTTTAATCTGATAGAGTTTGTCGGAAAGTAATCAATATGCAATGGTATGTTTTGAAAGTTGCATCAAATAAAGAAAAAAAAGTTAAAGATTCCTTGCAAATGAGAGTGGATATGCAGGGACTCGAAGACATTATTGGACGTATCGAAGTGCCTGTCGAACAGGTCAAAAGGATACGGGGCAGTAAACAAACTGTCTACGAAAAAAAGCTTTATCCGGGCTATGTCTTCATGGAAATGCAAGTCACAGAAGAATTCAAAGTCCCAGATAGAGCGTGGTTTATGATCAGAGAAGTTCTTGGAGCTGGAGATTTTATCAATACGGGGGGAATACCGACTCCTATGAAGGATACTGATGTTGTGAGAATCCTAAAAGAAGTCGCTATGCCTGATGATACGCCAATCATAAAAGTCGATTTTGAAAAGGATGACCGAATCAAAATCAGAGAAGGGGCGTTTGAAAGCTTTGAAGGAGTTGTCGATTCTATCGATCAAGAAAGAGGAATCGTTAAGGTTATTGTCTCTATCTTCGGAAGAAGCACTCCGCTGGATATTGAATATTGGCAAATTGAAAAAATCTAGTTTATTAAAATGACAAATAGTTATTAGAAAATAGCAAGGATAAAAATGGCTAAAGAAGTAGTGACACAAATTAAATTGCAAGCACCGGGCGGACAGGCTACGCCGGCTCCTCCAATTGGACCAGCACTAGGACAGCACGGAATAAACATCGGACAGTTTGTCTCGCAATTCAACGAAAGAACAAAAGAGTTCAACGGAACAACTATTCCTGTTGTGATAAATCTGTATGCAGATAAAAGTTTTGATTTTATCGTAAAAAGCCCGCCAGCAGCAGTGTTGCTTAAACAAGCGGCAGGGCTGGCCAAAGGCAGCGGAGTTCCAAATAAAGAAAAAGTCGGAAAAGTAACAGCTGCACAAGTTCGACAAATATCCGAAACAAAATTCGACGATCTAAACGCATATGATATGGAAGCTGCTGATAAAATTATCGCAGGAACCGCTAGAAGTATGGGAATAGAAATCGAAGGATGAACACAAGGGTAGTCAGTGGAAATAACTGGCTATGAAAAGTGCCCGAACCACGGGCAAATCAATAGTGGAAGCGAAAACTGAAAAAAGTTGTTCGCGATAGTTAGGAGATGTTAAATGGCAACAAGAAGTAAGAGGTACACAAGCGAAGTGAAAGGCGTAACGCAAGAGCCGATGGAGCTTAAGGCGGCTGTCGAAAAAATCAAGTCTTTTAAAACAGTTAAATTTGACCAGTCTGTGGATCTCGTGATACATCTTGGGGTCGATCCAAAGCAAAGCGATCAAATGGTCAGAGGTGCAATATCACTACCTAATGGAATCGGAAAGCAAAAAAAAGTTATCGCTTTCTGCGAAGATTCTGATGTCGAAGCGGCAATTGCTGCAGGAGCAATCGAAGCGGGAAACGAAGCACTTGTCCAAAAGGTGACGAAAGGCTGGATGGATTTCGATGTGGCTATCGCTGCTCCAAGATTGATGGGGCAAGTCGGAAAGCTCGGCAGAGTCCTAGGACCGCAAGGGAAAATGCCGTCACCGAAAAATGGAACCGTAACAGCTGATGTAGCTAATGCCGTAAAAGATTTTGCCGCTGGTAAAGTCGAATTCAGAAATGATGCCGGCGGAAATATTCATGCGACAGTCGGAAGGCAAAGCTTCGAAACACAAAAGCTGATAGAGAATATCGAAGTTTTTCTCGAGCATATTAAAAAAGTCAGACCAGCTTCAACCAAGGGACATTATATCATTAAAGTTTGTCTCAGCGCAACTATGACACCGGCTGTTGTTGTGGCTGTCTAAAAGTGACAACTGTCGAAAAAAAATGTTAGTTTAACTGATTTGTTAAAACATCGTTAATGCAAAGGTGTTGTTATGAGTAAATATGTAAAAGGGTTGTTACAGGCTGAACTGGAAAGTAAAATTGTCGAAAACAACGTAAAAGAATTTCTGGTTGTTAGCACGGTCGGCATAAGCGGAAATGAAAACAACGAACTTCGAGGCGAATTGAAAAAAGCCGGTATCGGAGTGCAAGTTGTTAAAAATTCATTGTTCAAAAAAGTCCTTGTCCAACAAGATATGGCTGATGCAGCGGCTGTGTTCTCCGGGCCATGTGCAATCGTATATGGCGGAGACAGTATCGTTGATGTAGCTAAAGAAATCGTCGATTGGGCTAAAAAATTCAAAAATATAGAGCTTAAAGCAGCTTTCCTCGATGGCGGAAATATACTGGACGCCGAAGGCGTGATGGACCTGTCCAAAATGCCGACAAGAGTCGAACTGCAAGGCCAAATTGTTACTCTTGTTCTGGCGCCTGCTTCAAATCTGGTCTCTCTTGTTAATGGACCAGCTGCTGTTATCGCCGGCTGCATAAAAACAGTCATAGAAAAAGCAGAAGAAGCAGCCTAAATCGGACAGTTGGGCGGTTGGGCGAGTACAAAACTTGGACGACTGGAATGTTTGGTATGTAAGACAGTTGGGCAAATAAAAAAAATTGAACGGTTGGACGAGTTCGATGATTGAATAGTTGGGTGGCCAAAAGACTTACGAGTGTAGAATTGCTTAGGAGTCTAAATGGTTGCAAAATTGAAATGGCTGTTGTTGAATATGAAATTTGATTGATCAGCTCGATGAGGTTGCCCCTATATAGGGTTAAACAAAACAGTGGAGTTTTGGCTACCGCATGAGCATAAGGAAAATAGGAGTTTGTAAAATGAGCGAAGAAAAAAAAGAATTTAGCAGTGACATTAAAGAACTTGGCGATAAAATTGTTGCCCTTACTCTGATGCAGGCAAAAGATTTGGCTGACTATCTAAAAGATGAACATGGAATCGAACCAGCAGCAGCAGGCGCCGTTATGGTAGCAGGACCTGCAGCAGGCGGAGCAGAAGAAGCTGAAGAAAAAACAAGCTTCAATGTTATTCTTAAAGAGATCGGCGACAAAAAGATTCAAGTCATAAAAGAAGTAAGAAGTATTACAGGACTCGGACTCAAAGAAGCTAAAGATCTCGTTGATGGCGCTCCAAAGCCAGTCAAAGAGGGTGTGGCTAAAGAAGAAGCTGAAGAAATTCGCACAAAGCTAGAAGCTGTCGGGGCTACTGTAGAAATTAGCTAGTTATTGTTGGTTTATCAATCCAGAGGTTTTAACAAAAAGAGCCTCTGGATTTTGTCACAAATGTCAGACTGATTTTTATGGCCTTTAGAAGGGAACAATAAATGGTTTCAAGAAAAACCAGAAATTTTGGCAAAGTGAAGGATGCTGTTAAAATACCTAACTTGGTCGCTATACAAAAAGATAATTACGCCAAGTTTTTGCAAAAAAATATCGAACCCATGAAGCGGAAAAGACATGGACTTCAAGAATTATTGAGTGAAATTTTCCCGATAGAAAGTTACGATAAGTCGATGCAGCTGGATTATGTCTGCTACGAACTTGAAGAGCCAAGGTATACCTTGAAAAAATGCCGACAGCTTAAAATGACTTATGGTTTTCCTATGAAAATCACCTGCAGGCTTAAATCTAAAGATAGCGATGATGTGAGCGAGCAAGCTGTGTATATGGGCGAAATGCCAAAAATGATCGGCGGCGGGGAGTTCATTATAAATGGCGCCGAAAGAGTGATTGTTACCCAATTGCATAGAAGTCCGGGTGTCGATTTTGTCGTTAATAGCAAAGAAGGCGATAGAGTTCTGCATGGCGGAAGAATTATTCCGGAAAGAGGCAGCTGGATCGAAATGGCTGTCACCAAAAAAGATCAGCTTATCGTGAAAATTGATCAATCCAGTAAAATACCAGCGACCGTCTTGCTCAGAGCTGTGTCTGAAAAATTCGGAACGACTGAAGATATAATCAAAGCTTTTTATAAAGTTAAAACTGTTACAAAAGGCAAACTCAACCCGACTATGTGGTCGGTCAGCAGTATCGTAGATACGGAAACGGGAGAAATACTCGTTAAAGCTGGAACACAAATTGGTGATAGAGTGTCGCAAATCAAAAACGGCGATATCAAAAAAATCGATGTTATTGAAAATGTCACAGACCCACTGATACTTAACACATTGGCTGATGATACCTGTGAAAGCCAAGAGCAGGCATTGCTGAAGTTTTATATCAAACTTCGACCGGTGAATCCGCCAAATGAAGACAAAGCTAAACAATTTTTCAATGAAAAATTCTTCGATGTTAATAGGTACCGGCTTGGAGCTGTTGGGCGATTTCGGCTCAATAGAAAGTTCGATCAAAATATCTCCGAAAGTGAACTTACACTAAGGCCTGAAGATGTTTACAATATGATAAAATATATCGTGCTGCTCAGAGCTAACGAAGGGCATCTCGACGATATCGATCATCTTGGAAATAGACGGCTAAGAACATTGGACGAATTGGCAGCTGTCGAAATCAGAAAAGGCTTGTTGAAATTACGAAAAACTGTGCAAGAAAGAATGAGCGCAAAAAAGAATATCGACGGAGAAGCTCCTGAAATCAAAGTCGCTGATCTTGTGAATTCAAAAAGCGTCTCAAGCAGTATAAACTACTTCTTCGGAAGAGGCGAACTTAGCCAAATCGTCGACCAAACAAATGCTCTTAGTCAACTAACTCACGAAAGAAGACTGTCGGCTCTAGGGCCGGGCGGCCTAAATAGAAGAAGAGCCGGCTTTGAAGTGCGAGATGTTCACATCAGTCACTATGGCAGAATCTGTCCAATCGAAACGCCGGAAGGTATGAATATCGGCCTTATCTCATCGCTGGCTGTCTATGCCTCGCTCGATGAATATGGCTTTCTGCTGACGCCTTATATTAAGGTGGAAAAAGGGAAAACCAGCAGCAAAGTTGAGTATCTCAGAGCAGATGAAGATATGAGGTCTGTTATCGTTGCACCGAATATGGTGGATCAAAAAACTGGTCAAATTAAGAGTAAACTGGTTCTGGCTCTCAAAGAAGGGGCCTTGATGCAGGTCAATAAAAGTGAAGTTGATTATATCGATGTTTCACCAAAACAGATTGTTGGTATATCAGCTGCCTTGATCCCGTTTTTAGAGCATGATGATGCTAACAGAGCATTGATGGGATCAAACATGCAGCGACAAGCTGTCCCGCTATTAAGAAATGATAGGCCGCTGGTTGGAACTGGCATGGAAGATGTGGTCGGTCAAAATTCCTCAATGGTTGTGAAATCTGAAAAAGCAGGCGTTGTGACCTATGTCGATTCTATGAAAATAGTTGTTGATAATAAAGATGAATATAAGTTGTTGAAATATTTCAGACTGAATGAAAGAACTTGTCTTAATCAGCAGCCGATCGTGACGTTAGGTCAGAAAGTTAAAAAAGACCAGATTATTGCCGATGGCGGAGGAACTGTTGGTGGAAGATTGTCTCTAGGTAAAAATTTGCTCGTGGGATTCGTGTCTTTCGAAGGGTATAACTTCGAAGATGCTATCATTCTTAGTGAAAAGCTCGTTAGAAAAGATAGCTATACAAGTATACACTTAGATGAATTCAGCGCAGAAGTCAGAGAAACAAGGCTCGGCAGAGAAGAATTTACCAGTGATATTCCAAATGTGGGCGAAAAGGCTCTCAGAAATCTGGACGAAAATGGAGTGATAATGCCCGGAACCAGAGTTGTGCCGGGAGATATACTCGTTGGTAAAGTTGTGCCAAAGAGCAAAACTGAATTGACTCCGGAAGAAAAATTACTGCACGCTATCTTCGGAAGAGCTGGTGAAGATGTGAAAAACGATTCACTTACTTTACCAAATGGTTATTCCGGCGTTATTGTCAAAACCGAAAGATTTACAAGAAGAGGCGCTGGCGGAGATGAAGAAAAGAAAGCTATTAAAAAACAAATCAAAGAATTGCAAGCTGAATCTGTAAGCAAAGCTTGTGATCTGTTTAGAGAAATGGCTGCCGCTATGCAGGAAAAATTTGATATCAAAGCTGTCGATCCTGCAACGAGGCAAAAGTTAGGTGTAAGCGACGATGATGATGTTGTGATGGAGCAGGTCGAAAACTTCTCTATCAATTGGATTAAGCCGGCTGCGACTAGGCCGAAAGTACAAAAAATCGTGGACCTGTATCAAGATAAAATCCAGAAAATGCAAGAGGCAAATCAACGGCAAATCGATGACCTAAAGCATGGTGATGAATTGCCAAACGGTGTACTGCAAATGGTTAAAATCTATATCGCAGCTAAAAGAACGTTATCTGTCGGTGATAAAATGGCTGGACGACACGGTAATAAAGGTGTTATCGCGAAAATTATGCCCGAAGAAGATATGCCGTTCTTGGAAGATGGAAGACCGTTGGATATTTTGCTTAATCCGCTTGGAGTGCCGAGTCGTATGAATGTTGGGCAGATACTGGAAACGCATCTTGGATGGGTTTCACAAGTGCTGGGATTCGATGCAGTAACGCCTGTGTTCGATGGAGCTAATGAAAATGATATTCAACAACTAACAAAAGAAGCTAATCAAAAAATGGCTCAGGATGTTGTAACTAGATCTAAAAATAATCAGGCTCCAGATGAAGACGTATATGATGTGACTATGCCTGATACATTAAAGACTCAGCTCTATGATGGCAGAACCGGCGAAGCGTTTGAACAACTGGCAACAATAGGCTATATGTATATGCTGAAATTACACCATCTTGTAGACGATAAGATTCATGCAAGAGCAACTGGACCTTATAGTTTGATTACGCAGCAACCGCTCGGAGGAAAAGCTAGAACCGGTGGCCAAAGATTCGGCGAAATGGAAGTCTGGGCATTGCAAGGGTATGGATCGGCTTACTCATTGCAGGAAATGTTGACTGTTAAAAGCGATGACGTCGAAGGACGTACCAAAATCTATGAGTCGATGGTCAAAGGAAAAAATACGCTGGAAGCGGGAACGCCGCTATCTTTCGATGTACTATGTAATGAAATTAGAGGACTCGGACTAGATATTCAGCTCGAAAAAAAGCGCTTAGGTTCGGTACTTTAATTTAAGATAATCAAAATTTCATATACGGTTCGATGGCTGGATAATAGGCGGCGAAATGATAACCTGCTTAAAAAAATCGGATCGACTTTAAGGAGTTTGCCTTAAATGTTAAATAATGTTTATGATCGTATTAATGATTATGGTTCAGTGAGAATTTCTTTGGCTGGACCAAACGATATCAGAAGCTGGTCGTTCGGCGAGGTGAAAAGGCCTGAGACAATCAACTATAGAACCTATCGACCAGAAAAAGACGGCTTGTTCTGCGAACGGATCTTCGGGCCTGAAAGGGACTGGGAATGCGCCTGTGGAAAATATAAAGGCACTAAGTTCAAAGGCATTATTTGCGATAGATGCGGTGTCAAAATTACGCATAGCAGAGTCAGAAGAAAAAGAATGGCTCATATCAATCTGGCTGCGCCGGTTGTCCATATATGGTTCTTCAAAGCAATACCAAATCACTTGGCGACTATTCTTGGCATAAAAGCTTCGTCGCTTGAAAAGCTTATCTATTTCCAAGATTATATCGTTACCGATCCGGGACAGAGCCCGTTACAAAAATATCAAATCCTAGGAGAAGATGAATATCGAGAGGCTGTTGAAAAATACGGCAAAACATTTCAAGCTATGATGGGTGCTGAAGCTGTGAAAACTGTGCTTGTCGAACTGGATCTTGATAAATTGGCTACCGAAATAAAAGCTGATATCGCAGCAACAAAGAGCAAGCAAAAGCTAAAAACATTGGCGAAGCGTCTTAAAACAGTTAATTTTGTCAAAAATAGCAAAAATAAGCCGCAATGGCTCGTCCTAGATGTTGTGCCGGTTATTCCGCCTGATCTTAGGCCATTGGTATTACTGGAAAGCGGAAACTTTGCTACAAGTGATCTTAATGATCTCTACAGGCGTATCATAAATAGAAATAATAGGCTTAAAAAGCTTATCGATCTCAATGCGCCAGAAGTTATTATCAGAAACGAAAAAAGAATGCTGCAGCAGGCAGTTGACTCTCTGTTAGATAATAGTAGATGTCGAAGGCCGGTTTTAGGAAGTAACAACAGACCGCTGAAAAGCTTGGCGGATATGATCAAAGGAAAGCAAGGCAGATTCCGCGAAAACCTACTCGGAAAACGTGTCGATTATTCGGCTCGATCGGTGGTCGTTGTCGGACCGAATCTGAAATTGTATCAATGCGGTCTGCCAAAAAGAATAGCTCTAGAACTTTATCAGCCGTTTATTATTAGAAGGCTTAAGCAGCTTGGACTAGCGGACACAATCAAAAGTGCAAAAAGATTGATCGATAAAAAAGGTGAACAGGTCTGGGATATTTTGGAAGAAGTTATACATCAGCATCCGGTGCTCTTAAACCGTGCTCCAACTCTACATAGAATGGGTATTCAGGCATTTGAACCGATTTTAGTCGAAGGTAATGCTATTCGGCTGCATCCTTTGTCATGTAAGGGGTTTAATGCTGACTTTGATGGTGACCAGATGGCTGTGCATTTGCCGCTTAGTGTGGAATCGCAGGCAGAAGCTCATACACTGATGATGACGACTGCGAATATATTCTCGCCGGCTGATGGGACGCCGATGGTGAAACCGTCTCAGGATATGGTCATGGGAAACTATTATTTGACCCATATAGTAGAACCGAAAAAAGGTCAAAAAATCAGGGCATTTAGAAATTCTTTTGAGGCGATGACTGCTTTTGATCTTAAAAAAGTCGGCTTGCAAGAAAAAATTAAGGTGAAAATCAATAAAAGGCTAAACCGTGACATTAATTCTGCCGGCGAAACCAATGAGAATGTTTCTCTGGTTATTGAAACGACTGTGGGAAGATGTTTGTTTAATGATATTTTGCCGGAAATTATGCCGTTCTATAACAATACAATGTCGCAAAAACTTGTCGGAAAAGTGATTAGTGATTGCTATAAAATTGCAGGAAGCAGCAAAACTATTGATCTGCTGGACGATATTAAGGATATTGGCTTTGAATATGCTACGCTGGCGGGGATCAGTTTCGGGGTTACAGATCTTAAAATACCACCTAAAAAACAAGATATTATCGATGATACAGAATCGCACGTTAAGGAAATTTATAACAATTATAAAAATGGCGTGCTTACTGAACGAGAGAGATATAATCAAGTTATAGATGCTTGGACAAATGCTCGTGTGGCTGTAACAAATGAAATGATGAAGGGACTCAGGGCGGACACTGATAGAGATGGAAAACCATATCTTAATCCGATATTTTTGATGAGTGACTCTGGAGCTAGAGGAAGTGTTGATCAGATCCAACAGCTCGCAGGTATGAGGGCGCTGATGGCTAAGCCAAGTGGCGAAATCATCGAGACTCCTATTAAATCTAATTTCCGAGAAGGGTTGACTGTACACGAATATTTCAGCTCAACTCACGGCGCGAGAAAAGGATTGGCTGATACGGCTCTTAAAACCGCTAACTCAGGATATCTCACCAGAAAGCTGGTCGATGTGTCGCAAAACGTTATTGTTTCTGAACATGATTGCGGAACATTGCAGGGCATTACAAAAACTGTTGGAGCTAATAGTGGAAATATTGCTTCATCATTGTCGCAATTGATCGTTGGGCGAACAGCCAGAGATAATATCAGAAATCCGATCACTGATGAAATGATAGTTCGTGAAAATGAAGTGATCAATCATGATATTGCTGCAAAAATTGAGGCCCTAGGCATCGATACAATCAGAGTCAGAAGCTCGTTTACTTGCGATAGCACTGTGGGGATATGTGCCAACTGTTATGGTTGGGATCTTAGCAAAGGCCGATTGGTTGAAGAGGGCGTGTCTGTTGGAATCATTGCAGCTCAATCAATTGGTGAGCCCGGTACACAGCTTACACTGCGAACTTTCCATACAGGTGGAGTGGCTTCTCATGCTATTTTGGAACGAGAACAGTTTGCAACTGTGGCAGGTAAGGTTCAATATCGAAATATCAATGCCGTGGCCTTCAAAAAAGAAGACGGTAAAACAGATATTGTCGCTCTTAAACGTAATGGCGAAGTCCTTATTATTGATGATAAAGGGAGAGAGCTCGATAAGTTCAAGGTGCCTTATGGTGGATTACTGTTCGTCAAAGAAGGCAAAAAAGTTAAAAAAGGTGAAATCTTGTTCGGTTGGGATCCGCATCGTGTGCCTATTCTTGCGGAGGTCTCTGGGACGATTCAGTTTATCGATATTATCGAAAGTGAAACCATCAGAGTTGAAGATGATATCAAAGGCAGAGCGGGCAGGGCTGTGGTTATCGAACATAAAGGTGATAAGAATCCGCAAATCATTATCGAAGATGGAAGTGGTAAAATACTCGATGTTCACTATCTGCCGGCCGAAGCTCGCATAGAAGTGACAGAAGGGCAAGAGGTTCGAGCTGGTCAGCTGTTGGCGGCTCGTCCGAGAGCTGGCGGTGGAACACAGGATATTACTGGGGGCCTGCCTAGAGTTACTGAAATATTCGAAGCTAGAAAACCGAAAGATCCAGCGGCTATGGCTGAAATTAGCGGCCAAGTCGAACTAAAAAGTGATCAGAGAAAAGGCAAGATGACCATTAACGTTAAAAGCGAAAGTGGAATGGAAAAAGATCATCATGTGCCAAGAGATAGGCATCTAAATGTACATACCGGCGATTATGTTGAAGCTGGTGATCCGCTGACTGATGGACCTATGGTTCCGCATGATATCTTGAGAATCAAGGGCGAAGAAGTACTGCAAAAATATCTCGTCAATGAAGTACAAAATGTTTATCGATCACAACATGTGGATATCGATGATAAAAATATCGAAGTGATCTGTTCGCAAATGCTTAGAAAAGTAGAAATTGAATCGGTGGGAGATGGAAAATTCTTGCCGAGCGAAGTTGTAGACAAATTTGAATTTAGAAATGAAAATCAAAGATTGACGCAATGTCTTAAAATCAAAAGCGTTGGAGATGCAACTGATTTAGAGATCGATCAGGTAGTAACCAAAGATGAACTGTCCTTGATCAATGACAAAACAGAACTTATCGGGGGCGAACTAGCTGTCGGCGTAAAAGCAAGGCCGGCAACTGCGAATACGCTTCTTTTGGGAATTACTAAGGCGTCTCTGTGGTCGGATAGCTTTATTTCAGCGGCTAGCTTCCAAGAAACAACTAAAGTCTTGACTGAAGCGGCATTAGCTGGTAAGGTAGACGAATTACACGGTCTTAAAGAGAATGTTATCATGGGACATCTGATTCCTGCTGGCACGGCCTTTAAGCCCTATATGGACATGAAAGTGAAGCATTTGGTCGAAGTTCCGCTGCCTAAGGAGTTGGCGGAAATAGAAGAAATTAGAGACTCTAAAGATGCTGAAGCGAAGGCGGATGCGGCAATTAGAGATGCTCTTGGGCTATAAAAATAAAAAAATGTGACGGTTTTTGTAAGGAACAAAATAAATATTATGCCAACAATAAATCAGCTAGTTAGAAAGCCAAGATCCAAAAAAGGCAACAAACGTATATCTGAAATCAGCGGATGTCCGCAAAAAAGAGGTGTCTGTCTGATCGTTAGAACCCAAACGCCTAAAAAGCCTAACTCGGCTCTACGAAAAATGGCGCGTGTGAGATTGACAAACGGAAAAGAAGTTAATGCCTATATTCCCGGAATCGATCATAATCTGCAGGAACATAGCACCGTTATAATTAGAGGCGGAAGAGTTAGAGACCTGCCAGGTGTGAGATATCATATCGTCAGGGGAGTGCTCGATTGTGCAGCTGTCGAAGGCAGAAAGCAAGGCAGAAGTAAATACGGCGCAAAGAAAAGCTAACAATAAAAATTTAATTTTTTAAATCGATGTAGGTCTAGATATAAAAGTCTGTAAGGAGAAATAATGGCTAAGAAGTTCACGGCTTCGGTTCAACAATTGAAACCAGATCCAAGATATAATAGTAAGCTGGTCTCTAAATTTATCAACTGTCTAATGCTGGATGGTAAAAAAAGCATTGCACAAAAAGTATTCTATGATGCAATGGACATTATCGGCCAAAAGGTCAAGGATGCCGAATCTGTTGACGTCTTTGAAAAAGCTATCAATAATGTTAAGCCTATGATAGAGGTTCGAAGCAAGAGAGTTGGCGGTTCCAGCTATCAGGTCCCAATACAAGTGCGGCCTAAACGTCAGCAGGCTTTAGCTTTTAAATGGATACTCCAAGCTGTAAGAAATAAAAAAGGTCGGCCAACTTGCCAATTTTTGGCTTCAGAACTGATCGATTCATACAATGAAAAAGGCACTGCTATGACCACTCGTGAAAATGTGCACAGAATGGCTGAAGCAAATAAAGCCTTTGCACATTTTGCATGGTAATATCTTATCAAATACTAACTGCCACGGTTGCTTGAATTTTAATCGTGGCTGTTTTTTTTTATATCGCACGGCAGGACGCTGTCGATCTTAAATGACAATGGCTTAATCGCGGGTGCGGTACATACATACTTAACTTAATTAGCAATAAATTTTAACTGGAATAAACAAATGGCAGATTCATTAGACAAATTACGCAATATCGGAATTATGGCTCATATCGATGCCGGTAAAACTACCGTCACAGAAAGAGTCTTGTACTATACAGGCAAAACATACAAAATCGGTGAAGTGCATGACGGGACAGCTGTTATGGATTTCATGGAAGAAGAGCAGGAAAGAGGGATAACGATAACGTCGGCTGCAACGAAATGCCCGTGGAAAGGTTATGATATAAATCTGATCGATACTCCGGGACATATCGACTTTACGGCTGAAGTGGAGCGGTCGTTGAGGATTCTAGACGGAGCTATCGCGGTATTTGATGCCAGTGAAGGTGTTCAGGCGCAAAGCGAGACCGTCTGGAGGCAGGGACAAAAATATAATCTGCCTTGTCTGTGCTTCATAAATAAAATGGATAAAGTCGGAGCAGATTATGAGATGGCGGTCGATAGCATCGTCGAAAAACTCGATGCCAATCCTGTTAAAATGCAATTGCCGATCGGAGCTGAAGCCAATCTGTCTGGAATTATCGATCTAATCGATATGCAGGCTATTTTCTATGATGAAGAAAAGCTGGGAGCAGATTTTGAAATAAAAGAGATCCCGAGTGACATGTTGGAAAAGGCTAAACAAGCAAGGCATGATCTTTTGGAAGCGGCGGCTGATTTCGATGAAGAAATGATGGATTTATATATCCACGATGAGCCGATCAGTCATGAGATTATTATCAGGGCTGTCCGCAAAGGAACTCTTATAAATAAAATCAATCCAGTCTATGTCGGATCAGCATTGAAAAATGTTGGTGTGCAAAGATTACTCGATGGGGCTGTGGCGTTTTTGCCCTCACCACTTGATAGGCCGAAGGTTCTGTGCCACAACCCAAAAAGTAAAGATAAAGATAAGGATCTTGAGTTCGAAGCTAAATGCGATAAAGATGCTCCATTTATTGGTCTTGTTTTTAAGATTACAAGCGATTCGCACGGCGATCTTAGTTTTATCAGGATCTATCAAGGAACATTGAAATCTAACAGCAGAGTACTCGACGCGACTCGGAATAGGCGAGAAAATATCACTAGAATTTTCGAAATGCATGCAGGCGAAAGACAAATCATATCAAGTGCTAGTGCTGGAGATATTGTGGCTGTTATTGGATTAAAGCAAGTGCTGACAGGAGATACGATTTGTGATCCGAAACATCCGGCTTGCTTACCTACAATCGAATTTCCAGATACTGTTATCAGTATGTCAATCGAGCCGGAAACAACAGCCGAAAGAGCTAAACTCGGCAATGCATTGGCGAGCCTAAAAAGAGAAGATCCAACTTTTGGCTGTAGAGTAGACCATGAAACAGGCCAAACAATTATCAGCGGACTGGGTGAATTGCATCTTGAAGTTTTAGAGCATAAACTCATCAGGGAAAAAGGACTCAAAATCAGAGTCGGTACGCCAAGAGTAGCATACAGAGAAGCAATCAGCATGGCTGCTGAAGCGGAAGGAAAATTCGTAAGGCAAACCGGAGGTCACGGACAATTCGGGCATGTGGTTATGACTATCGAACCAATTTTAACTGAAGATGGACACTGGGAAAAAGAAAACATATTTGAAAATAAAATCGTTGGCGGCTCTGTCCCGAGAGAATATATCAAGCCTGTCGAATCGGGGACGATGGACGCATTAGGCAGTGGAACATTAGCGGGCTATCCAATAGTCGGAGCTAAGGTTACTCTGATCGATGGATCCTCCCATCAAGTAGATTCGTCAGAACTAGCTTTTGAGCAGGCGGCGGCTATAGCTGTCGATAAATTGTTGAAAAAAGCAAAGTCAGTATTGCTTGAGCCAATCATGAAGTTACAAATTGTTGTGCCTGATGCCAGTTTCGGACCAGTGCAGGCGAGCCTGCTTAGCAAAAGAGGGGTCATAACGCATTGCGATATGCACGGAATAATGAGAATTATAGATGCTAAAGTGCCGCTCGCTGAAATGTTCGGCTATTCCAGCGAAATCCGCAGCATAAGCGCAGGCAGAGGATCGTTTACTATGGAGCCATGGAGTTATGAGAAAGTGCCGGAACAAATCGCGAAAAAAATCCTGATATCCTAAAACTCTGATTAGGGTTTTAGGCAGGTCTTATAAAAAAAACTGAAATAATACAGATAAATGTGTTTTTTTTGGTTTATATTGTTGACGAATAAATATTTGATGATATATTAAGTTGTTTCAGCCGTAGCGAGCATAATCTTAAGTGATTGTGCGAAACCAGTTGGGCTAGAGACATGTCTGTAAAAAAGTGTGTCCTCAAAATTGGGTTGTTATCGAGTTTGCTGGCTTTATTTTTATTTTGTTGTCAAGGCTGACAAATTTTTGAGTCTTAAAAAAGAGGCGAAAAACTTGTGCTTCGCAAGTAGTAATGCCTTTTTTTTGTTTAATGATTATTGCAGTGAGTTAAAGTGGGCTTCTTCTATATAAATATATAGAAAAAAATGTAAAAACATGATTTTTGTGTTGTTTTTAGCTCATTAACTAGTATACTGCAAAATCTTATTTGTATTTTTAAGCGGCTTGTGGCAATAGCGATAAGTCGAGCGTAAATTGAAGTGTTAAGGATGATTTATGGCAGCTGAAACAGAAAAAATCAGAATCAGAATGGAAGCCTATGATCATAGTGTGCTGGACGCATCCGCTAAGGAAATTGTCGAGCATGCTAAAAGGACTAATGCCAGAGTTAGCGGCCCGGTTCCGCTTCCCACCAGAATCGAAAGATATACAGTTTTACGCAGCCCGCATGTCAATAAAAAGTCTCGCGAACAATTCGAACTGAGAACGCATAAAAGACTGATTGATATCCACGGCGCAAATGCCAGAACTGTTGAGGTTCTTAATCGTTTGGTTGTGCCTGCTGGTGTTTTTGTGAAAATTAAAGCCTAAGTTATTTTGTTTGTACAAAATCTTGGGCTTTTTGTTTTAAGGTTATAAATGATGGCTATGTTGTTAGGTAAAAAAATTGGAATGACGCAAGTGTATGCCGAATCTGGCGAGATGATGCCGGTGACTGTTATTTTGGCTGGACCTTGTATTGTTACGCAGATCAAGACGATCGAAACTGATGGTTATAATGCCGTCCAGATGGGCTTCGAAGATATTAAAGAGTCACGCAGGAAAATGCCGGCTAAAGGACACTGTGCTAAAGCTAAAACTGTTCCGCAAAAATTTGTGAGAGAGCTAAGGCTTGACAGTGAACCGGAAACAGCTATCGGCGAAAAGATGACTGTTGAAGTTTTCGAGCTGGGGCAAAAGCTAGACGTTATTGGAGTGAGCAAGGGTAAAGGGTTTGCCGGAACAATGAAAAGGCATAACTTTGGCGGGTTCCCTGCTTCGCATGGTACAAAAAGAAAACACAGAGCGCCAGGTTCGATATCTAGTTTTGCAAGTGATGCCGGACATGGCGGAAATCTTAAAAAGGGTAAAAAGATGGCTGGGCACATGGGACATGTTAGAGTCTCCAGCAGAAATCACCATCTTGTATCCATCGATGTAGATAAAAATCTGCTGGTTGTTAAAGGGTCAGTACCGGGACCGGCCGGCGGTTATGTTATGGTTCGTAACTCCCTATAGGGATAGCAAATAAGAACAGGATTGAAAATGATAGAATTAAATGTTTATGATATTGAAGGTAAGGAAATTGATAAAATTTCCGTTGATAAAGCTAGCTTCGGCAGTTTCATCAGATATCCTTTGCTGAAACAAGCGATTGTTCGCTATCGTGCTAATAAACGAGTTGGAACAGCAGCTACAAAGAGCAGAGGCATGGTGGCCGGCTCTGGTAGAAAACTGTTCAAGCAAAAAGGAACAGGTAATGCTCGTGTCGGTAACAGCAGAACAGGTAAAAGGGTTGGCGGAGGCGTGACCTTTGCTAAGGTTAATCGCGATTTTGGTAAGCGTATGCCTAAAAAGCAAAGAAGGCTTGCAACTGATTCTGCAATATTAGGCAAAATAATCAAGGGTAATGTCGTTATTGTTGATCAACTGCAATTCGCAGAGCCCAAAACACAAAGGTTTGCCGCAATTTTGAGCAATCTGAAAATAGAAAGAAGCTGTCTGGTAGCAAGCAAAGAAAGTGATTCAAATCTTTACAAATCAGCAAGAAACCTTCAGAGAATCAATGTGACTTCTGTTTATGATCTTAACGCTGGTGATATCTGTGCTCATGCTAAATTGCTCTGTACAAAAGAAGCTTTCATGAGTTTGTTGAACACGAAAACTAATAGTAACTAATTTGGTTAGAAATATGGATGATTATAATATAATTGTAAGACCGTTGATCACTGAGCAAAGTATGCACTTTGCAAACAACAATAGCGCTTACTCCTTTGTAGTAAATAAAAGGGCTAATAAAACGCAGATCAAAAATGCTATAGAACGAATTTATAGCGTTAAAGTGGACAAAGTTAGAACGGCAAATAAAAGTGGTAAACAACGCAGAAGAGGCAAGCATGTCGGCGTAACTGCCAGCATCAAAAAGGCTGTTGTTTATCTAAAGGGTGATGATCATATAGATTTATTCTAAAAGACACAAGAGAAGCTATTATGGGTATTAGAATTTATAAACCAACAAGTGCAGGGCGACGAAACAGTTCAGTGAACGATTATGCTGAGTTGACGACCGATAGGCCGGAAAAAACGCTTTGCAAAAGGATCAGAAAAACAGGCGGCAGAAACCATCATGGTGTTACTACCACGAGGTTCAGAGGCGGCGGGGCAAGAAAAATTTATCGTATCATCGATTTCAAACGCAATAAAGATGATATGGCTGCCACTATCGCCTCCGTCGAATATGATCCAAATAGAAACTGCTTCATATCGCTAGTGCAATATGAAGATGGCGAAAAAAGATATATCCTCGCGCCTTTGGGTATTAAAGTCGGCGATACTGTCGAAAGCGGACAGTTGTGCGAGCCCAAAACTGGAAACACAATGCCGCTGATGTCTATACCTAGCGGGATGGAAGTACATAATATCGAAATGACCGCAGGCCAAGGCGGAAAACTCGTCAGGGGAGCTGGAAATGCTGCGAAAATCGCTGCAAAAGACGGTGACTGGGTGACAATAATCCTGCCAAGCGGCGAGATGAGAATGG
>CBDUWP010000019.1:0-19564 GCA_965370955.1 uncultured bacterium | reverse complement strand
GAACAATATAGCGAAAAATCAAACTCACCCGGATTTCTAGCACCTGAAATGCGATCGAGCCAGCAATATATCTTGACTCTGTCGCCAAGTTTTAAATCACTTGCCTGACCGCCAATACGCATCCATATCTTGCCGCTTAATTCTTGGACAGATTCATCGTTAATAATACTGTCGATCTGTAATATGAAGCTTGTGCCGGGCTTGCTATAGGAAAATCTTGAAAAATGCCAGCTGCTTTTATCTGATATCGATGGATTTGTGGCAATGCGGCCGCAAACCGTGGCTAAGGTCTTGTCCATAACGAAATTGTTGATGTCGGCAGGGGACAAATGGCGATAATTCATCAAACATAAGCCGCCAACTGGAACGAAACAAAGAAAAACGCTAGAAAAAAGCAATAAAATGCGGGCTTTCTTTATCGCAAAAAATAATGAACAAAAACAAGAAATGAACAGAACAAAAAGCCAAGGCCAAATGCTATCAAAATCAAAAATATGCTGGCCTAAAATTCCAACAATTAATCCGACAGCTAAAGGAAATAAAGGGGATCTCGCCAAAAGGTCTGTTAAAAATCTGTCTTTCGGCGAAGCTTGATCGTGATTATTGTTTTGTAATTTTTTCCTTACCATTCATATAGGGGCGAAGCAATTGCGGTATCGTTATCGAGCCGTCAGAGTTTTGATGGGTCTCCAAAACAGGAATCAAAATTCGAGGACTGGCTATAACTGTATTGTTGAGACTGTGGCAAAACAGATTGCTCTTGGATTTAGCGTCCTTATAGCGAAGGTTCATGCGGCGAGACTGAAAATCATAAAACTTGCTCGCGCTATGAGTCTCGCAATAAGCATCGCGAGAAGGCATCCATGTCTCAATGTCATATTTCTTGGCTTGGCCGCGACCAATGTCACCCGTGCAAACAGTGACAACCTTATAAGGCAATTCCAATGCTCGCAAAATGGCTTCGGAATTAGCTAAAATCTCATCGTGGAACTGTTGGCTAAGGTCATTGTCGTTTTGGCAAATGATTACCTGCTCAACCTTGTCAAACTGATGGACACGATACAAGCCATGAGTGTCCTTACCGGCTGCGCCGGCTTCACGGCGAAAACAACTGGACATGCCGACAAGTTTGATAGGAAGTTGCTCTATGGGCAAAATCTCGCCGGAATAATAGGCGGTCAAGGGAACCTCAGCTGTGCCAACAAGGCTTAGCGAATCTCGCTCCATCTGGTAAGTCTGCTCCTCGGCGCCAGGGAAATAGCCGGTGCCGCGCATTATCTCATCTTTAGCCAAAATCGGAACAGACATCGGCGTGTAACCTTTATCGACCATGTAGTCCATAGAAAAACGCAAAATCGCCCAATGCAGCAAAGCTCCGTCACCCTTTAGGAAATAGTTCCGGCTGCCGGCAACCTTCACGCCGCGAGGGACATCAATTATGTCAAGGTCAAGGCCGAGCTGCATGTGATCCTTAGGAGCAAAATCAAACTCGCGAATCTGACCCTCCTTACGCAACTCAAGATTCTCCGTGTCGTCTTTGCCAACAGGGACATCAATGTCACAAGGGGCGGCAACCTGCATCATTATCTCATCGAAAATCGGCTGACACTCTTTTATCTGAGCGTCAAGTGAGGCCTCTTGTTTTTTTAAAGCGGCTAGCTGACTAAGTGCCTGCTGCTTCTCGTCCAGAGCTAGCCGAGATATCGATTTGCCAATAGTATTCTTGTCCGTAGCAAGGTCCTGCAACTTCTGCTTGGCAATTTTCAACTGCTGATCAATATCCAAAAGCTGGTCAATGTCAGCTTCGAAATGCTTGTCCTGACAGGCTTTTTTATATCGCGAAGGATCCTGACGAATCAATTTGATATCAATCATTGTGTAACCTTAAAGAAAAGAAGGCGTCTCGAAATGCAGTAGGTATCTTTAATCTCGCCAATTAAATCAATCATATTGAAACCTTAATTATCTGAAAATCGCTTTATTATGACAACGTTGTTCTGGCCGCCAAACCCAAACGATTCGTTCATCGCTATATCGATCTTAGCTGGTCTTGCGCTATTGGCAACGTAATCCAAATCCAAAGCAGGATCGGCATCGTGCAAATTCATGGTCGCTGGAAGCATGTTATTTTGGATCGCTAAAATACAGCTGATCAACTCTGTCGCACCTGTTGCACCAATCAAATGGCCCATGACGCTCTTGATACTGCTGACGGGAATGTCACCGGCTCTGTCGCCGAAAACGCCCTTGATGGCTTTGGTCTCTATCGAATCGTTCTCCGATGTACTCGTGCCATGAGTGCTGACGTAATCAATATCATAACGGTCAATTCCGGCGTCTTCGATCGCTGCCTCAATCGCACCTATCGCCCCGCGAGCATCGGCGTGCATGTCCGTCACGCGAAAAGCATCGCTAGTACTGCCATAGCCAATCAGCTCGGCAAGGGGGGTGACATTACGCTTTTTGGCTGACTCGAGAGTCTCCATTATCAAAATCGCGCCGCCTTCACCTATCACGAAACCGTCACGGGTTGCGGAAAACGGTCGGCTGGCTGTCTCTGGACTGTCATTTCTGGTCGATAAAGCTGTCAAACGATTGAAACCCATCACGCCCAAAGGATGGATCATTGAATGGGCTCCGCCTGTTAGCATTATGTCGGCTTGGCCTTGACGGAGCATTATCATCGCTTCGCCAATCGCTTGAGTGCTGGCTGCGCAGGCTGTTAAACAACTGCGAACAGGACCGCGAGCGCCAGTCAAAATGCCAAGATGCGTGACGGGCATGTTCGGCTCCTGCTCAAGTTCAGCCATCGGACTCATCTTGGAAAATGCAACATTCGCCCAACTTTCCCAATCGATAGTTTTCGTGTCACTATCATAAGATTCAGCTATCGCCTCGAAAAAAACGTCATTGTCAACAGAACCCTCGCCAGCACCTAAATATATGCCGAGCCTTGTGCGGTCAATGCCGTCCCTAGGGCTGTCGGTCTCTATGTCTATCTTGGCTTGGCGGCAAGCTTGAACGGCTGCGCCCAAACAAAAAGATGAGCCGCGATTAGCAGTCTTATGCAACTGCGGCCTATTCACGAAATTAGACAGATCGTAATCCTTGACCTCAGCAGAAAATTGTGTCGGATAGGTAGAGGCATCAAAAATTGTCGTAGCTGCTGCGCCACTTTTATTGTCGAGAAGGTTCTGCCAAAAATCATCAACACTATGGCCGATCGGGCAAACAACGCCAATGCCTGTTATGACTATCCTCTTATGTTTGTCGATATCTGTCATGTGGTTACCGGCACTTTCTTAAAACTATCGCACTCGTCTGGCCGCCATAGGTATAGCTACAGCAAAGCGTGTGGCGAATCTGCTTTTTCTGCAATTTTGTATTGATGTTTAAGCAGCAACCATCAGCCGGCGAATCAAAGTTTATCGCGGCGGGAATTATGCCTGTCTCCATCGCCTTAACCGCTACAACAATGTCAAGAGCGCTCGAAGCGGCTCCTGTATTACTCAAAAAACTCTTGGTCGGAAAAACTGCAATCCCGCGGGCTTTATCGCCTAAGGCTGCGAAAATAGCAGTCGATTCAGCTCTGTCATCTTTGGCAATGGCTGTTCCGTGAGGAATTATTAAATCTATGTCATCGGCTGAAATGCCGGCTTGGGTAAGGGCAGTCTCTATCGCAATCTGTAAACCCTTGCCGTCAGATTCGAGCCGAGTGTAATCGGTCGATAAATTGTTGCTTTGGCCAAAGCCGGCGATCTCACAATAAATCTTGGCTGATCGATTCTTGGCGTGTGTCTCCGTCTCAAGCAAAACCATCGCTGCTGCCTCGCCGAAAACCGAGCCTGATGCAGAAATATCAAACGGTCGGCAAGCCTTTTCAGGTTCGCTATTACCGCAAGTTGTAACTCGCTTTATCAAGCACTGGCGAATCAAAACGATAGGGTTGATCTTGGCTTCCGCTGCGCCGGCTAAAGCAACGTCGGCTGAGCCGCGAGACAAAACGCCGCTGGCTTCTATTATAGCTAAATGGCCGCTGGTCTCGGCGCAAGTTATTGTGTTGCTGGGGCCCTGAATGTCGTGGATAATCCCAACGTGGCAAGCGAGCATGTTAGGCAAATATTTCAAAAGCCACAAGGGGGTCACCAAGGGCAAGCCATGTTCGCCATATTTTTTGATGTCAAATTTGCCGTCAGTTAAGCTGGCTGATACAGATGGGGAAAGCTCCTCTAGATCACAGCTGATTAGGCCGGCTCCTAAATTTATCGCAAAACGTCTCGGATCAACGTTGATGTTGTCAGGGGCTATTGCCTTAGTAATAAGGCCGCTGGAATTGATCGTTTCCTCTGCGGCAATTATCGCTAGTTTAATGTCGCGACTCATCAGCTTTACCGATTTGCGGAAAGTTTTAGGAATGTGTTTTTGGATCTTAAAATCGTCAACCTCGCCGCCAATCTTGCAGTCAAAGCCGACAGGATCGAAAGCTTGTATCGTGTCAATGCCGCTTTCGCCTTGACAAATGTTCTGCCATAACTGATCGACCGTCAGGCCAAGTGGACTTATTGCACCAAATCCGGTGATTACTGTTGTCATCTAAGATTGGCTCCGGGAATGTCTCTTATATCGCGTATCAAAGTTTTAAATATGTCGGTGAACACAAAATTCTCCGCTGGAAATGTCTTGCCGGAAAGATTCTGGTCAACGTGACTGAACATTAAATCTATTTCAGCAAAGAGTTCGTCATTGCAAGTTACCTTGCCGGAAGTACTGGCGGCCTCAGGGGCTATGGCGTCAATCGAAGCCTCCAATCGAAGCTGATCACCGGGACGAGCAAAATTATAAAACTTGCATTTTTTAATCTTGGCTAAAACAACCTTCTCCGCAAAGCCGCCTGCCTCGCCAACTAAAATGCCGGCTGTCTGAGCCATCGCCTCAATAATCAAGCATTCAGGCATGACGGGAAAGCCCGGAAAATGATCGTGCAAATGCTCCTCTGACAAGCTGACGTTCTTAACCGAAACGGCTCGCTTGCCTGTGTCAAATTCCACAAATTTGTCTATCCATATCCATCGCATCTTATAACGATAATCCAATCACAAAATAAAATTTAAGAAGTGCCGAGCTTTAACTCAATGAAAGTGACAACTGAGTTAACTGTGAATAAATCGCCGAGCTTGTTGATGTCAGGATCCGACTCAAAAGAAGTTATGTCAGTGTGAGGCATCGAAGATTTTAATTCCGAAAGGCCAAGAGCTGTGAGCTTGCCGTCTTTGACGAAATCAGGATTGCTCATCAATTTCTCGGCAGGGAAAAGCTCCTCGCGAGGAATCTTGATGTCAAAAGCCTTCTCCAAACGAAATACTATATCCAAAAAGTCTATACTCTCTGCGCCAAGATCGGCCATCAATGTGGCCTCAGATGTCACCTCGTCATCGTCCACGCCAAGGGCATCAATCAAAACTTCCTGTACCTCAGTAAAAATTTCTTCACGACTTGCCATAATCTTTTGTCTCCGTTATAAATTCGTATCAATCCATTGTGTGTGTTTTTATATCTACAAGTGAAACAGCGACCATCGCTTTTTCATACTGTCTATTATTTTTGCGTCAATGACCGATTTGGCTGGATCGTCGTCAGATAAATTAAAGTGGCGAAGAGAAAATCTGGCTTCGACAATCTTCGTCTGGCCACAAAGGCCATAGCCAATGTAACTGCTGGCGTCGTCAGAAAACTTCTTCACCTCAACTGTATACTCAATTTTGTCGCCGGGAGCTAAAAAGCTCTTATATTTTACGTTAGTCGCAGCCGAAAGCAATACCATGCTCTTGGAAAAATCCTGCTTCTCTCGGACCAGCCAACTGGCTGACTCTATCAAACCCTCAAGCAACAGTACGCCAGGCAAAACCGGAAAAATCGGAAAATGGTCAGCTAAATACTCCTCAGATAAAGAAACGTTCTTCTCCGATTGCAATCGCCGGCCAGAGTCCAACGAAACTATTTTGTCTATTAAAATAAATCGCATAATCCGAAGCATTCTAGTGATAATAGTGGATTTTTACAACTTTTTTTTGTTTTTTTACTGCCCTAAACGTTTTTTAATCTATAATCAGGCCATCATGATAAATATCAGAAAAGCAAAAATCGCAGATATTAAGGTCGTTTATCAAACGATTAGCTACTATGCGGAACTGGATAGAATGCTGTTTCGGTCAATGGCACAAATATACGAAAATATTCAGGCGGTCTCTGTGGCGGTAGAAAACGATGAAGTTGTCGGCTGTTATATTTTGCAGGTTGTGTGGGACGATCTGGCGGAAATTAAATCACTGGCTGTCAATAAAGACTGTCAAGGCAAAGGAATCGGTGTGGCTCTGGTCAAAAACGCTATCGAAAATGCGGCTAAAATCGGAGTCAAAAAAATCTTTGCACTAACCCTAGAACCAGATTTTTTTCAACAAATGGGGTTCAAAATGATAGAAAAAGATCAATTGCCAATGAAGGTTTGGACTGATTGTGCAAAATGCCCAAAGCAACACAAATGCGACGAAACAGCTGTCATAATCAATATGCAATAACAACAATCCAGCAATAGCAAATAGTCCCAATCCAGTGACTATTTGCCGATTTCACGCTTTTGAAATATAGCTATCGTTGCAAATAATACGGCACCAACGTAACAGCCAGCGTACAAAAAGGCTATGCCGATGTATCTAAGAGGAATTTGACTGTTTTCGTAAATGGCGTCGCTTATCCAAAATACCTGCAAATTGGGAGTCAAAGAGCGGCCAATGTTAGCAAAAATGCCCGGCGGTAACTGGCCAAAAATATAATCAGATACCAAGCCAAGCAAGAATATGCCAACACAGCCCAAAAGCGTTACGACAATGTTAAAGCGAGATGAAAACATAACGGCAAGGGACGTTACCACCATAGCGGCCAGCAAAAGCAATAACGAGCCATATACGTCAAAAAGGGCGATCTGGTTGTTCGCAGGGTTATATGTCCATTTGCGGTCAATGAAAAGCAAAAATATCAGAACTATTGTTGAAGATATCGTCATCAAGCCAATGGCGGTAGAAGAAAACTTCCAATCGTAAACGTAATTGAAAAATACCGCTAAAATGAGCGTGAAACAGGCAATGAAAATGGCGGAATACAGGACTGTCGGGTCAGTTAAATCGTTGACCGTCTGAGGGACGCCGTTTCTAACAGCCATCAAAAATACAATCGTACACAAATAATGGGCTACGGAAACGGCTGCAGCTACGCCAAAAAATTTGGCTAAAATGACGACAGGACGGCGAACCGGCTTACTCAACACAGTTAAAATCGTTTTACTGGATATCTCCTCCGAAATGACGCCGGATGCAGAAAAAATAGCTATGAACAAACTCATCAATAGTAACGTAGATAAACCAACTTCACGAAGAAGCTTGTTGTCATCGCTCATGGTGTATAAAGTGAACTGGGGACTGATTATCATTATCGCCAGAGACGATGCAACTATGACGCCGTAAATGGGCTGACGCAGAATGTCAACAAATGTGTTCTGAGCTATACTGAGGAATTTACGCATTATATAATGGCTACTTTTAATTTAATATTTTTTATGGCTCACATTCAAAGGCTTCGGAAAAACAAAGTAAACCATTTTGAAAGATAATGAAATTTAATCTATACGAAAAACTCATTTATTGTTATATTTGACCGCTTGGGTTTTGTAAAGTATTTTGATTTAACTTACTTGGATTTATGTATTTTGTTCGGAATAAACTAAATTATGATTATTTCATCAAAACGAGCTAAAAATGTTGCGTTGATCTCGCTAGTCATTAGTTTTGGGTTCTTTCTCATCAGTTTTTTGATGGGCGGATGGAGCGGTTTCGGTATTATGAAATCATTAGGCTGGCTGATGATGGCTGAAGCGTTCGTCTGCTTCGTATTGACAATACAGTTCCATCAGAGAACGCTGGCTGAAAGAGAAAAACTCGACTCAATGCAAACAGATGGCGATAAAGATTCTACAGCTTTTTTTACCGCAAAAAACGAAAACGAAATCATACTAAATGCTTACAATGCCCGTCTGGTAACCTTTGAAAAATGGTTTCTGCCAATATTGTCGCTACTTTTGGCAATCGGACTAGCAACTGGCGGATCACTACTGCTGAAAACAATCTATCAATATGGACCGTCAACTCAAGGAAAAGAACCGCTTTTCTGTGCTGTGGCACTTATGGCTATCGCTTTTGTCAGCTTCCTTATAAGTAGATACGCAATCGGACTCTCAACACAAACACAATGGAAGCCGCTTAGAGCTTGCGGAAGCTTTATGTTTGCATCATCGGGATTATGCTTTGCCGCTGCTATTGCTTTGGCGTTTGTACAATTCAAAATGAATCAGGCTGTTACTGTCTTGAGCTGGATCGTGCCGGCGATTATGCTCCTGATCGGTGTCGAAATGATACTGAACGTGATTATGGATATCTATCGGCCGAGAATCGAGGGGCTATACAATCGAGCGGCGTTCGACAGCAGGCTCCTTAGCGGGGTTAGTCAACCGGGAAAATTTTTCAAAAATGCCGCAGAAGCTGTCGACTATCAATTTGGATTCAAAGTATCGCAAACTTGGTTCTTTGTCCTGCTCGAAAAAGCTATCCTGCCGCTAATTATTTTTCTGGTGGTGGTACTATATTTTAACAGCTCAATTGTGATTATCGAACCGGACCAACAAGCAGTAGTCGAACGATTCGGGAATCCTATGGATAAAAATCAAAATGTACGCATCTTTGGCCCGGGCCTGCATTTCAAATGGCCCACACCATTTGAAACTATTCATAGGCAATCTGTCAAAACTATCAGGCAAATTAATATCGGTTTTGTGCCAAAAGAATACAAAAAAGGACAAAAAAGAGAGCCGCTAATCTGGGGAAGGGCACATTATCAAAGCGAAGATCTGCTGCTGATGGCTAGCGATTCTATGGCGTCTAGCGACTCTAATTCGACCGGAGCTATAACGCTTATGATGTTTGCTGTGCCTGTGCAATATAAAATCAAGGATATCTACGATTATAGTTACAACTATCGCGATGGGGAAAGCGTGCTGAAAAAAATATGCTATCAACAGCTAACTGAATTCGCAGCCAGTGCCAAAATCGAGGTTAATACCGAAAATGATCTAAAGCATTGCATAATCGGAGCAGGAAGAATAGAGGCGACAGAGACGCTAAGAAAAAATATGCAAAAAGCAGCTGACGAACTGGCTCTTGGAATCGAAATCACCCTAGTCGGATTGCAAGGCATACATCCGCCAACTGCAGTGGCTAAGGCCTATCACGAAACTGTGGGGTCAGTGCAAGACAAAAATACGCATATTCATCTGGCTCATGCCGAACGAACGCAAAGACTCTGCGCTGTGGCTGGAACAGTCGAAAAAGCAAATCAACTTTGCAAATTAGCAAATGAATATCAATTGGCTGAAGCGGAAGCAAATCAAAAAGAAATCAAAATGCTAGGGGCTAAACTCGATGAGGCTTTTGAAAAAAGCAGCGGTGAAATCTTTTCCATCATCAGAACGGCTCGCCAATATGCCTTCAGCAAAGTTGAAAAAATCAAATCAACGGGATTGCGTTTTCAAGGACAGCTCAAAGCGTATCAGCAAAATCCTGAAATATACAAAAAAACACTTAGACTCTCGGCTCTAATAGATGTGCTGCAGGGAATAAGAAAATATATAGTGGTTTCCAATCCAAATGATAAACAAATATTTATTATGGATATGACTGAAAAATTAACTCCAAGTCTCTACGATATTGGTAATCTTGAGGAGAATGAATAGAAATGAAAAACGTATTTACTATATTTTTTATACTGATTTTGGCGGCAATCTTCGGAGTGTTTTTGTGCAGCTTCGGCGTGCGGCAAACTCAACTGGCTTTGGTTACTACCTTTGGAAAACCCAACAGTCCGAAAACCGCTCCGGGATGGTATTTTAGATGGCCTAGTCCTATCGAAAAGGTAATACGATTTGACAGCAGGCAAAGAACCCTTGAAGCTGACCTCTCTGAAACGACAACCAAAGGGGCTATTCCTGTAATTGTTAATACCTATGTGGTCTGGAGAATAAAAGATCCGTTGGTGTTCTATAATGCGGTTAGAACCGTCGACGAAGCTGAAAACAAACTGAGAACAATGATATCGGATGTCCAAAACAAAGTCATAGGGCAATATATGTTCTCCGAGTTTGTCAATAGCGACAAATCTAAAACAAAGTTCAGCCATATTCAAAAACAAATGTTCGACAGCTTAAAAACCGAAACTGTCAAAAACTACGGAATCGAAGTAACCTATCTCGGGATCAAACAACTCAAAGTCAGTAAAGATGTCAGCGCAAAAGTTTTCGACAGAATGATCTCCGAAAGAGAAAGAATTACAAAAAATACGCTCTCAGAAGGGCAAGCTCAAGCGACCAAAATCATGGTCGATGCCGATACAAAAGAACAAATCTTGCTGGATGCGGCTATGGGCAGAGCTAAAACCATCAAAGGCGAAGGTGATGCAGCGGCTGCTAAATATTACGAACTCCTAAAAGATGATCCAGAGTTTGCTATGTTTTTGAGAAATATCGAGGCTTTGAAAAAAGTCTTGGCAGACAGGACTACGCTAATTCTAAACGCCGATTCAGAACCGTTTGAATTGTTGAAAAATAAGCCGCAGTTAAACAACAAATAAACAGGAATAAAATGGATAGCGAAAAAAATCAACATAAACATAACGCACATTGCAACCATTGTCAAAGCGATGGCAAATATGAAGATGAAAATATGCCGCTCGATGCAGCAAATTCCTCTCTATATGATGCGCTAAAAATGAGCTTCTCTGTACTTAAAGTGATAATGATTGTATTGGGAATACTGTTCGTTTTTTCAGGTGTAACCATCGTTGCACCGAATGAAAAAGCTCTGGTACTGAGGTTCGGAAAAATCATAGGAAATGGCGAAAACAGAGTACTCGGAGCTGGGCTTAAATTTTTGTTTCCATATCCAATCCATGAAGTGGTCAAAGTGCCAGTGCAAAACAAAGTCAATCTGGCTATAAATTCGTTCTGGTATTATCAAACACCAAAAGAAATAGTGCAAAAATCCAAAAAATTCAGGCCGCAATTATTGCCGGAAATCGACGGCTATTGTCTGACAAGAGGCGAAGGACTTTTAGCTAGCGATTCGGTCTTCGGGCAAAGCGATTATACGATTATCCATACAAAATGGCAATTGACCTATCAAGTTAATGACCCTGAAAGATTTTTCTGCAATGTGTATGTCGAAAATACAAAGCCCGGACAAAATTATGGGGATGTGATCGCCGATAGTGTCAATCCGCTCTTGACTTCTCTGTTCGATAACGCCGTTGTTAATACGATGGTTAAATATACGCTCGATGAAGTGAAATTCGAGAAAATAGAATCTGTCTCAAGAGATGTTAAAATACATCTGCAAAAAAATCTCGACCGAATCGGAAGCGGCATTAAAGTTATATCTATACAAATGGTCGACAGCTCGTGGCCGAGACAAGTAGGATATGCGTTTCAAGAACTAATCAGGGTCAGCCAAGAAAGCCAAAAACAAAAATCAGTCGCTAAAGCCTATGCAACTGAAAAACTTAATAATGTTGCAGGGCAAGTGGCAAACGAATTATACGAGGCAATTATTACAGATAATCAAAATGTCGAATATATGGAGAGCCTTTGGAAAAGATTGGCGGGTGAAGCGCAATCGGAAATCGGAAAGGCAAACGCATATCGAACAAAAGTTGTACAAGAAGCAAAGGCTAACTCATCATATTTCGAGAAAATCTTGCCGGAATATCGAAAAAATCCAGAGCTTGTGCTACAAGAAATATATCGCGATGCTATCGAAAATATCTTCGACAGCGTAGATGAAAAAATCGTGATCGATCCGGGAACAAACAATAGCGAAATAAGGCTTATTCTTAATAGAGACCCGGCTAATAAAAAGAAACCAAAAAAACATTCAAAACACTAACATTTTGTTAAATAAAGAAAACAAACTTTATGGCTCATCAACATTTACATCTAAAAGAAAATATTGGAACCTATTCGGGAAATAAACAGTTCCAGTTGAGTATTGCATTGCTTGGCACGTTGGCTGGCGGAATACTCCTGATCGCAAGCGTGATGGCTGAATTTATCTATGGCAAGGGCAGCTTTAATTCCAAGACAATGGCGATGGCTGGGGCTTTGCTGATGGGAGTGCCGGTCGTGTGGCATGCTCTAAAATGTCTATTGAGCGGTCATTCGCATATGGACGAACTGGCGGCACTTGCAATATGTGCGGCGTTCGCAACGCAAGAATATGTTACAGCTGGAGCTGTGGCGTTCTTTATGTTGCTTAGCGAACTGATCGAAAGCAGAACGGCGCTGGGAGCGAGAGCGTCCATCGAATCGTTGATAAAACTGACGCCGACAAAAGCAGTGCTTATCAGCGAATCGGGAAAAGAAGAGGAAGTTAAGGTAAAAGAACTAAAGCCCGGCGATTGCGTAAGGGTCAAGCCCGGTGACAATATCCCCGCAGACGGTGACATCGTTTCTGGCCAAAGCTCGGTAAACGAAGCTACAATCACGGGCGAATCGCTGCCTGTCGATAAAGTGATCGATATGTCGGTATTCGCAGGAACCAGTAATCTAACTGGTGTGCTGGATATTAAGGTTACGAAAATCGGAGAACAAACGACATTGGGCAAAGTGCAGTCGCTCATTATCGAAGCGGAACAAACGAAAATACCCATCATGAGGATCATTGATCGATATGTAAAATGGTATACGCCAACAGTGCTGATGATCGCTGCGATGGTCTTGTTCTTCACCAGAGATATCGACAGGGCAATCACAATCTTGGTTATATCATGTCCATGTGCATTGATCTTAGCAACGCCTACCGCTATGGTGGCGGCTATCTCGGCGGCAGCTAGATTGGGAGTGCTGGTCAAAAATGTGGCGGATCTCGAAATTGCCGGAAAAATAACGGCTATGGTCTTCGATAAAACAGGAACCTTGACAACAGGACAATTGTACGTGACAAAATTGACGCCGTCTGATGGAGTCGAGCCGGCAGAGCTACTTGCAGCTGCGGCAAATGCTGAACAAATGAGCAAGCATCCAGCAGCTAGAGCTATCGTACAAATCGCTAAAAAAGCCAATATCACTATCGGCGAAATTAGCGACTTTTTAGAAACGCCCGGCAAAGGCGTCTCGGCTACAGTCAATGGAGAAAAAGTGCTGGTCGGACGAGATACCTTCCTCAAAGAAAATGGAGTCGATGCGGCATCTGTCACAGACCATCCGTCACTCCAAGAAGATCAGGGGTTTAGTACGCTTTATATCGCAAAATCCGGCGTATGTATCGGGTGGATCGGAATGCAGGACAAAACAAGGCCAAAAGCAAAAGAGGCTATCGATATGCTCAAAGCAATAGGCATAAAAAGAGTCACCATGCTAACCGGTGACAGGCAAGAAGTCGCAGCGTCTGTGGCAGCAGAGCTAGGCTGTACGGATTTCAAAGCGCATTGTCTGCCGCATGACAAATTAACGGTCGTAGAACAAATCAAACAGCAGGGACATGTCACGGCGGTTATCGGAGATGGAATCAATGATGCGCCGGCTTTGGCAACTGGTGACTTAGGTATAGCGATGGGAGCAGCTGGAAGCGATGTGGCGATACATTCGGCCTCAATAGCATTGATGAACAATGACCTGAACCGATTGCCCTTCATAATTCAATTGTCACGAAAAACAAGAGCTGTCATAAATGCTAATCTGTCCTTCGGTATGCTCTTTATCTCAATTGGAATCATGGGAGCGTCACTGGCGTGGATCAGTCCAATTCTGGCGGCTGTACTGCACTTTGCAGGATCGCTGATAGTGGTCTTCAACAGTGCAAGGCTCGTTAGATATGGTGAACATCTTGATAGGCAATTAGTAAGCTAAAAAGTCGGAGTCTGATGAATATGGAATATGTGATTGAAACCTTTGGTCTGACGAAAATTTTTCGCGATTGGTGGGGAAGAGCTAAAGTCAAGGCTGTCAATGATATCGATCTGAACGTGAAATCAAATGAGGTCTTTGGATTGCTTGGGCCAAACGGATCGGGAAAAACGACAACCATAAAATTGCTGCTGGGATTGTTGAATCCGACAAGAGGCAGAGCTAGCGTCTTGGGCGGAAGTGCAACCAATCTTAAAATCAGCAGCAGAATAGGATTTATGCCGGAAGAATCATATCTCTACAAATATCTGACGGCTAGGGAAATACTTAGGTTCTACGGAAAATTGTTCTCACTGCCATCAAAAGTCCTAAACTTTAGAATCGATGAGCTTATCGATATGGTTGGATTAGCAGGGGCGGCGAATCGGCAGGTCGGAACCTTTTCAAAAGGTATGGCAAGGCGAATAGGATTGGCGCAAGCGTTGATAAATGATCCGGATCTATTGATACTAGATGAGCCGACAACAGGGCTTGACCCGATCGGGACAAGGCAAATCAAAGACCTGATCCTGATGTTGGCAAAACGAGGCAAAACTGTTTTAATGTGCAGTCATCTGCTGGCTGATGTTGAAGATATCTGCGATAGAATCGCTATCATGTACGGAGGAAAAATCCAATCGCAGGGACATGTCAACCAATTACTAAAACAAACAAATAAAACGGAAATTATAACTGATAATCTGAGCGATGAAGCGCTCGAAAAAATCAAAAAAATCCTGCAAAACGAAAATGTCGACTTTAATGTACATACGCCGATGGATAGGCTCGAACACTTCTTTGTTAAAACGATACATCAGGCTCAAAAAGATGAGATTTCAACGAGCGGGGCGTTCAGTACGACTAAAATAAGCACCTTTTTGTCAGAACAGTCAACCGAAACAAATGAAGATTCAAAAACAATCCTCGATGAACTTGTTAAGGCAGGCTCTGCTCCAACAAAAGGTATTCAAACAGATACAGAAACTAAACCTACGCAAAAATCGCCGCAAGAAATCAATAATGATCTGCTTGACAAATTGACAAACAATGAAAATGCCAAAAAGCAAGGGGATGCAAATGCTTAGTCTTTGGGCTATAGCGAAGAACACTTTTAAAATGGCTGTGAGAATGAAAGTGTTTGTCGCCTTGTCATTGTTGATGCTGATTATGCTGATCGCTATGGGGGTTACGATGGATGGCGATGGGACAGTCAAGGGCCGGCTGCAAACCTTTGTGACCTATAGTTTTTCATTGACAAGCCTGATCCTGAGCCTGTTCAGCATTATTATGTCAACCTATACCATGACGAGCGATATCAAAGGATGTCAGATGTATACGGTTCTAACAAAGCCGGTAAAACGATATCAGATTATATTGGGCAAATTGCTGGGGATTATGCTTATCAATGTTTGTCTGCTGGCGATGTTTTCCTCTGTGATATATGGCGTCGTAATCTATATGCCGAAATATCTCAAGGCAAGCCCAAAACAAATGACAATCCTGAATGATGAGTTCTATACGGCTAGGGTTTCGGCAAAGCCTGTCCAAAAAGATTTCTCAAACATAATCGATAAATCCTACAAGCAGCTGAAAAATAGAAATCAATTGCCAATGGGCTACTCTGATAAAAAAATACACAATCTTATCAAACGAAGAGAGCAATTGGCTGAAAGAGCTGTCGAAGTTGGACAAGATAAGCTATGGCATTTTGATAATATAAACCTCCCGAATAAAAATAATAGCATCTTTGTGAAATTTAAATACGAAACGCCGGACAATCCGCCAAATTTGGATATCAAAAGCAGATGGATAATTGGAGATAATAGGCCAGTAAGTGACATCACGACAAAAAGAGCAGAAACATACGCATTCGAAAGGAAAGACCTGATCAGAACCGTTACCGAAATAAAATTGCCCGCTGACGCAGTGGCTGATGACGGCTATCTGGCGGTAGGGTTTTTGAATATGCAGGACCATGCAAACAGGTTAGTTATCTTCCCATTAAAAGATGGTTTGGAAGTGCTGTACAAAGCGGATAGTTTCACCTTGAATTTTATAAGATGTGTCCTGCTAATTTTTATCAAAGTGACATTCTTGGCTTGTCTGGGATTGTTTGCGGCTAGCTTTTTGTCTTTTCCTGTGGCTATAATGCTCTGTCTAGTGATCTTCACAGCAGGGGCAGCTAACAGCTTTATCGTGGAATCGTTCGATAGTCTAAAGGGATCGATGAGCAATTTGTATGATTACACCTTTAGGCCATTTGTGTTTTTCTTGCCGCAATTCGATAAATTTCAACCGGCGAAATATCTTGTGGCGTCTAAGCTGCTTAGCTGGTCGCAAGTGGCGGCGATGGCCATGATCATGATCGGCGTCAAAGCAATGCTGCTATTGGTTGTCGCTGTATGGATTTTTGCTAAACGTGAAATTGCTAAGGTTATTATCTGATAAAAATATGAAATTACGTAATACGATAATTTGCTGCTTATGTCTTGTTATATCTGCCGGATTGTTCTTTTTGGCTGGGACCCAGCTGGACTATATAAATCGACAGCGGATAGAGCTGAATCTTATAACCAACGAACCACTTGAAAATGCGCCGCCGTCACTGGCTTTTGCTACTGTAGCAATGGGCGCGTTTCGAGGAATTTTGGTCGACTTTTTGTGGATCAGAGCTGATAACCTAAAAGAGCAGGGACAATTTTTCGATGCCAAACAATTGTCGGAATGGATCACAACTCTACAACCGAGATTCGCAGAAGTATGGCTGTTTCAAGCGTGGAATATGGCGTATAATATTTCTGTAGCTATTCCAATTTCACAGCCGGAACAAAGATGGCAGTGGGTCAAAAATGGATACGAACTGCTCAGAGATAAGGCTATCGTTATCAATCCGAAAAGTATTCAGCTATATCAAGAACTTGCCAGAATATATCAGCATAAAATTGGCTTTTTTTCTGATGATCTGCATAGATATTATAAACTGCAATTGGCTATGATTATGGAGCCGCTTGTCGGTGGGGCGGATAATCAATTTTTTGAAGATCTTATCGCAGCACCAAAAACATTAAGTCAGCTCGAAACTGATCCTAACGCGGCGACATTTGTCAATGAGCTAAAAAATAGTGACAAAAAATTTGAGCAGGGGGCATTTGCAACTAATTATTTGAAGTTAAGAAAAAATCCAACCAGCTTTAATGATGAGGCATTTAAGGTTGTTGAGGAATATCAGGGCAGCGAAGTGCTTAAAAAAATAGATTTTTTCGCCAAAAGCTGGGAGTTGCGAAATGTGCTAAAACTCAATCCAGAATTTATGCAAAAATTAAATAAAAAATTCGGGCCTGTCGATTTCGATGCAGCTCATAAACAATATCCACTCGATTGGCGAGTTGCAGATGTTCATTCTATCTATTGGGCTGAATTAGGATTGGAACGAGGAAGCAAAAAAGAATATTCGTCGTATCAATTGAATCTGGGCAGAATGGTTACGCATGGTTTGCAAAATCTGTTTCGATATGGAAAGCTATATATATACAAAGTTCCAACTGACGAAAATGCGAGCCAAGCATATTTCACCAAAGAAAAAAACAAAATGAATTATGATGTTTTTATTCGGCCAGATTTGAGAATGTTTAACGCTTTTAACAAAACAAGGCTTGCGAATATTGAATATTATCAAAATGTTAGTCCAAACTCTGCAGAAGCTTTGCAAAAAGGACATGAGAATTTTCTCGAAGGTTGCGTATTGGATTTCTATCAGGCAGGACATGCCGACTATTCAAAAAAGATATACCGGCAATTGCAAAAGCTGTATCCCTGTGATGATTTTAAGGTGACGCATATGGTCTTTATCCAAAAAAGACTAAAGTCAACTGTGGTGACACTGAGCTGGATACAGGTTAAAAAGCAGATCCATTTAATGCTCAAAGAGGCTTATTTTAGATATGCAATCAGAGACGATGATCAGGCTTACGCACGCGAAAAATTCGTGGAAGAAATGTATGAATATTATCGTAATTCGGCTAGAGATCAAGATAGGTTGAGGCTGGAAAGCATCGAAATGGAAAAATATTTCGCACTGCTAGATTTTGTCAATGATAAGGAATATCCGGCTGAGCTTAGAAATAGTCTGCTGGCGAGGATAAAGCTCGAAAGGCCGAAATTAGCTAAGCAACTCGAAAATCAGGAAATTTTAATCAATCAGCAAAAACAAAAATGATTCGCTCGAAAACAAATGATAAAGCCTGCAAGGATGCCAAATGCTTAAAAGATTTCTTGATCAATTAACCCAATCGCAAAAACAAGCTGTTACCCATGTCGATGGACCATTGCTCGTTCTAGCTGGGCCCGGAAGCGGTAAAACCCGAGTCATAACATATCGGATCGCGGCGCTAATCGAAGCGGGTATCAAGCCATACAATATTTGTGCTATCACCTTTACCAATAAAGCGGCTGCGGAAATGGCGGGCAGAGCAAAAAGCTTATGCCAAACCTCAGCTCTGCAAATTAGCACGTTTCACTCGCTCTGTGTGAGAATCTTGAGGCAATATGCCGCCAGCACCGGTATCGACAGCAATTTCAGCATTTATGACACAGCTGACCAAAAAAAAGCGATAAAGCAATCAGTCAAAGAATGTGACCTCGATAGTACGAATTTTCAGCCGGCGAGAATGCTGAACGCAATATCCTCATTAAAAAATCAGATGGTGACAGTAAAAAAATTTGAGCAAAATGCCTGCGATTATTTTAGTAAATCGTTAGCGAAAATATATGCTAATTATCAAAAAATATTGAGCTCTAACAACTCAATGGATTTTGATGACCTCATTATGAAAACAGCGATATTGCTCGAAGAAAATGAAACGGTACGAAAAGAATTGAGCTTAAGATTTAAATATTTGATGATCGACGAATATCAAGATACTAATAATGCTCAATATAATATCGCGAAACTCTTAGCGAGCGAACATTCAAATATTTGTGCAACCGGTGACCCTGACCAATCAATCTATCGATGGAGAGGGGCGGATATACAAAATATTCTGCGGTTTGAAACCGATTATCCAAATGCCAAAATCGTGGCTCTAGAAGAAAATTTCAGAAGTACACCAAAAATACTCAAAATAGCAGATGACCTGATATGTAATAATATAAACCGTAAACAAAAAAAATTAATACCAACCAAGCCCCACGCCGGGCAGGTGACAATCGATGTCGCCGAAGACGAATTTGCAGAAGCGGACTTTGTGGCAACGCAAGTAAAGCAATTGCAGCAAAAAGGAACAGCCCTAAGGGATATCGCGGTTTTCTATCGAGTAAATGCTATGAGCCGATCGCTGGAAGAAATGCTAATCAGAAATAAAATACCATATCAAATTGTTAGAGGCGTGGAATTTTACAGCAGAAAAGAAATCAGAGATGTTATCGCATATCTGAAAGTGTTGGCGAATCCGCTTGACGATTTGGCTCTATTACGTATCGTAAACACGCCGCCAAGAGGGATTGGAAAAACAACCCTAGAAAAAGTTGCAC
>CBDUWP010000018.1:0-19801 GCA_965370955.1 uncultured bacterium | reverse complement strand
AAGGGGTTCTAAATTAAAATCTTCAGCGTCAGAGGTGTCACTCGGAATATAAAGCTTGCTGTTGCATTTAGGACATTTCCCCCATTTGCCGGCGGCTTTATCCGGAGCCATAATTTTTTTTCCACAATATTTACAATGAAATTTTGTTACCATGTTAATACTCTTTTAAATCAGATATTTAGTTTTTTGCTTTGTATTCAACTATTATCTCGGTACTGATTCCGCCTCTGGACGTAAATTTAGCTGTTACTTTCATCCATCTCGGTTTGGCGATTGTGGATAAATCGTCTAGTATCTCATTTGTCAAAAATTCATAGAAAATCCCTTCGTTGCGAAAGCTTTGCATGTAAAATTTTAAGCTTTTCAGTTCTATGCAAAGTTTGTCCGGGCAATATTCTATTGTAATTGTTCCAAAGTCTGGTTGGCCTGTTTTCGGGCAAACGCTAGTGAACTCCGGGCATTTGATTATGATTGTATAGTTTCTATTTGGCTTGGGATTGTCAAATAAATCAATTTCGGGTTTTCTGCTCATCTATTGAACCTTATAAAAAATATGATATAATAATGTAACCGATTTGGATGATTTTTACAAGAATTAGGTTGTAAACCAATTGCAAAAAAATAAAAAAGCGATAATACTTTTAAGTGGCGGCCTTGACTCAGCCACGATCATGGCGATAGCCCAAAGCAGGGGCTTTGCCTGTTATGCTCTGAGTTTTCGGTATGGCCAAAAGCATCAGCAGGAGATAGATTGCGCTAAGACAATAGCTAAATCGATGTCTGCGGCGGAGCATCGCACGTTGGATATTGATTTGGGCGTTTTGGGTGGCTCAGCCTTGACGGATGTGGATATATCAGTCCCGAAAAATAGCGATGCAATCGGAGAAAATGGCCCAATTCCAGTGACTTATGTGCCTGCTCGCAATACTATATTTTTGAGCTATGCTCTTGCTTGGGCAGAGATTGTGGGAGCTTTGGATATTTTTATCGGAGTCAATTCCACCGACTATAGTGGGTATCCAGATTGCCGAATCGAATTTATCAATGCGTTTGAAAAAATGGCGAACCTAGCAACAGCAGCGGCAACGGAAGGGAATAAATATTTGACTATTGATACGCCCATCATCGATATGACAAAGGCTGAGATTATTAAAGCAGGCATGGAACTTGGAGTGGATTATTCGTTGACCCATAGCTGTTATGATCCGGTAGCTACGGGCGATAGCTGCGGCAGATGCGATTCATGCCGGTTAAGATTAAAAGGCTTTGCCGAAGCTGGCCTTGTCGATCCATTAAGGTATGTTAGCTCATGATAGTTAATGAGATTTTCTATTCGATACAGGGCGAAGGCGTGTTGGCTGGCGTGGCGAGTGTGTTTATTCGGCTAAGCGGTTGTCCGCTGAGATGTCATTGGTGCGATACCAAATATGCTTGGGATTTTGCCGCTGGTCAAGATATGTCCCTTAATCAGATATCTGAGAAGTTGTCTCAATATCCAACGAGCCATGTTGTTATAACAGGCGGCGAGCCAATGTCTGCTAAAGAGATTGACAAATTATCACAGAAATTATTCGCTGATGGCAATCATGTCACGATTGAAACAGCTGGCTTTAAATTTGTGCCGGATTTAAACTGCAATTTGATGAGTATTAGTCCAAAGCTTAAAAATTCGACGCCAGCCGATTCAAAAATTGCTGCGAACCACGAGAAGGAACGTCTGAATATTCCAGCTATTGCCCAATTAATGAAGGCCTATAATTATCAACTGAAATTTGTTATCGATACAGAACATGATTTGCAGGAAATAGAGAATATTATTAGCGATCTTGGCGATGTGGATATTGAAAAGATTTCACTGATGCCGCAGGCTTGTGATCTAGAGACTTATATAGATAAGGCCAAAATTGTAGCTGAGATATGCAAAAAAAAGGGCTATAGATTTTCGCCTCGTCTTCAGGTTTTGTTATATAATGCGGCGAAGGGGTTTTAAGATAAATTGCGGCTAGCGATGCAGCTTTTGATTTTGTTTTGAATTTTGAAATTGACAATTTGCCCATAATCGCTGATAATCATCGCTTTCTGATTGATTTGATTGGAAATCGCCCGGGTGGCGGAATAGGCAGACGCGCTAGCTTGAGGGGCTAGTCCACTTCGGTGGGTGCTGGTTCGACTCCAGTCCCGGGCATTTTAATCTTACAATATCCCGAGTTTTCTCGCTTCATCGTAGAGCTTATATAGCTTCATTTTCTTAAACAGTGTAGTGCGATTTATTTCCAGCATGTCAGCTGTTTGTTGCCTATTCCAATGGTTTGCTATCAAGGCTTGAAGTATGATGTTTTTTTCTGGCTCAAATAAAGCTTCTTTGAGGCTTGAGGGTTTGTATTCTTTTTGGTTTTTGACTGGCGAAAGCAGTGATTGTGGCAGATCTTCCGGCTGAATAAATTTGTCATTGTTCAGCAGGGTTGCTCTTTCGATTACATTTTCCAGTTCTCGGATGTTGCCGGGCCAGTTGTGAAGTTCAAGATATTTAAGAGCTTCGTCGGATATGCCGATTATTTGTTTGTTGTGTTGTTGACTGTATTTTTTCAAAAATTGTTTCGCCAGCAGTTGTACGTCACCAACTCGTTGGCTAAGTGATGGAAGATTGATTGTCACTACATTAACTCGATAAAAAAGATCCTGCCTAAATTTCCCTTGATTGACTAGTTCTTCGAGATTTTGATTGGTGGCTAAAATAACTCTGGTATCCACAGTAATGGTTTCGTTACTGCCGACAGGCTCGAATTCGCGATTTTGCAAGACTCTTAACAGTTTCACTTGCAGCGCAGGCGAAGCGGTGGCGATTTCGTCTAAAAAAATTGTACCTTCATCTGCCGCTAAAAATTTCCCTTTTTTGTTGCTGATAGCTCCGGTGAAAGCACCTTTGGCATGACCGAACAGTTCACTTTCTAAGAGGGTTTCAGGAAGAGCTCCGCAGCTGACTTCCACGAATGGTTTTTGGCTTCGATTTGATTGATAATGCACAGCTCTAGCTAGCATACTTTTACCTGTCCCAGAGGGCCCCTCCATCAAAACAGTGGTCTTGCTGTCAGCTACAACCTCGATAAGGCTAAATATTTTTGCCATTTTATAATCTTGGCTTATAATATTTTCCAAACTATATTTTTGTTCAAGTTGGTTTTTCAGTTGCTCGTTTTCGCTCATTAGAGATTGTTGTTTAAGGGCGCGATTGATCGCCAAACGAAGATCGTCATCATTGATGGGTTTGGTTAGATAATCCAGAGCCCCTTGCTTAATTGATTTGACGGCACTTTCTATCGTGCCATATTTGGTTACAACTATGGTGACAGTTTGTTGAAAGTCTTGCTTGATTTTATCTATGAGATCGAAACAACTGCCGTCGGGAAGATTGAATTCCGTTATTACTAAATCATAACGTCTGGTTTGCAATTTGTCTAAAGCCTGTTTTTGGCTGGTCGCTTTGTCAGTGGAGAAGCCTTCCGATGTCAAGAAGTCACAGATGGACTCAAGGATAATCGTGTCATCATCGACAAAAAGTATATTTTTCTTCATGCGACTATTATAGAAGTTAACAGGGGATTGTCAATGATATGTGTTTCGCAGAAACCACAAAAATCGTTTTTTAATCCCTAAATTGGGGATTATCTACGGTTTTTATGTTGCAATTTATCAACCAATCCAATTGCCTTCAAAAACCTCCGTTGCTGGCCCTGTCATATAGACGCAATTATCCTGTTGGCTGTAGTTGAGTTTCAAATCTCCGCCCGGTAGGTGGGCTGTTGTAATTCGTTCGGTTTGGCCGGTTAAAATTGCAGCGACTCCGCAGGCACAAGCTCCTGTGCCGCAAGCCATTGTCACGCCGCTGCCTCGTTCCCATGTGCGCATATTGAATTCATTTTCACTTAAAATATTGACGAAGTGGACGTTAATTCGGTTTGGAAATAGCGAGTGATTTTCTATGATTGGGCCGATTTGTTCTAGTGGGATTGAAGTGACATTCTCACAGAAAAATATTGCGTGTGGATTACCCATCGAAATGCAAGTTATCTCAAGTTTTTCTCCCTCGATTTCGATTGGATAGTTGATGATTTCTTCAGCATCGATATCAACTGGTATTTCAGCTGGTGTTAAAATCGGCTGACCCATGTTGACACAAATTTCTGTTGCCTTATCATTTTCATCAGCTTCGATTCCAACTGTTAAAACGCCATTGCCAGTTTCGATGTTCAATGAATAGCGAAAGCTCTGTTGCCCCGGCACTGAGAAGCTCGTTGACGGTTGAGCAAGGTTGCGGTCGTATATAAATTTAGCTACGCAGCGAAGCCCATTGCCGCACATCTCAGCTTCTGAGCCATCGGCGTTGAATATTCGCATTCTTGCATCTGCGATGTCACTTGGTGATATTAGTATGAGGCCATCAGCGCCAATACCTTTATGCCGGTCGCTCACCTCGATTGCGAGTGCAGAGGGGTTGTCAATTGAGATTTTTTCGAAACAATTGACATAAACATAATCATTGCCAAGGCCGTGCATTTTTGTAAATAACATGATCTAATCCTTGATTTAAACGAACAAATATTGCCCGTTAATTATAGGGAAATTTCGCAGAACTATCAAATAATAATTATGGCAAAAAAACGCTGACATAGACTAGCATTCTCATGAGAAGAGAAAGTATGAAGCCAGTTATATGGCGAATTCTTTTTTGCGATTATCCATTTGAGCTTTTAGACGTGCTAATATAGACGAATGCATCTGAGATACTCGCGATTCTGAAAGGTCTAGCGTTGCGCCAATTTCTTTCATTGTCATTTCTTCATAATAATATAATACCACTATAAGTCGCTCAGCTCTTGTCAAACCCTTGGTTAGAAGATTTTTCAAATCCTGTTTTTGAGCTTCTATCAAAGGGTTTTTACTCTTTTTGTCCTTGATTATGTCTATTTCACGAATACTGTTTTCGCTGTCATCGTCACTGTACTGGGTGTCGAGAGATATCATACCGACAGTATTGGCATCTTTTCTTAAACGTTCGTATTCGACTTTGTTCAGTTCCATTTTCTTGGCAGTTTCTTTGTCTGTTGGTATTCTGCCGAGATGTGTTTCGAGGGATTGGGTGGCTCTTGAGAGTTGGCTAGCTCTAGAACGGACTAATCGTGGAACCCAGTCCATGCTTCTAAGCTCATCAAGTATCGAGCCTCTGATGCGTGGTGAGCAATAGGTTTCAAACTTTACGCCTCTTTCTGGGTCATAGGCATCGATAGCGTCCATTAGTCCGAAAATGCCCGCGCTGCTTAGGTCATCTAGCTCGACTTTATCAGGCAATTTGGCATGCAGGCGTTCAGCCGCGTAACGAATCAGGTATCTATAATTTTCCATCAATATGTTTCGATACTTGTCATCGTGAGTTTCCCAAAATAACTTCCATGTTTTGAGAATTTCTGTTGCTTCTTTTTTCTTGTTTTTTACTGAGTTTTGCACGGTTTCCTCCATGAAAACTGGTAGCAAATATTTTTAGCCCAGTTGAATATATTTTTCATCACTTTAATTATTTTTAAGTACCCAAAGTCATTTATTCTGCTCACAAAGTCCTTATCGTATGTTTATCCGATAACTTTAGATAAACTAGTAAATTTAGACAAACCAGTTAACAACTTTTCTAAAAAAGCCGTCTTCGTTTTGTTTAATAACCGAGCTATTGCCCAATTTTGTTGCCAAAGCGGCCAATGAAGCTGTTATTTTGGCTTTGGGATATTCTATCACGACAGGGGTTCTTGTTTTTACCGCTGCCGTCAGTTTTTCATCATTTAATAAAACGCCTGCATTATAAACACTGGTGTTGAGGAAACGGGAGGCAACGCTGGCGATTTTTCGGTGCGTTTTGCGTCCCTCTGCAATCGAATCCGCCATGTTCACAACGACACTTGTTTGACCAATATAACCATTACTAGATAATACCTTTATCATCGCATAAGCATCTGTCATCGCTGTCGCCTGTGGGGTCGTTACCACGAGACAATGATCAGACGCTAAACAAAAACTAATGACTTTCTTGGAAATGCCAGCAGCTGTATCTATTATGATGACGTCATAATGACTCTGAAGCTTAGCCAATTCCGATAAAAGACGATTGCGATGGAAGTCACTCAAATTAGCTAACTGCTCAAAACCAGAGCCAGCACAAATCAAACTAACAGATTCCGGGCCAGTACAAATGATCTCGTCAATACTCTTTCGACCCTTTAAAAAATGACCAATATTGCCGCAACTGTTGACGTTCATTATTATGTCAAGATTGCCCAATGAAAAATCGGCATCAATTAAAAGAACCTTTTTCTGGCCAGCAGCTAAACATATAGCTAAGTTGGCAGAAATATTCGTCTTGCCAACGCCCCCTTTACCACTTGTAACAGCAATTATTTTTGCTCTCTTACGACAATTTTTCATGATTTGTTTCAAGTGATTGTTATTCTTCATCGGAACTCTTAATATTATAGTTGTTGATTAAATAGTAGTTTCTTGGCTAAAAGGTTCAAAAGCTTGCTTTTTCTTCAGCAATTGCACGGCTATTTTTTGGTTCAAACTGTTCTCTAACAATTTGCTTATCTGCATATCCAAATAGGCATTTTTATCGCTAATGCGAAGTTTTTGGGCTCTTAGATCAACGATAGGGCTAATCTTGAAATGGCCGCTTGAACCAAATTGAAAATTATTTGTGTCCTGAAGAACGATCCTGTTATGCTCGACATGCTCGTCAATGGCGAAATTCAGCAAATCTGAAAATTCGTCGACGTTAAGATCACTAGGGACAAACCCGCCAACATCAGCATTACTGATATTTTCCAATAGCAATTGACGTCTCTGTTTGGTGAATTCTAATATCTTAGCTAACAATTCAGTCATATTGTCAGCTATCTGTGGTACTAATTCCATATCATAGCTCCTTCTATCATATGAATGTTACTTGAAAAGAAACAATCTCATCCATTTTTGATTTTAATTTATTGCACGTTTGCTAACTGAGAATATGTTTGATCTCCGAAAGCGTTTTTGTTTTTTTAAGTTCAGTTATTTCAGCCAATACTTTGAAGACGGACTCATCATACAAACGATGGCCCCCATCTGTTCTTTGAGATTCAGTGATCAGGCCCATAGTCGTATAGTTGTGGATGGTCTGCCGAGAGTAGGGACTGTGATTCACAAGGTCACCGATACGGTAAAGCTTAGCTGGTATTTCGTACTTTGTGTTTGCTGAATTCATCTGCTTTATTTTTCCGGCAACTGGTTTTAATTCTCTTGAATCTTTGTACTTTGTTAAGATGACCCAAACAGTTTTGAACAACTTCGATTTAGAAAATCTTTGTTTATTTGAATCTATTCAATTAAATCTGTTCGACAAAAACATGTTTTATGTTTTACAAAATGTAAAATATGTTTTATCGGATGTCAACTTTTTTTTGTTTTTTTCACGATTTTTTTACTTTTTTTTGCTGTTTGCCCAAAGATTTCGTAAGTTTTCATTAGAGTTGGCTTGGATTTACAAATTGAGCCGAAATTTTTAGATGAAACTTTATGGAAAAGACGAAATTATTATGACTCGGAAAACTCGAAAAGAAATAGATGATATTAATGTTTGTGACGACGAATTGAACATTCTCAGTCGCATCATTCCGCTAACTAAGCATCTTAATAGCTTAGATTTGGAGTCTATTGGTGACGTTTGTGTTAGCCAGATTCCCAAGTTGTTAGGTGTTCGGTGGGCGTCCCTTTATGTGCTTGATGACAATAGCAACATTTTGCATTTGTATAAGCATAATCATGAATTTCTTATCAACAAGATTGTCTCACTAAATCAAGATTCTCCATCTCCGATGGTGATGGCTGCGCTTAGTAAAGAGTTGATTTTGACGGATGACATTGATTCTTATAATGCTCCGTTGATAAAAAAATCGCAGCGACACTTTTCTAATAATTATGAGACAAGCAGTTGTGCGATTGTTCCATTAGTTTGTCAAGACAGGGTGGTCGGAGTTTTTAATTTGTCAGATAAATGTGATGGTCAAGGTTTTACGGCAAGGGATATAACTCTTATTGAATTACTTGCTCAGCTTATTGGTACATCGATTGGCAATATAAAGATGTTTGAAGAGATGCAGCATCAGGCCAAGATAGATGTTTTAACGGGTCTGGCGAATCATAAAACGTTCTATGATTTGCTCGAAAAAGAGCTGTGGAGAGCCAAGCGGTATAATACTGAGTTGTCTATGATTATGATCGATGTTGATAATCTTAAAACGGTTAATGATCAATTTGGTCACCGTGCAGGCGATAAAATCATCAAATTCACAAGTCAGAAAATCAATGAATGTATTAGACAAATTGATACAGCAGCCCGATATGGCGGCGATGAATTTGCGATTATTTTGCCCAATACATCGCTAGAGGAAACAGTAGCTGTGGCAGAACGTATTGTTAAGGTTATTTCCGGGTCACCATTTATATGGAAGGGTCAGGAGATAGAAACATCCGTGAGCATCGGGGTTGGACAACATGATCCTAATTTAAGTGCAGAAGATATTACTTCGATTGCGGACAAGGCTTTGTACAGAGCGAAAGAGGCTGGTAAAAATACTATCAGGATTTTTGACACAAATGGTAATTTGAGGATATAAATTTATTTTTCCTTCGTAATACTACATCGCTAAAGGTGTAGATGGAAGCATCCGATAAAGTCGGACGGGCTCAAGAGGCCCGTTGCGACAAATGCTGTGTTCGTATGGGAGTGGTGACTTATTAGTATAAACAAAGTTTGGGGGATAGTTTTAATGATGGCATTATTAAAATGGTACTGGTTTATGCTGCCGAGATTGCATTGGTCTTATAGCTTTATTTACCAATATGTGAAACTGCATTTAGTTGTTTTTCGATTCGATTTATGTGTCGTGCGAGGTATAGAATATATCCGCTGCATAATAACCAGACGGCGGCAAAGGCTGAATAAAAATATAACATTATAAATTTTCCGTAATTTTAAGTTTCAATTTTTCGTTTAATTTTAAGATGCGTACTCTGATTATTATTAGGCAAACCGCAAACATACAAACTCCTATTATCATGCCCACAAAAGCTGTTACTTGATATGGATTTTCAAAGCCAATTGTCGGCTGATGAATGTCTCTGGTGGCGCGGGCGGTGATCAAAATGATGGGAATATCTATCGAGGCGATGATCCCAAACACCGCGATAATCTTCTTAGATGACCCTGAAGAGGCTCTTAGCATTAAATATACCGCTAGCAGCATCAGCATTACAGCTGAGCTAATCAAACGAGGAGAAGGGGACCACCAAATGTTCCATTGAACCTTCGCGAAAATAGAGCCAGTAATATTCAATGCCAGCGCAAAAATCAATCCACATTCGGCGGCAGAAAAACTAACTCTATCGTAAATGTCACTACCTGTTCGTAAATACATCAACGATGATACAAACAATATGCCAAAACACATGATGGCCGCAAATGCACTAGGAACGTGAATATAAACAATATTGCGGTCAAATGAGGCAGATGGAACCACAAAAAAAACGGTCGCTAATGAACCTAAAATCAAAATGATACTTAAAATTATGAGCGTTTTTAACATTAAACTAAAACTCCTGCTAATCCTGAATTACTGTATGTTTAAATAATAACCAGCCAACTGAACCGTAAATGATGCCGTAAGATGCTATCATATATATCGATGAAGTGACATCATGAGAAATGTCAGAAGAAGGAAAAAGACTGGCTGTTATGGCTGTCGATGACGGGATCAATACCGGCGCTATTATTGCGAAAATTAGGACAACTAATAAAGAACTATTTCTGTGAACCGACATCAATAACGAACCCAAAAGAGTCGATACAGCGGAAACAGAAACGTTAATCAAAATTATAATGCCAATAAAGCTTAAAGAAATCGACGATAAAGCTACGTTAAACAGCAAAAAGGTAACGCCAATAGTGAAAAATTCAACCAGACAAAGATTGAAAATGTTAGCAAAAAACTTGGCTATGTAAATATCGCTAAGGCAATCGCAAGCTAATACTAATCCGTCAATACAACTGTGCTGATCTTCATAAAAAAAAAGCTTCTCGCTGGAAATGACAATGGCAAATATGATATTCAACAAAATTACCGCTGATATTATGGTTGGTTCAATGGCGGAAAAACCTAAGCTAAGGCGAAATACTAAAGAGGTTATTATGCCAAGAGCTATGGCGACAGGCAATACTTGCCCGCAACGAGACTGCTGCAATAGGTCCTTAATCAAAATGGTTTTAATCGTTCTGTATGTTCCCATAAGGCTTTGTGTTTTAGAGAATTGTTAAACCTTGATTGTTCCAATTTTATCAGTACTGCGAAATTTGATCGGCTTGCCATTTGTGAACGAAGCAGTTACTGTTTTTTCAAAGCCGGGAAATAAATCAAAATAATTGTCACTAAAAATTATATTGGTATCTGTATTTAAATCGCCAGTCTGAAGATATATATCCTTGATTACTGAACTCGATTTCAAACTGTGTTGAACCTTATCGCCGATTTTAATTGTGTCGCAAGTGATAGAAGGCTGCGGCCAATTGATGTATTTGTCGGGCAGATAAAAAAGAGAATTCTCAGCTAAAATTTTGCCGTCTTTTTCCAGCAATAAATGCAAGCATTGGTTTTGAGGATCGCTGGGTGAGACTAAAGATTTTGGCAGTTTTATCGAAGATGAAAACGACTGAGCTTCCGATGCTGCAGGAAAGGTTAGCTCGTCAATCAAGTTGCCTGATAAATCAATATGGCGGCAAACAATCGCAGCTGTCACAGGCTCTTGGCGACGATTGACCATTGTTAATTCTATTGACTGTAAGTCGTGGCTATTTCTTGATTTATGCGCGATAGAAGCGATTAAACTCAAGTCTGACGAGAAACGCCGAATGTAATAATAAGCGGCTTTGGGCTGCTGTAGATAGTCGATAAGAGAAAAGCTTATCGATGGAAAGCAGTCATTCAAATGCCAAAATAATACGCCGGAATTGACAGGGTTTATCGATAAATGCTCAAGATGTTTTTTTATGGAACGGGCTTGAGTGACTTGGGTTAAATAAGCAAAATGAGCTAAGTCAGAAGTTGGACCAAACAGCTCGTTACTCGTGCGGAACAGGTCGCTGTTAGCGTGAATGTTGCGATAGTTATGTTTGTCGATAGACAGTGTGGACAGATACAATTGCGCGGCGCGGCCAAATAATTTTATGACATTAGATGATGGCATCGATGCAAGGCCGGACTCAGCAATAAAAGCAGGGCTCTTGGTCTTGATGTTAGTAGAATCTAAAAAATTACGCTGATTAAAATTGCTGTCGAAAGCATGAAATGTTCCATCAGTGGGATTGTTTAAATCTTTCTTTTTGGAAAATGGAGTTGTTGGAATATAAGGACGATCAGGGTCTAAATGATGAAGGAGGTCCGGCAAAAGTTTGGAAAAAATGGATTTACTTTTGAACTGACTCCTGCCAAAATAGCCACTTTGAAAGAGCCAGTTTATCTTGTCGTTACCGCACCATAAAACAAGACTGCAATGATTTCGCAATTGCTTGATGATTGTTTGGGTCTCATGTTTGAGGTTGCCAATAAAAGATGAATCAAGAGGATACAAACTCGAAGAAAACATGAAATCCTGCCAAACCATAATGCCTAATTTGTCGCAGTGATTGTAAAAATCATCGTCTTGATAGTAGCCGCTGCCAACAATTCTGACCATGTTTAAATTGGCATCAGCCATTTTGTTGAGCAATCTTTTATAATCCGAACTATCGTTAAAAGCCGCTGAATCGGGCAATTGGAGCCCTGAAAGCCAATTAACTCCTCTTACGTCAATCGGTTTAGAATTGATTTTGAAAGTGAACTTGGAACTGTTTTTAATTTTTGAACGGTCGAGCCGAACAGTGCGAAGGCCAATCTGCTTGGTTTGATGGTCTAATGTCGTGTCGCCAAAAGTAAGGCTGGCAGTGAAGTCATATAACGGCTGATCGCCGTAACCCAACGGCCACCATAAATCGGGATTGTCAATTCGTATGACGCGACTGTTTGTCGTGCTGTCGTCATCAAAATTAAGAAAATAATCCATGCTATGGTGACTGTCGCCGACAGTGAGCTTGCATTGAATGTCACCGCTTGTGATTCTGTCTATGGCAACTGTTATCTTGACATCCGCAAAGCTACTGTCGCAATCGATAGTTCTTATATGAAAGTCATTGATGCGGGCTTTTTGGACGGCTTCAAGACGAACGCTACGCCAAATTCCACAACCTGAAAGTGTCGGGCAACTACTGTGGCCAAAATGAAAAATAGATTTTCTAATATAAGCTTTTTCAGGGTGACAAATATGACAATCCTTGAAGATATTTTTTTTGTTCATCAAGGCTTTAGCTGATGAAACGGCTGATTCAAATTTTATCATAATTGTGTTAGAACCGCTTCTAAGGGCGTCTGTAACGTTAATACGGTGACTAACGAACATGTTGTCTGTGCGGGATATCAGCTTGCCGTTTAGCCAAATTATCGTTATTGTATCGAGGCCGTCAAAAACCAACTCGAGCTTGTCAGAAGATAATAAATCCTGATTTACATCGAAACTTTTACGGAAAACCCAAGGCTTGTCACCAATATAATCCAGCGACTCAGGCGATGAGTATAATTGCTCAACGGAAATTTGGCCGGCTTCCGCGAGACAACTATAGATGCTGCCGGGAACGTTGCAAGTGTACCAGTCTACCGAGTCGAGATCACTCATCTTACGGGCTGATGAAGGATACTCGGCGAATTGCCACTGGCCGGTTAAATCAACTGTATGACGTGACATCTGAACTGAAGTCTCCATTAAAATAATGTTCAATAAAAACTTCTATTATATTTCGCATTGACAAAGTTACAATAAAATTATTTTTATTGTAACTATATGTATATTAAATACGATTGGTAGGTTTTTGTGATGAGTTGTGCAGCTTTTTCCCACCTCTTCTTTGCGTTATTATGTCCAAAAAACACGCAAAATGGGCGAAATTGGGGGGTCAAAAATGACCATAAATTTGCAAAACTTTCCATTTCTTTCCAAAACTTACCCAAAAATTGCAATTTCTTTCCATTTTTTACCCCTTTTTTTTAGGCCTATTGTCTAAATGTTATGAAAATGGTGCAAAATTAAAAATTTACCCCTACAGTTTAGCTATCTTGCCTATTTTGGCGGGCGGCGGGCGGATAGGTGGGCCGAGCCGAGCGGGACGGGCGGGGAACTCGTGGAAGGACGGGGGAAAATTTTTTGGTTGCGGTGGAGGTGAAATTCGTGGAGGGAAAAAGAAAGTGCAGCGGCGGATGGGGAAAATTGGCGGGCTTCGACTTGGAATTTGAGATTGGATCGGTTCATTAACGAGAGATTGCCGCGCTTCCTTCTTCGCTAAAGCTACGAAGGACAGATCGCTCGCAATGACATACAAAAACAATTGGCCAGATTGTGCGGGGCGAAAAGAATATAAAATAAAAAACAAAAGAGGACTAACCTAATACTGGCCGATAAGCTTCAGGTCAATCCCTTTTATTTTATCAGTCATTATGACTGATTTGTAATACGCCTAGTTTCTCTATGATAGAGTGTGGTTAAAAAATACATCGACCAACCGCAAACCCTAACATAATAAGGAGGAGAAAGAGGACGAAGAAATTGTCTATCTCATTATTTTTTGTCCAATTAAGTTTTCCTTTAATATCTTCTACGTGACAGTCCTAAAATTCCAAAACCAAATAAACAAATCATAGTAGGCTCGGGAATTGCCTCGGCTGAAATATGAAATGTATCATTTCGATTGGCGCTAATTAAAAATCCTATAGAATCAACTACTCCAAAGTTCGAAATATCTAATGTAAGGCTTGCTGTTTCATCCGGCGAGAGAGAAATTGTTCCAGAATAGGTAACAATATCATCGTTATCTACATATAATCCTACCGTCCAAATGTCATCATTATCATTGGATAATATCATTGTAAACTCATCGTAGCCTGTTAAGTCTTGACTGTCAGAGCCGATTATAATCTCTGGCGATATTGGTAGCGTAAGATCTAAAAGATTGCCCATAAATCCAACATCTCCCATCATAGAACCATAAATACTATCCGGATTCTTAGCTATATATGAAAGAGTTTGACCAGACGGATTTTCACCGTATTTAGTTAAGCCAAGCAAATCTGACTGGTTGAAACCAAATACTACCGCCGCTAACGATACCGAGGAAAAACACAAAACAAAACAAACTGATATACAAAGTATAAGTATTCTTCTCATTCTTATTTTCTCCAAAAGGCTAAATAAACGTGATTTAGCCACGAACTTTTTTTCTTTTATGCCAAAAATTTAATCCGCCAATACCAAGCAGTATCATTGTTGCCGGTTCAGGTATCACTGTCACCATGTCGCTTCCGCTGAATGTGCCGCTTGATATATTAATGGTATAGGTTCCTGTAACATCTATAGATTGTTTACCTGCAATCCAATTATAAAAATCATCCATCTCAGTTTGAGGATCACCGTAGTTGCTACCGCCGGGCCACCAAGCGTTTCCTACGCCGACATAGACAAGTTCATCCACTAGTGTTGAACTGTTGCCGGAATGATAAACAGTATCATCGCCGCCACCTTTAACTTTGTCTGCACCCCAGTCAATGCCGTAACAGGTTGATCTATATTCGTAACCGCTGCTAAAATCACCTGTATGTTTCAAGGTGTCATTTGTATCACTACTGTGGATTTCAAAACTAAGATCCTGCAGTGTGAATTGTGTAGAGCCATCTCCGTAAACGTGAAGGCCAAAATGCATTCGATTGCCATGTTCATTGGCAAACAAACCTGTTGGATTAATATCTCCACACCAACTTTTGAAGTTTGTTACCGCAATTTCCCATGGATCAACCGTGTCAGGACTTGCTTCGTAGCCGGTTGGATTGGTGGCGCGGTCGCCATAAGTTGATAATCCGTTTTCTAATGCATGCAAAGCATTTGAATTATACCCACTCCATGATGGACCATAATAATTGGCTCCTGAAGACGCTACCACATTAACCGTAACGCCAGCTTGAGCATTTACTAGCAATGACATTGCTAGTACACAAATTGTAATTAGTCTTTTCATTTTCACCTTCTCCAAAAAATTATCATCTATTACAAAGATTCAGCTGTTAAAGAAATGAAAAAGCTAAACGGAAACTAAGCCGCATATGTCAGGCCAGAATCTTGTTTATCCAACTCATCACTCTCAGCTTCTTCTTTACCTTTTCATCAATTCATGTGTTATAAAAAACTATTTAACTCAATCTATTGTGTCCTATAATCAAAAAAAAACAATTCGACAATTATGCTGTCATCGTTACCAATTACATCTAGTAATTTGATTGTTATGAGCGAAATAAAAAAAAACATCATTAATTCATAATTTGCCGTGACGAGATAACCAAAAAGGACATCCGTTTTTATCTGCTCGACATCTTTTCCTAAAATGATAAAAAATGTGAAGGATGAGTTCATGACGATCTTGGAGTTTGAATCTTGAAAAAAGTCGGCTAAGATGTGTTCGGACTGTTGGCACTGCTATCTCTAATGCTCTGGCAATTTGTTTGTCGGAATGGTCATTGAGAAGTAGATAAATTACCTCGCTTTGTCTTGGAGACAGGGAAAGTTCGTTCACGAGAATGTCCCATTCCTCTTCAGAAAATATCTCGGTATTTGCAGTTGTATCCATTTAATAACTCCCAATTATGAACTTGCCCCAGCTTCTTAGCATTGAAAAAAATTTCATATTCCTCAATTCAAAATTTCACAAATCCCTCTAAGTAATTTAATCGTAAAAAATGTAAAAGCATGATTTAGGATATAGTTTGTATACATACTTATCAATGCGTCAATCCTGATGTCATTACGCATGACTACAATGGTTGCAAAGTCGTAGACAGGTCTACATTTTTTATTAGGAGAATCTCTGAAAATTTATTCTGGATGACATTTTGCAGATTTTGGAAGTGCGTAAAGAAAAAGGCACCGCCATCATGTACCGTTGAGGTCCAGCAAGACCAATGGGAAACACGTGAGCGATGCCTGTCCTGCCTTAGGATAAACAAACACTGTTTTTTTGCGTTTTCCCATATAAAAACTTGCTGGTTCCAACGGAAACGCTAAAAATCCAGAGAATTTTCTTAAATATTCAACTGTTGATAACTATATGGTACTACTCAAGAGATTTTCGTCAAGTAAAATCAACTATCCAATCGCAGTAACAAGAATGATTTTAAACATGAGACTGCCGCGCTTCCTTCTTCGCTAAAGCTACGAAGGACAAGACGCTCGCAATGACAAACAAAAACAATTGGTTACAGAGATTTGAAAAAAAACGAGATTGCCACAACCTGCTACAATACGCAGGTTTCGCAATGACAAATATAGAAAATCAAAATTATAGAGCCTGCCGCAGCAGCAAAAAATAAAAATAAACCCAAATCAATCCAAAAAATAATCGGAAACCATAAAACAAAATTAACAAATCCTATAAATCAACGAGTCCTATAATGTAACCCAAAACAACGCAAAAAAAGCATATCAAGCTAATCAATCTCTCAATCACCGCCAATATTGCGGTATATATGCCAGAAATTATCTGCATTATCATAAAAAAATACCATATTTCTATAGCAAAAATTTTGAAAACCTAAACTTATTTGACATGTTTTAATCGTGACCAAAGGAAATTGTAGCCTCAAAGACAATCGGAAAAAAACATATGGTTTGGAGCTAGGAAAAGAATGAATCTGACAGAGACGAAAACTAATATTACAGGTAGCCACTTTTTTGGACAATCACTTGTCGATCAAGGCTTGATCACTACGTGTCAATTGGAAGCAACACTTGTAGATCAAGAAAAAATCGGAGGAAGAGTCGGAGAACTGCTGGTCAAAAAAGGTGTACTATCTGATAATCAAATCACTGAGGCGCTGGCTAAATATCTGTCCGTAGATTATGTACGCATGGACGATATCGAAAAAGTCGACCTCAGCATCGCAAGACTGCTACCGGAACAAATATCAAAAAGATTCTGTCTCGTTGCATACGGACAAGAAGACGAAATGATTACAGTAGCTATGGCAGATCCACTTAATGTTGTGGCTATCGATACTGTCGAACTGACAATCAAACAAAAAATCAAACCGGTTATCAGCTCTAAAGCCGAAATCCTAAACACTATCGAAATGGTCTATCACGGACTCGATATCGAAGAGCAACAGCTTAGAGATCTTGTAGAACTCGAAGTAGACGAAGGGGCTGACGGGCTAAGCGATGAGTTTGATGATTCAAACGAAGCGGAAGCAACAAAAGCGCCCGTTATCAGATTTGTCGATCTGCTACTGCACCAAGCAGCTAAAGCAAAAGCAAGCGATATCCATGTCGAACCACAAGAAAGATCCATGTCGGTGAGAATGAGAATCGATGGTGTACTGACAGAAATGGTGCCGCCGGCGAAATCTATGCAGGCAGCTGTTATCACCAGAATCAAAATACTCTCAGGGTTAGACATTGCAGAAAGAAGACATCCGCAGGACGGAAGACTGAAAATTAGAGTCGAGGCAAAAAATATCGATGTCAGAGTCTCTGTTATTCCAACGATATACGGCGAAAAAATCGTTATGCGTATACTTGACTCATCTGCGGCTAGTCACGATGTCAATAAAATAGGATTCAGTCCGAAAAATCTCGAAATATTCAAAAATGCACTCAACCAACCACACGGAATCGTGGTAGTGACAGGGCCTACCGGAAGTGGAAAAAGTACAACGCTGTACTCAGCTCTTAACTATCTAAAAGATCCAACGAAAAATATCACAACCGTAGAAGACCCTGTCGAATATCGAATGCATGGAATAAATCAAGTGCAAGTCAAATCGGAAATAGATCTGACTTTCGCATCATGTTTGAGATCTATCCTGAGGCAAGATCCAGATATTATTCTTATCGGAGAAATCAGGGATAAAGAAACTGTCGATATCGCTATCAAAGCGGCGCTGACGGGACATCTCGTTCTTAGCACGTTCCACACAAATGACGCGCCGAGCACAATAAGCAGAATGGTCTATATGGGAATCGAGCCATATCTGTTGGCGTCAACACTGAACCTAGTCATAGCGCAAAGGCTCGTAAGAAGAATCTGCGAACATTGCAAAGAGCCAGTACAACTCGATGAGCTAATGCTGAAAAAATTGCAGATAACGCCGGAACAAGCAGCTGAAAATGTGTTCTATCACGGCGCAGGATGCAAAAAATGTAACGGAACAGGATACTCTGGAAGATTGGCTGTGTTTGAATTTCTGGCTATAAACAGCGATCTAAGAGAGCTTATCGTAAGAGGAGCGACTGAAAAAGAACTCAGGCAAGCTGCTAGAGATGCTGGATGCGGAGGGCTTATGGATAGCGGCGTCAGAAATATGATCGCAGGCAATACCACCGCTGAAGAGGTTATGAGGGTTAGCTATATGGAAGATATTTCAGCGTAAAAAGTGGATTTATGATTAATGTCGAGCGAAAAAACGCCGACAGTGACAAGGATATCTATAGAAAAAACGGGGGATTGGAAGTAGTTAGGAAAAGGCTGTTAAAGTGAAAAGTTTTCGATATATAGCGAGAGATCAGGTTGGCAACTCCAAAAAAGGAGTGCATCAGGCAGAAGACGTGCAAGAGGTGCTGGGATGGCTCGGCAGTAATAACTTGACGCCTGTCTCCGTTAACGAACTAAACGCTAAAAGCAAAAGAAAAAATAAAGCGGCAAAACGCGGCAAAAAAATCAAATCCTCAGATGTATCCGCCATCTTCTGGCAACTTACAACAATGGTCGAAGGCGGAATTACCATCACGGAAAGTCTAGAAATCGTCTCAGACGATATCGAAAATCCAGCTTTTAGAATAATTCTGGTCGATATGCTGGAAAAAATCAATCGAGGTGAAACATTCTCCGACTGTATGAAGGCTTATCCAAAGTTGTTTAATAATCTGGCTTGTGCCATTATTCTTGCTGGCGAAACGGGCGGAAATATGGCGGAGTCACTAAAGAAAATGGCTATATACTACGAAAATAAAGATAAACTCGCGAAAAAAGTCAAGGGAGCTATGGCCTATCCAATCTTCGTATTGGTCTTTATCGTAATTATCGTGGTTTTTCTAATGGCATTTATCGTGCCGAGATTTGAAGTTATGTTTGAAACGTTCGGAAGCGAATTGCCGGGCTTTACAAGAGGGTTTATGAATGTCTATGAATGGCTAAAGCATAATGTACTCTATCTCGCGGCGGCAATTTTTGGACTGGGCGTGGCGCTGTCGTGGATCTACAACAAAACCAAAAAGGGACATGTCTTCTTCAGCGAAAGTTTCCTGAAACTGCCGCTTATCGGAACTGTTATCTCACAGGTGTTCTACGTGACATTCTGCAGAACAATGTCAACGCTGATGGGGTCAGGAGTATCGGTATTAGAGGTCTTTGAAATCCTATCTACAATGTCGGCAAATGATGTTATTAAGGATTCCATCGTTAAATCAAAACAACAAATCGTCGAGGGGGCAGGTATCTCAGCAGGGATTGCGTCTGCGGGATTTTTCCCGAATCTGGTCATTAAAATGGTCCAAGTCGGTGAAGAAAGCGGATCTATGCCAAAAGTACTCGAAAGAACAGCTGACT
>CBDUWP010000017.1:0-19883 GCA_965370955.1 uncultured bacterium | reverse complement strand
ATCGAAATCGTTAGAGGGCCGGCAAGCGCTTCATGGGGAGCAAACGCTTTCAATGGCGTAATTAACGTTATTACAAAAAAACCAAAGGATGTCACCGGGACATTCGTATCAACAACAATCACAGAATATGGCGATTCATATACGCATCTGAGGTTGGCGGGAGTCAAAAATAAGTGGGATTGGAAACTGTCTGTAGGATACGAAGATAGAAAAGATTCCGATAAAGCGGGGGCAGGACGATTCCAGTCGTCAGCACCTGCATATAACGCATTTATAGGATTTGGCGGATTCGAAGCTAGAGACTTCAGCCGAAATTGGAGGTTCAACAGCGAAGCTATCTATAATATGTCGCCTGATACAAAATGGTCGTTCGGATTGGGATATTCTTATATCGAAGCCGGAGACAGAGAAAGCGGGGGATATTTCCCTGCAAGAGATGCGCTGACGAGCGTATGGAGAATATTCGCGAGAGTAGATCACGAATTCGACGACGACAGCAGCTTCTATCTGCAATGGTTCAACAATGTCGAGCAAACACATGTGCCATACGGATTTGAAAAATATACCACAAATGAACATGATCTCGAAACACAATGGAATTTTATCGTAGGAGATAAACATCATATCTCGGTAGGAGGAAATCTGAGATGGACACGATTGCATACGGCGCACACAATTACGCCAAATCAAGTCAATATACAACTGATAGGATCGCCATTTAATGAATTTACCGCTGGAGCGTTCCTCATTGATCGATTTGAAATGACAGAACGATTGACAATCGAAGGGCAAATCAGATTGGATAAATACTGGCCTGTACAAACGGATTGGTCAGCACGGCTAACAGCAATATATGCACTCGATGACGAAGCGGACCATGTCGTTAGGGCTAGTGTCGCAAGGGCTTACAGATCACCGCTGGTGGTGTTTAGGCAACTGAGAAGCTCTACGATCTATTTTATGGGGACGCCGCTACTAAATGTCTTTCCAAATACAAAGCTGAAAAACGAATCTATAAAATCAATAGAAGTAGGATATCACGGAAAAATCGCTAAAAATATGACACTGTCGATCGATGCCTATTTGCAAAAAATGGAAAATCTAATCGGATCGATAAATACAATGGCAGGGCCTGTCGTGAATGCACAGTTTGTAAATGGAAAAGGAGCAACTGCACATGGAATCGAAACCGAGCTAACCATAAAAGCAAAAAATAGCCAACTCAGTATCTGGTATAATTATCACGATCTACGCACCGACCAGTCGCATCAGAGCATAAGAGCTTTTTATCCCTCAAAACATAAGTTCGGCTTCACGCATAGGCAATTCTTCGGCCAGGGATGGACGCTAAATACCAATTATGTCTACAATAATAAAATTAATAGCTACGGTAATGGATTCGTCGCAATACCTACAAATAGCAGACTCGATGTAAATGTCTCGAAGAAATTTAATGACGGAAAGGGAGAATTTATGGTCGGGGTCAGCAATGTACTCAATCATACGAATTTTGCCGTGACATCCATTTCGTCACTCACAAACCAAGAAACACCGGGAAGAACCTTCTTCGCTAGAATTCAGTGGACATTCTAGCAAGTCAGCAGGGCTTTGGCCCGTAGAAGCCAATACCACGTTCGTAAGGGTGTAGTTTACTTGTTATTTTTATCTATGTGCAAAGTCTGTGTCGGGAACGCAAAGTCAATGCCAGATGCCTCAAAACGACGCAAAATAGATAAATTTACCAACTCATTGACTCTCTGATAAACCCAATAGTCGGCTGGCTTGACCCAATAACTCATGTAAAGGTTCAATGAACAATCATTAAAGGCACTGAAATAAACACGAGGAGGATAATTAGAATCTGTGTTGATCTCCTCGACTCCAGCTAAAATTTCCTTGACCAAACGCAATGCTAACTCTGTTTTACTCACGCCACTGTCATAAGTGATAGTCAAATTAGTCGTGCGGCGAATGAAAGGACGGTCGCCAATGTTCTCCAAAATACTGTTGGCTATCGTACTGTTAGGAATTGTTACCAAATGACCCTGAAGAGTACGAAGCTTAGTACTGCGAAAACCAACCTCCTTAATACTGCCGGTCTTGCCGTCAATAGTAATCAAATCGTCAACCTGAAAAGGACGGTCAGCGAAAATCGTGATCGAACCAAAAAAATTGGCTATCGTGTCCTTAGCAGCTAACGCCAATGCTATGCCGCCAATGCCGGCACTGGCTAAGATGACCTTGATGTTCTCCGAGCCGAAAATACACTGAGCAACGTACAAACCAGAAATCATACTGATCGTAAAACGAAGAGACTTGCGAACAACTGGAACCAACATGTCATCCAACTTCGTGGCGGTCTTACTAGTGAGGTACTCCAAAAAATATTCAACGATGTCAACCAAGCGATATAAAGCATAGGCAACGGAAATCGAAAAAGCAATGTTCGCGGCGTGATTCCAATGAGTGCGAATGACTAACTTAATGCCATCGGTGTCACTGAAATATAAAAATAATTTGCAAAAGTATATCGCAATGGCAAAAAATAAAATGTTCACCGGTTTGTCAAAACAACGGCAAGTCATCGCGAAAATTGAACCAGATCTACGCGCGTCATGACGATTGGCTAAATGCGTGAGCCAATAACGAAATATGCGGCCGGCAATCAGACAAATCAAAAATGTCGCCATGACCAACCCAAAACGCCAAATGCCATTGCCGCGAATCAAGGGATAGGAAACGATTTGCTGCCAACTGTTATTGAAAATGGCTAATGTGAAGAACATAAAAAAACTCCAAAATATAAAAATCGAACAAAAAGTATCTCAGGCAATTATAACCAACATGAGCCAATAGTCAAATTTTGCTTTACCAGCACAAATAATTGTGGGAAAATAAGGCAATAAACAAAACCTTCTTGAAAGGAAATTAATCATGAAAAAATTGATGATTACGGCTGTGATGATTGTCGCAGCAATGGGAGCAGGGGCCTGCGAAACAAACGAAATCGCAAATGCTAACCCAAACGAGGTCAAATTGACGGTCTATAACGGAAACTTTGCTATAGTGACGGATGTACGAGATATCACGTTCAATAAAGGAATTAACGAAATTAAATTCACCAATATTCCATCAGCTATCGATCCGACAACTGTCAAATTCCAATGCGAGAATGAGCCGAAAGCTGTGACAATTCTCGAGCAAAATTACGAATATGATCTGGTCTCAATCGACAGTCTATTAAAAAGATATATAGATAAAAAAGTCGAAGTGACAGTAAAAGGGTCGGGAAGCGATAACGCATATCAAACAAATGGCGAACTCTTGGCAGCGGTTGGAAATGAAATCATACTCAAAAAAATGGACGGACAAGTTGATATTATCGCTAAACAAAACATAGAACGAATCGAACTGAAAGAAATGGCAAGCGACCTAGTGACAAAGCCAACGCTAATATGGTTGGCGAACGCAAAAAAAGCCGGCACAAAAAAATGCCAAACGACATACAGCACCGATCGAGTCAATTGGAAGGCTGACTATACGGCGGTTATCGCAGCTGACGACAAAAGCCTAGACCTAACCGGCTGGGTGACAATCGACAACAAAAGCGGAGCAGGATATAAAAACGCTAAAATAAAACTTATCGCTGGAGATGTTAACAAAATCCGGCCAAGGTCAAATTATGGTCGAAGGCACCAATATAAAAATATGATGCCCACCAGCGCAGAAGCCGATGGCGGCTTTGAGGAAAAGGCGTTCATGGAATATCATATGTATACGCTCGGCAGGCGAAGCACGGTAGGGAATAATCAAACCAAACAAATTGAGTTCATTGAGCCAGTACTAAATGTGCCGGCGAAAAAAGTGTATCTCTATGACAGAACGCAATATAACGACAAAATTCAAGTCAAAATAGAATTCCAAAACGAAAAAGAATATGGGTTGGGAATGGCGCTGCCGAAAGGGAAAATTCGCGTGTTTAAAAAAGATCCAGCAGATGGATCAGCGGAATTTGTCGGCGAGGATATGATCGATCATACTGCTAAAAAACAAAAGCTGTCGCTATATATCGGAAACGCCTTCGATCTGCCTGTCAAAACAAAAATTGTCGATAGCCAAAGTCAACGCCGAAGCAGAACAGATGTCTATGAAGTCGAACTGAAAAATAGAAAAAATGAAGCGGTCGAGATTTTTGTGGACGAAAAATTCGGCAGTCATGTTAATTGGAGAGTTGTTGACAGTTCGGTGCCTTTTGAAAAACTCGACAGCAAAACAGCTCGGTTCAAAGTGAAAGTCGAAGCTGATAAAATAGTTATACTGAAATATACAACAATACAGAATTGGTGATAATGGTGTCATAGAAAGGGCGAGTGTAAAACTGGCGTGTCATGTGATTTACGCTATAACAGGAACGATTTAAAAAAATGGTAGATACTCATTGTCACTTGACAGATAGAAGATACGACGATATCGCAGCGGTTATCACGCGAAGCGAAGCGGCCGGTATTACAAGATGGGTCAATGTCGGCTGCAGCTTGGCAGATACAAAAGATGTTATCGAAATGGCGGCGAAATACGAAAAAATGGTTGCAACTGCCGGCATCCATCCGCATGAAGCTGAGAAAATTACAGATGGTGACATCGATGAGCTGGCAAAATTAGCAGAAAAAGAAAAAATTGTCGCAATCGGAGAAACTGGATTCGACTTCTTCTATGATACGGCAAACGAACTGTCGCAAAAAAAGCTGTTCATCAGCCATATCAAAATAGCAACCAAACTAAACCTGCCAATGATTATCCATAGCAGAGATGCGTTCGAACAAACGCTTGAAGTGTTAAACGAATATGGGAAAAATCTAAACAAAGTAGTTTTTCACTGCTATGGCGGGGACGATAAACAGGCGAAAATCCTGATCGAGAAAGGTTACTATATTTCGTTTACGGGGGTGGTGACTTTCAAAAATGCCGACAAAGCAAGAACCGCAGCGGTGGCTGTGCCGCTGGAAAAAATGATGATCGAAACCGACTGTCCATATATGTCACCTGTGCCGGTACGAAACCAAAAAACCAACGAGCCGGCATTTCTAATCCATACGGCGAAATTCCTCGCAAAACTCAAAAATATCGAAATCGAACGATTCAAACAAGTGACAACGGCAAACGCTGTCGAGTTTTTTGCCTTGAAATAAGCAAAATCAAACAGCCGCCTTGTACCATGAGCTAACTGTCTAAAAAATTCGCAAACCACTTTAACTGTATGAAAAAGCGGTTTTTGATCGCCGATTTGACTTTTTGGAAAATCTGCCTATATAGTTAGTATAAATGCGTGTTTTACAAAGGCAAAGTTCATGGCAATGTTTGATAATAGTGATATCGTGAAGGTGCAGCAGGCAACGGATATTGTTGATCTGGTGGCGGAGCATGTCGGCCTGATAAAAAAGGGCAGGGACATGGTCGGGTTGTGCCCGTTTCATGACGATCATAGTCCGAGTATGTATGTGAGTGACAATAAACAAATCTTCAAATGCTTCGCGTGCGGGGCTGGCGGAGATGTGTTTAAATTTGTACAACTCAGAGAAAATCTGACCTTTCCACAAGCAGTCGAAAGACTGGCTGACAGAGCGTCAATAAAACTGACAAAAGTTGCAAGAAAACCAAATCAGCAAACGCAGCCGACAGCAGATCCGGCGCAAATGGCAAGGGCTAATGCGTGGGCGATGGAAATCTTTCAGGATAATCTAAAGGATGAGAAAAAAGGAAAAGCAGCTAGAGAATATTTGGTCCAAAGACAAATCGATCTGCAAACAGCTAAGGATTGGAAAATCGGTTTGGCAACAGCTGATAACATAATAATCGAAAAAGCAAACCAACGAAAAGCACCGCTGCAATTCTTGAACAAGGCAGGGCTGATCGTGGGAGGCGCGCCGAGCTATAACGATAAATTCAAAAACAGACTCATGTTCCCAATCATAGATGTCACCGCAAGAGTGATCGGGTTCGGAGGACGAACACTGGTCGAAGATAATGCTAAATATGTTAATTCGCCGGCAACAGTATTGTTCGATAAAAGCAAATGTTTATACGGATTGTATCAGGCTAGGCACAGCATCGTTAAAACAAAAACAGCTATCGTGACTGAAGGCTATACAGATGTGATAATGGCGCATCAGGCTGGAGTGACAAATGTTGTGGCGGCCTTAGGTACGAGCTTCACGCCGGAACATGCTAAGCTGATCAGGCGGTATGCGAAAAAAATCGTGCTGGTCTTCGATAGCGATATCGCAGGAATCGAAGCGGCTAATAGAGCAATCCAAATTTGCCTAAAGCAGCAAATCGATATCAAAGTGGCATCCGTGCCGAACGGAAAAGATCCGTGCGACTTTATCGCTGAAAATGGCAAAGAGGCGTTTGAAAAGATTATCGAAAATGCGGTCGATATAATGCAGTTCAAATGGGCACGGCTAAAAGAAAAATTTCAGGCTGACCAAACACTCGCAGGACAAAAAGCGGCTGTCGAAGAATTTCTTAATACTATCGCAACAGCAGCGCAAGCAGGCCATTTGATGGCTATCGATATGGGGCTGTTAGTGAACCGGCTCGCGGGAGTGATATCGCTCGAACCAAAAGAAATCAAAGCTGAACTAATCCTGAGAATGAAAAGGATGCAGGCACAAAGCGATCGAAATGATAAAAATGCCGCAGTGATAAAAAATGAGCTAGAGGCCGAAAATCAAAACCTGTTCGCTATAGCACAAAAGCAAATACTCGAAGTGCTATTATGTGAACCGAGTTTGTTTACGCAAATCAAAAAAGAAATTTCTGTTAACGACTTCGATGTGCCGAGCTTGAAAAAAATAGCAAAAATTGCGTTCAAAGCTATCGAACAAAATAATGATGTGACTGTCGCTGAAATCTTGGCATTGACAGAATCGAAAGAAACTGGACGGCTGATCGCAGATCTGGCTATGGAGGGAGATAGAAAACAAAACTTCAAAAAAAATCTTGCCGACAGCTGTGAGATATTAGTGCAAAGAAAAAGCAAAACCAATATCAAAAACCAACCAATAAAAGCAAACGAATATCTAAAACAAATAACCAAAAATGCAAAAAAAGAAAACCGCCGAAATCTCGGAATGGTTTAATAAGCGTATTTAATAGTAAATGTTAGCAAAGCATAAGAAAGTGAGAGAAAAATAAGTAAGCGGCTTGATAGATTCAAGCGAAACCAATAGTAAATGTTAGTAAAGCATTAGGATGCGAGAGGAAAATAAATCTAAGAATGGTTTAATAAATATATTTTAATAAACAGGCGATGGAAATGTAAAAACAAAAAAATATAAAAAACGTAGTGAATAATAGTTTGCGAACGAAAATGGTTTCGCAAAGATGTGAATGAAAAAATATAAATCAATTGTATATGTTTTAAGGGCGCCGATAGATGGCTAAAAAAGTGATAGAAAAAGCAGTGGAACCAACGGGAAATGTGATAGTCGATGGCAATGAGGCTGTCGAAGTTAAGCCGATACCGACAGATAAAGAAGTCGATGTGCTGGTTAATGAACTTATCAAAAAAGGGCAGACGGCTGGATATTTGACCTATACGCAGGTTAATGACGAACTGCCGGAAAATTTGATTAGCCCAGTCAAGCTAGATAATCTGCTGGCAACACTCGACGAAAAGGGCATCAAAATTATCGATGATGAAGAAGCAAAGAAATATGAAAGTGATAATTTTGAGGACGAAATCGTACTGCCTGAAATTGATGATGATGAAGAGCATGCAAAAGATGAAGTGCTCGAGCAACAATTGGCAACGCCGGCGGCGAGAAGAGTCGATGATCCGATTAGAGTCTATCTGACGCAAATGGGAGAAATTCCGCTGCTGAAAAGGGAAGAGGAAATCTCGCTGGCAAGAAAAATCGAAATGGCGAGAATGAGCTTCAGAAGGAAAATGCTCGAAAGTGATTACTGTGCTAAAAATTCTATCGATATCCTAAAAAAAGTCGAAGAAGGAACACTGTCTTTTGATAGGACGATGAAAATCAGTACAGCTGAAAATCTTATCAGGACGGTTATTAAAAAACGACTGCCGGCAAATCTGAAAACAGTAGAAATCTTGATGAAAATAGATCTCGAACTGTTTGAAAAAAGCCTCGAAACAAAAAAGGGAAAAGAAAAAATAAATATGATGGAAATAATGGCGAGAAATAGAAGGAAAATCGCCACGCTGCTCGAAGAACTTAGCCTGAGAACAAGCAGAATTCAGCCAATGAAATCAAAATTACACGGCATCTTAGATAAAATGCATTATCTGAAAAGAGAAATTAAACTCGGTGTCTGTCAAGAATATATCATCGAAGATATCGAGGCTATGACACAAGAGCTGGCAGGACTGCAAGATCTAGTGACTGAAACGCCGGAACAATTGCAAAAAAGGCTTCGAGTGGTGGAAAAAGTTTTCGCGCAATACGAACAGGCGAAAAGAGATCTGTCCAGCGCAAACCTTAGACTGGTAGTATCAATCGCGAAAAAATATCGAAATAGAGGACTGACCTTTCTGGATATTATTCAAGAAGGAAATACCGGCTTGATGAGGGCGGTCGATAAATATGAATATCGAAGGGGATATAAATTTAGCACCTATGCCACTTGGTGGATCAGGCAGGCAATCACAAGAGCTATCGCCGATCATGCCAGAACTATTAGAATTCCAGTGCATATGATCGAAACGATGAGCAAACTTAGAACCGCCGGCAAAAAATTGCTCCAAGAATTCGGCAGAGAAGCAACTGTCGAAGAATTGGCGAAAGAAAGCGGGCTCAGCCTCGACGAAACGCGCAGAGTTATGAAAATTTCAAAACACCCCATCAGTCTCGATAGGCCAATCGGAGAAAGCGAAGACAGCTATTTCGGCGACTTTATCGAAGATGGTAATATCGATTCGCCTGTCCATTCGGCAACGCAGGAAATGCTGAAAGAAAGGCTCGACACAGTACTGAAAACGCTGTCATATCGAGAACGTGAAATTATTAAACTCAGATACGGAATCGGAGATGGCTATACCTATACGCTCGAAGAAGTCGGACGGATTTTCAAGGTGACAAGGGAACGAGTCAGGCAAGTCGAAGCAAAAGCAATTAGAAAATTGCAGCATCCAGTAAGAGCAAGAAAACTCGAAGGGTTTATAGATAAATAGGCGAAAAAATTTAACAAAGGAATTGTTATGGCTGATCCGGAAAGTTTGCAAGGCGTAATGGAGTCGCTGCAATATACACCACAACTAAGTGGGGCTTTGATGGGGTTGCTGGTGGTGTATTTGGCGATGATCGTTTTAATTGTTGCGGCGACGTGGAAAATTTTCACGAAGGCTCGCCAACCGGGATGGACGTCACTGGTGCCAATCGTGAATCTATATGTCATGTTGAAAATTGCGCAAAAGCCGCAGTGGTGGCTGATTTTGATGTTTGTGCCGATCGCAAATTTGATCGTGCCGGCACTGGTTATTGTGGCTATCGCGGAAAATTTCGGAAAGGATTCGGCGTTCGGAATCGGAATGCTGCTGCTGCCGATGGTCTTTATGCCTATATTGGCGTTCTCAAACGCAGAGTATTTACCAGTCGATGAAAATCGACGGCTCGATGAGGAAGTCGAGGCAATGGCGAATTGGCCTAACGAATAAATATAAGCCATCAAAACGAAAAAAATAGCAAAAAAAAACAGGCGAAAAAGAAAAAGCTGGAAACGAAAGAGGGTTAAAAAAATGGCAATTGAAAAAATCAATGTAACAAAAATGATGATTGCCGGCTTGATCGCGATACTGATTGGCATTGGCGGATGTCAGGAAGAAGCCTCGCAAAAAACATCGGAATATGACAGGATCAGCAGACAAATCGAAATCGAAAAAGCTGATGCTTTGAGAAATATCGAAGCAGATAAAAAAAATATCAGGGTCGTGGTCGATGTACTGAAAGTCGACAGCTCAGAAAAAAATGGACTCGAAGCTATTTTTAAATATGTCAACAAAAATGCGGCTGTACACCAAAGGCCAACAGCTGTGAAAAATGCTAATCTTACAATCGGTTTGGCAACTGGGCCATTTCAAGCGCAGCTGAATATTATTAAGCAAAAGCTTAAATCGGCGAGCGAACAGCAGATTTTTATCGTGATGGCCGATAGAACAACTGGCTATATCAGTGTCGGAAAAGAAATCGCCGTGCCGAGATTCTACTATTGCCGAAGATGGTATAACAGAGTTGATTACCAATTCCAAAAAGCGGAAAAAACCTTAGAAGTGACTGCGACTAAATTGCCGAACGGAATGATAAGGCTAAAGCTGTTGCCGGTGTTCTCGAAATTCTTGAACGATGGCGGAGATCTGGAACTTACCGAATTGGCAACGACTGTTATCGTACGCTCCGGTGAAAAAATGGTAATAGGCGCCGATGGAAGCAACGGGCAAGATGTCGCAACGGCATTGTTCGGATCGGTGGAAAATAATCATCGAAAACAAATGCTGATGACTGTAACGGCTTTTGCAAACTAAAATGACAGGGCATGACGAGATGGTAAAAAAACGAAAAATAGCAGTAATCACAATGATGGCAGCAATCGCAATTGTTATGATGGCTAAGCCGGCGGCGGCTGAAAAACAACTCGACCTTACAAAAATGGATATCATTCATATCCATACTGATTTTCCTGACCACGATTTCCGGCTCGATATTGATAATATCAGGTTGCTGGAAAAGGATGAAAAAATTCAACCGCCAAATCAAAAGTATGTCAAACAGTTGGCATCAATCTATATCAGAGAAATACAGAAAAAAACGAGTAAGTTTGAACTGGCTAAGCTAAAAAGACAAATCTTAAACTTTGCTGATAACGATAGAGAAATAAAAATGGCAGGGTTTGATGAAATCAAAAAGTATAGGGCTGCGCTAACCGAACTAGAAAAAAAGCTAACCCATGCCATAAACCTAAATGATTGCAAAAAACAAATAGCAAGGCTAAAAACGGTTAAACACTGGCCGAGCAGAATGTTAGCTAAAGCTAAGTTCAAAAAAGATTTTATGGCAATTGATCCAAACACAAACTTGCAGGTGGCTGTGGCAAACTCTATGCAAAAAATCATGCCGCTAGATATGGCGATACCGGTAAAGGCAACAAAAAAAATCGATCTAACACTCGCCAGAAATGAATCGGAATCATTTCAAATCGTTATCATGCCGCAAAAAAAACTCGAAAATGTCACTGTCAAAATCGAAAAAATGGAGATATTGACGAACGATCCATTGTTTATAGGGGAAGTCATCGATAAAAAAAATATCGAGGTCGCTGTTGTCGGATTCGTTAAAACAAAACAACGAAGATATGAAGTCGATTACGTTGGATGGTGGCCGGATCCAATACTCGATTTTGTCGATACAGTCGATGTAAATGAAGATGTCGCGCAAAGTTTTTGGATAACCATTACAGCTGACAGCTTTCAAGTGCCGGGACATTATCAAGCAAAACTACAGGTGACAGCAGACGGCGAAAAGCCATTTGAAATCGAACTCAATGTTAAAGTCTATGATTTTCAAATTCCTGACGCAAGCATTATGCCGCTGGCAATATCAACTGGTTTTCACGAAATGGCAGAAAAATTGGCTGGCGAAAATTGCTATGAAAAAATCGAGGCTCTACTGGAAAAACATCATCTCAATATCGATGCTATCTATAATAATAGAACGATAAAAGAAATCAAAGCAGTCCTAGCAAAAGCTAAAGATGGAAAAGTGTCAATGTTCTGTCTCGGGAAATTCGATCCGTGTGGCTTTTTGGAAAATACGAGCAAAGAAGGATTCGAAAAGGAAATACAAAAAATCTTGAGCGAAATCCAGCCTAAATATCAACTAGCCAAAGAAGCGAACATGCTCCATAAAGCATATATATATGGGTTCGATGAAAAGCGAATGTTTAAGCTGCTAAAAAAAGTTACAAAAAGAATCAAAAAACAATTCCCCGAAGTGACAATCCTGACCAGCGCTTTGGATGAATCGTACGGCGTGAAATCCAAAATCAAAACGGTCGATGCGTGGGTGCCGCTTACAGAAAAATATGACCTTAAAAAAGCTGAAAAAGCTAGGGCAAAAGGACGAAAAGTATGGTGGTATGTCTGCTGCTGCCCGTTTCATCCATATGCAAACTTCTTGCTGGAATATCACGCAATTGAACCGAGACTCTTGATGGGAACTATGGCGGCGAAATATAAGCCGGATGGATTTCTATACTACTGTTTGACCTATTGGCCAAAAAATGATGAAGTTATAACAAAATGGCCATTTACAAACTGGACGGCCCAAACATATGACAACTATAACGGCGATGGATCGCTTATCTGTGTCGGGCCACAAAAACAATTACTGGCTACAATCAGATTAGCTAATCTCAGAGACGGAATCGAAGATTATGCCTATTATAAATTGCTCGAATATGAGGTCGCGAAAATACAGAAAAAAAAGAAACCAACCAAGAAACAAAAAGAATGGCTCAAAAAAGCGGAGCTACTATTGATTGTGCCGGGCGATGTTGTAGAAAATTTGACCAACTATACAACCGATGGCGATGTGCTATATGATTATCGAAACAAAATCGGATTAATGATCGAACAAGCTATAGTTAATGAACAGGCTCAATCAGAGGAGATACATTGAGCCGTTTGCGAATCAAGCTCATGAATCAATGTCGGTAACTGGCTGAGGCGATCGAGGCGATGGGCAATTTTGGGGATGGTTTTGCCAATATTGTGATGGGCGGTTTTTAATACGGCTTGCATGCCAAGGGCGACAGCAGGGATCGTGTCGTTATCCAAACGGTCGCCAACAAAAACTATGTCACTAAACTTAATGCCGAGCTTATCCCGAGCTATCTCGAAAATTTTCCTGTCCGGTTTGCGGCAAGTATATTGGCAAGTATAAATGACTAAATCAAAAAACTTCAAAAGGCCTAGCTGCTCTAAATGACGATTTAATGTCTCCGGCGAAACAAAAGTGTTTGATAAAATACCGAGCTTTAATCCGCTAGCTGAAAGAGACGATAATGTTTTCGCTAAATCAGGCTCAATTTTAGCGAGCGAACCGAGCGGCTCATACCAACACCAATTATACTCCAGCCACTCGATGTCGGTGAGCCTTATGCCCTTGGCCATACAGTGCTGTTTCAAAACGTCAAGAGAATTGAAATCGTTGCCGGTAAAATGAGACACAACACGGCGATAATACAGAACCAAAAGACTGTGCAAAAAATAAAACCAAAAAGAGCCAATAGGCTGATTGTTATCAATCAGATATTTATAGGAATTTTTGGCGCCGCTGGTCAAAAGACGCAGTTTGTTCAACTTGCCGAAAACCAGCAGAGTCTCGCCGAGATCAAACAATACAGCTTTTATTTTTTGGTTAGGCATCTGTAAAAACTATTTCTTCTCTGGAGGAAGATTAGCACCGAAAGCTTCCTTGACCCAAGTTTTCATCTCGCTATCGGAAATGGCTGAGACGCGATCCTTGTCGTATTCGGAATCAATGGTATCCTTGATCTTCAAAATGCAAGGGTCGTGCTTGGCGACCGTGATCTGATAACGAGATTCGATCCAATGCTTGATGCCGGCTGCACCAGATTTGTCAGTTATCGCAACGTTGACAGGGCGATCGAGAATGTTGCCAGTGTCAAAGCAATTGTAAATCTCCTCGTTCTTCAAAAGACCGTCAGCGTGAATGCCGGCGCGAGTGACATTGAAATCCTTGCCAACTAATGGATAATTAGCAGGTATCTCAAAGCCAAGCTCACTAATGGCATATTCGGTTAATCTGGTGATCGCTTGATAGTTTATTGCGGGATTGAGACCCTTGATCTGAGCATGCTCGACAACCAAAGCTTCCAAAGGCGGATTGCCGGTTCGCTCGCCAATGCCAAAAATCGAGCAGTTCGCAGCGCAGCAACCGTAAAGCCAAGCAGTCGAGGCGTTGACTGCAACCTTGTGAAAATCGTTATGACCGTGCCACTCGAGCCATTCGCTAGGGAAACCAAGCTCGCGAAGGCCGGCGATCAATTTAGGAACGCCGCGAGGCAATGAAGCATTCGCCCAAGGAATACCAAAGCCAAGAGTGTCGCATAAACGTATCTTGACAGGGCTGTTGTATTTATCGGCAAGCTCCAAAAGCTCAGCAGCAAAAGGCAAAATAAAACCCTCATAGTCGGCGCGAGTGATGTCCTCAAAGTGACAGCGAGGAATAATGCCAGCGTCTAATGCGGTCTTGACAATGTGGAGGTAGCTATCCAAAGCCTGAGCGCGACTGCGGCCAAGTTTCAAAAATACATGGTAATCACTGGCGGATGTCAAAATGCCGGTCTCCTTGAGACCCATCTGGGTGACGAATTTGAAATCGCTGGCAACGGCGCGAATCCAACCGGTAATCTCTGGAAATTTGTAGCCCCGTTCAAGGCAAAGCTCAACGGCTTTGCGATCGCGATCGGAATATAGAAAAAATTCGCTCTGACGAATCAATCCAGTATTGTTGTCAATCTCATGAAGCAAATCAAAAATAGCTAAAATCTGCTCAGGTGTATAAGGAGGACGAGACTGCTGGCCGTCACGGAAAGTCGTGTCGGTGATCCAAATGTCGTCAGGTATGTCAAATTTGGCGGAATCATCGTCAAAAACAACCTTAGGGAACTCCGTGTAAGGGAATATGTGCCGATATAAATTCGGCTCCGAAGAGTTGATAAGTTTCGGTTTTTTAGCCATATATAAAATCTCCATGAATATTAATTATAGTTGAGATTGCTTCAGCTTGAGCTGATCGTCTGATTGTTAAACACTAGCCGAGGTGGGAGTCGAACCCACACGCCCAATCGGGCAGGGGATTTTAAATCCCCAGCGTCTGCCATTCCGCCACTCAGCCATTCATTGCGGCCAAGTTCAAGCAATTCTAGCAATCATGAGATTTTTAAATCCCCAGCGTCTGCCATTTTGCCGCTCAGCCATTCATTGCGGCCAAGTTCAAGCAATTCTAGCAATCATGAGATTTTTAAATCCCCAGCGTCTGCCATTTTGCCGCTCAGCCATCTAACTATCTAGTTATAAATCCAACTGCTAACGCGGAATAAGTGTAAGCGATTTTAACGAAATTTGCAAATGATTTCTAATTGATGCCGCTCGAGGTAAATCAATAGCGATTATGAGCTAAAATGCAAAAGGCTGCCGAGACGGGCTTTGGTATGCTCTAATGTGCAGGCTCGATGAATCTTGCGGCTGAGTTTTTTTATTTGGCGACTGTCGCTGCTGTTTTGGTTGCTGATACTTTTGGCGGCTTGGGCAATCTGACCGGCGGCCTGATCGTAATGGCCCATAGACATATAAACCATCGCAAGCTGACGAAAAGCGTCTGTGAATTTGTCGTCAAGATCGACGGCACAAGTCAAAAACTCGACAGCCTCTGTCAATCGGTCATTAGAAGCCAGCAGAATGCCAAGATAATAAAAGGCATGTTTATTAGAGCTATCGTAATCGATGGCTTTCAAAAAACAATTGTTGGCACTGTCGAACTGCTCTAACTCCATGAGCATGGCGCCCATCGAGGTTAGGCTGACGGAATCTTTCGGTGATAAACTTATCTCGCATAGCAAATAATTGACGGCTTCGGATTTGTTGCCGGCTAATAATTGGCACTGGCCGAGACGATAATTGGCGCCGGCTAAACTGTGGCCGCTGAAATCAAAGGCTAAACTGTAAAGATGCTGGGCTTGTTCGTAATGCTTATTGTTGAACTCTATCTCGCCGAGATAAAACACGGCTTGAGCGTGGTGCGGGACGAGCTCGCAAACGCGATGAAATTTTTCGCGGGCTGAATCGATTTGCCCCATCTGCAAAAGCAATACGCCAAAGTCAATCAAAACGTCAATCTTGCCGGGATCGATTCTTAACTCTTTCAAAAAATATTCGACTGATTCGTCAAGATGGTCGCTTGCCCAATAGGCTTGAGCTATGCGATAGTTGATCTGAGGGTGATCAGGATCGTAACGAAGAGTCTTTTTCCAACAGCAAAGAGTTTTTTCATATTCGCCGCGAACGAAAAGATTGTTGCCAATATTGTAAAAGCATAGGGCGCAATCAGGCTTGATTTGCTGGGCGAGATAAAACATTTCCTCAGCCTTGTCGTGACGCTCCATCTCGGTATAAGTGATGATGCGATTGCAGTAGCTGGGCTCATAGTCAGGATCTAGCCGCTGAATATGCTCGAATAATCCCAAAGCGCGATCGTAAAAGCCGCCTCTGGTATAGTCGACCGCCAACGAATTTAATATCTCAAGGTCGTCAGGATTTAATTCCATTGCATGCTCGTAAGCTGCTGCGGCTTCGTCAAATCTGCCGAGACTGTCCAAAATCAAACCTCTATTGAAATGCCAATTGGCATTGGCAGGATTTATCTTGATCGCCTGATCAATTTCAACTAAGGCCTCTACCATGTCACCGTCATCATATAATTCAAAGGCCTCGCGAGCGTTTTGCTCGGCTTGACCGTAAGAACCGAAATTTGTCTCATCAAAAAGCATCGTTAAAACTCTTAAAATGAATGTATAAAATTAAGCGACATATCTTTTTTATGCCCCGTATGGCTGTATCGAACCTAAAACGAGGTCAAGTTAGTGATTTTTTGGACAGATTTTAGTTTTTTTTGGACAAATGTAAGGCTAAACATGATTTATTGGTTTAAAGTTTTGATAATAAAGGGTTTAAATGCTAAATTACATTCTGCTATCGGAACCAAAATATGGCGAAATAGGGGTTTTTCTGGAAATCAAAGATAAATAGTCTTATAATGACGAGGCAAAAATTGTACAATATCGCCAAAAGAGAACCGTTTGTGGAGAAATATGAATCATGGCAAACATAATAGAAGGCCAAATCTCGGCTGAAAATGGGAAATATGCTATCGTCGTCAGCAGATTTAACGAATTTGTGACGTCAAAATTGTTGGCTGGAGCTATCGATAATCTCGTTAGGCACAAAGCGAACGAAAAAGATATTACCGTTTTGTGGGTGCCGGGGGCCTGCGAAATTACAATGGCTGCGAAAAAACTGGCTAAAAGCGGTAAATATGATGCGGTCATATGTCTCGGTGCTGTAATTCGAGGACAGACTCCGCATTTCGACAGCGTTTGTCAGCAGGTGACAAGAGGGATCGGCCAACTCAATTATGATTTCGATGTGCCGGCGATCTTTGGAGTTCTTACCTGCGATTCAATCGAACAGGCGATCGAACGGGCCGGTACCAAAATGGGCAACACTGGAGCTACCGCCGCGATGAGCGCAATGGAAATGGTTAGCGTACTAAAACAAATCTAAGATTGGGAATTATTCTGTGGCAGACAGACGAACTCAAGCTCGCCAAGTGGCGATGCAGGCTCTTTATCAATTAGATGCTCAAGGTGACAATTTTGCAGGAGATCTTGCGCTGTTCTTTAGAGAAAATTGTGCAGATCAAATGACAGCTGATCTGGCGAAGAAATGGACGCTCGGCTGCAAAAAAAATCTTGCTCGCTGTGACGAAGCTATCGAAAAAGCAGCGATCAAATGGAAGCTAAGCAGATTGGCGGTCGTCGATAGAAATATATTGAGACTGGCGGTGTATCAACTGTTGTGCTGCGAGGACATTCCGCCAAAGGTCGTGATCAACGAAGCGATCGAATTGGCGAAAAGCTACGGAACAGAAAAATCATCGGCATTTGTCAATGGCGTTTTAGATGCCGTACTAAAAACAATCGGCACAGAAGCCAAAGAATAGAAAATGATGAGACAATGATAAAAATCGCGATCTTAAACACAGAGCTAGGCAGAAGCTTGAAAGTCAGGCGGGGCGGGAAGTGATAAGGCTATGAGAAAAATCGCGATCGTAAATGTGAGTTGTGGCAGAAACTTCAAGGTTATGCGGGAAACAAAATAATAAAACAATGAAAAAAATCGCGATCTTAAACCAGAAAGGCGGAGTCGGTAAGACCACCACAGCTGTTAATGTGGCGGCTGGCCTCGCTAGAGATGGAAAAAAAGTGCTGGTTGTCGATATGGATCCGCAGGCTCATTTGACGATCCATCTGGGAGTGGACCCTGAAGCGGTTCAAGCTGGGTCTTATCAGGTGTTGTGTCACGGGGCAGATTTGAAGCAGGAGTTGATGGAGGTGCGGGGAAATTTGTGGCTATTGCCGGCGAATATCGATCTGGTCGGGGCAGAAAGCGAGCTGGTCGCAGTCGTTGCAAGGGAGACGATTCTCAAACAGGCCCTTGTTGCGGTGGAGGATTTGTTCGATTATATGATTATCGATTGTGCGCCGTCGTTGGGGCTGTTGACCTTGAACGGCTTGGCGGCTGTGACGGATATTTTGATTCCGCTGCAACCGCATTTTCTTGCATTACAGGGATTAGGCAAACTGTTGCAAACGGTCGAGCTAGTCAATCAGAGAATCAATACGAATCTTAAGGTTAGCTGGATTTTATTGTGCATGTTCGATACTAGAGTGTCACTGTCGCACGAGGTCAAGGCGGATATCGGCCAATTTTTGGAAAGTGCCAGAGAAATGGATTGCCCTTGGTCTAAAACTCAAATTTTGCCTGTATATATACGCAGAAATATCAAACTGGCTGAAGCGCCAAGCTACGGAAAAACCATTTTTGAATATGAACCGGACTGTAACGGGTCAACTGATTATGGCGAAGTTGCTAAATTTATTGCAATCGGTCAAGATCAAAAAACACAAGACGAAATTGAAGATGTAAATGAAGGTGAAAGTCCGAGCCAGCAGAACCCGATCCCAATCGAGATCCAATCGCTGCCAAAAGAGAAAACAACAACGAACCTCGAGATAACTGATAAGCTATCTTAAAATTTTTTAGCGGTAGCTTGCTGACTGCGTGGGTTTAGTTGTCGGCTAAATGGCTGGGGTTTTCAAGCTGACTAATAATAAAACGCATAAATTTCGCAGCGTAAATCTCGTCTATTATTCGCCTGTCAACAGCAAGCGACAAATTGACAATCCTTCTTACGGCAGGGGCGTTTTCAAAAACAGCTGCCGCCGGCGTACTTTTACCGATTGCTAAAATGACAGATGTTTGAGGGGGAACGATGCCTAAAAAACAATCGATATCATAGGCGCCAAGGTTGCTGATCGCCATTGTTTCGCCAGTTAGTTCGTCAGGCGTTAGGCGATTGCTTCTGGCGGAATCGGTTAAGGTTTTTTCAGATTTGGCAATATCAGCGAGGGTTTTTTGATCGGCATTTTTTATCACAGGCACAACCAAGCCAACGGATGTGTTGACCGCAAAGCCAATGTTTATTTGTTTGGCAATTTTTATTTTATTGTTTTCAATTAAGCCGGCTGTTAAAGGAAATTTTTTGACGGCTCTTGCAGCAGCTTCAATATAAAAAGCATTTGTGGTTATTTTTGTCCCGATCGCTTTTTTTAATTTGTGTCTCATTGCCATTAGCTCAGTGACATCAGCTTGGCTTTTTAAATAGAAGCAGGGCTTAGTCTGTTTAGATAGTGACATTCTTTGGCCAATGAGACGTTGAAACCGATTTATCTTTATTGATTCTGTTGGTTTTGGATGATTGGTCACGTTTTTTAAGAATCCTTTTATTATTGACTATTGTCGCCGGCTGTATCTTGAGCCAAAATTGTTGGAATATCTAAATAGAATGTTGAGCCTTTGTCGAGCTCGCTTTCGACACCAATAGAGCCTGCAATCATAAGGGCTAGTTCTTTACAAATGGCAAGGCCGAGACCACTGCCTGTCGAACGGCGAGTTAGGGAACCGTCGGCTTGCCGGAATTTTTCAAAAATATGTTCAAGGT
>CBDUWP010000016.1:0-20348 GCA_965370955.1 uncultured bacterium | reverse complement strand
GCATTACCGCTGGCTACGAATTCTGTCATTTTTGAAACTATAAGAGAACAGGAATTTGCGCCAATCAAAAATCCGTCAGGTATTGACAGTATCGAAACCGCCCACAAAATGATAACTGGCCGCAACGCTAACTGGCTAAAAGCTGCTGGAATCGCCGTACCCAAAACATCAAATGGCGAAATTGACTGCACTATCGAAATCGCTCCAAGTTTCGCTTTAACGCCTAGCGACGTAAAACAAAAAGTGAAAAATGTGCCTCAAATCTTCTCTGGCGATAAAATTTACCTCGAATAACTTGTCTAAAAAATATAAATCAATCATTTAGGCAATATAAAATTTGTTTTAAAAACAACCCAAATGTATAATGTCACAAAGGTTAATTTACTAGTTAGTGAAATCTTGACAATTTAGGGAGCACAATGACCATGAACTCAAAAAAACTTCTTTATGCAACAATCATTATGATCATCGCAGCTTTATTCGCTACAGCGGGCTGCAATGAACAAACTGAAAAAACATCTCTGGCTATTAAATATACACCAAAAGAAAACATCACATATAAAATCAGCGAACAATCCATACAGGCTGTAAAATGGGACGGCGATCTAGCTAAAATGAAAAAAGATGCCTTCAAATCAGGGCATAAAAAGCTGTATGTAGAAATGGTGGTCAACCAGCAAACAGAAAAGCTGGCAGGAGCCCAAAATGCTGTCTTAAACATTACCGTTGAGCAACTAAAGTGCCAATCCATTTATAACGATAAAATGCTAATCGATTTTGACAGTACCAAAGTCGATGATCAAGGAAAGCAGCTGGCAAACCTAATCGGCAAAAGCTATAAGATCAAAACATCTGGCACAGCTAAAGTTGTGGCTATTCTCGATGCCGCACAAATCAGAGAAGCGGTCAAGGGCAATACCATCAACGCCAAAACCTCTGTCGATATTCTGTCCAATAAAGCTATAAAAAAACGGCACGGCACAATTATTATGCCAGAAATTACAAAACTTTTAGCCAAAGGGGATTCATGGCAATCAGTGCAAACCTATGATTTCGGAATTATGGGCAAAAAATCGTTCCAAAAAACCTATACAATAAAAAATATAAAAAACAATCAAGCCAAAATCCAAATGACGGCTTCTCCAAGCAGTGTCGATGAAGACGGCACACCACAGGCCAATTCTAGCTTGGCTAACATGTTCGACTCAATAATAAATTTGAGCGGTGATTGCTTATTTGACACATCAACCAATAAGCTAATCAAAGCAACTGAAAAGCTTTCCGCTAAATGGATTGTCGTTGAACCTAATCCAGATCTCGGCAATGAACCGTCTGTCCTGACAATGACAGCAGAAAAAGAATATAAAATTGAAAGAATCGATTGATTTTGTTGATGATAAAAAAACAGCGAAAGCTTAAGGGATTTGACGTAAATAAAATCGCATGGATATTACTGGCGATGATGCTGGGATTAACCGGTTGCCAAAACGAAAAAACATCACAAAACACAAAAACGATACAAGACAGCGGCACATTATTTGCCCTTAGCTTCACCAAAGACAGAAAATCAACCTATAACTTTCTATCCAAACGAGATGTTTATATAGACTGGCAAAACCAAACTAAACCAAAAGGCAAAACCAAAACAGACCATATTGAAGAATCACTCAAAACAACAGTTGAATATGTCATAACAGAAGCCGAATTTGGACAACCGGCTAAAATCAAAGCCACCTGCATATCAGCAAAGGTTAGCCGTAATTCCAAAACAAACCGAAAAGTTACAAATAAAGATGCCGCTAATAAACTGACCGGCAAAAGTTTTGGGTTCACAGTTGAACCAACCGGAGAAATAATCGACCATGACGAATTGGCACAAGTGCTTTTGACAACAGGCAAAAATGCCTTTCGCACGATTAAAGGCTCCGGCCGAATCAAAGACCCTGAGATGCTTGGCGATTTCACAGTCACTCAACATTTTTTGTGGGACTGGCTGGCTAGTTTCAAAAATTATCAACAGGGCATTAAAATTGGCCAAACATGGCAATCGCAACTGTCGGCGCCATCACCTGTCACCATCATTATCGCAAGAAACGTCACATATAAACTTGATAAAATTGAAACAAATCAAGCAAACGAAAAAATGGCAACGATAACAACTGTTTACAGCAAAGCTGATCCCATCAAGATAAAATGGCCCCAGCCTCATACAGGTTCCTTTTCGGCAAGCGGTATATTTGGATTTTTACGCGGCTACAAAGTGACAAATCTAAAGGGAACGGGCAAAATAATGTTCAATGTCACTACAGGGCAAACCATAAGCTCTGTCGAAAATTATCAGATAAAAATCGATGCTGTTTTCCCCATGGGCCTTAACATGAAGCCTAAAATCACCGTCAACCAAACTATTGAATCGCATTTGGTCTTGCCAAAAAAAGTAAGGTAAAAAAAACATGGAAAATAAAAACCTATGGGCTCCGTGGCGTATCAACTATATCCAAAAACCCAAACCAGCCGATGGAACTGGAGGCTGTTTTATCTGCGACAGCTTAAACAATACAAATGCTGATGACGACCTAAATCTCGTACTCTGGAAAACTGACCATGCTATCGTGATTCTAAATCGATATCCCTACAATAATGGGCATCTGTTGATTTGCCCAAAAAAACACGTCAGCCAACTCGATCAACTAAATGATGAAGAAATGCTGGAAATTTTCAAACTCATCAGCCAATCACAATCAATCTTAGAGAAAACTATAGCGCCGCAAGGATTTAATGTGGGAATCAATTTGGGGAGATCGGCTGGCGCAGGTCTGCCCGGACATCTGCACATACATGTCGTGCCAAGATGGACAGGTGACACCAATTTTATCAATGTCTGCAGCGATACCGATATCATCAGCCAAAGCCTAACCGAATTACTAACCATACTCAAAGCTGAAACGGCCAAAAATCAGTTACCAAAATTGTAATTTCTCGCGAGAACAAAATGTCAACTGACCTGAAAACATACGCCGTCACAGAACAAAACAGTCAAGGACGAGCATTTCCTCAACCGCCGCATAAATATAGAGGACAGTTCGATCGAGATCGAGATCGAATAATTCATTGCAGCGCGTTTCGGCGACTAGAAGGAAAAACGCAGGTCTTTACGCCGGGACTCGACGACCACTATCGAACGCGGCTAACCCATACCATCGAAGTCGCGCAGATCGGAAGAACCATCGCCAAAGCTCTCGACGTCAATGAATCTCTAACAGAAGCTATCTGCTTGGCGCACGATTTAGGCCATGGGCCATTCGGCCATTGCGGAGAAAGCATACTAAACGAAATCATGGAAAATGACGGCGGCTTCGAGCATAATTTTCAAAGTCTGCGAATCGTGGATTTTTTAGAACATCCATATAACGAATTCGCCGGACTAAATCTTATGTACGAAACAAGACTCGCACTAGCTAAGCATCAAAGCCCATATGATAAGGCTAAAAATTATCACATGACAGAAAATAATTGCTCGATTGAAGGGCAAATCGCGGATCTGGCTGACAGGATCGCTTACAACTGTCACGATCTCGATGACGGTATCAGGGCAGGCATAATTGCTATCGACCAGCCTGATAATATAGAACTCTTCGCCAATGCAAAAAAACAAATCAATGCCAATAAAATTACCGATTGGACAATCAAACGTACCAGAATCACTAAAAAAATCATCGATGATCTCGTCAGTAACTGTATCGAACAAAGCAAAACCAATATCAAACAAGCCGGTATCAAAACGCTTGGTGATATTTATAATCATCAAACGCATATCATAAATTTCAACGACAAAACAGAAATCATGCTCAGGCAACTGGAGAAATTTCTATACGACAATTTTTATATGCACCAGCAAATCCGTCAAATGGCGAACAAAATCGACAGCTGGCTAAAAAAGCTGTTCGACAAAATAAGATCTAAGCCAGAGTTAATGCCGCATTATTTTCAACGCATGATAGAAACGCAAACGCTCAATCGTACCGTCTGTGATTATATAGCCGGAATGACGGATCAGTATTGCCTAAAGACTCTCGAAAAACCATCCAAATCGTGACAACTTCGCCATGGCTAATCACAAAAAATCGCTGCTAAAGGTCAAAACTGTTGACTTCAACCGAAATTTGAATTAGCTTTCGGATAATGAAGAAACTGTTGACATCATGTTTTGGTTTAGGATTTTTGCCAATCGCGCCGGGAACTTGGGGCTCTCTGCCGCCGGCGATTATATTCGGATTACTTCAAGCGGCAAAAATTGGCCCTCTAACAACGGCTATAGTTATGCTGGCGATGGTGGTTGTCGGCTCTGTTGTTTGCGTATTATGTTCGCCTGCTGTCATAACAGCAACCGGCAAAAAAGATCCCGGCCAAATCGTAGCTGACGAATTCGCAGGCCAATCGGTGACATTTCTAGCGGCTGGTTTTATAATGACCAATCCGATTTTAACGGCTATTGCCGGCTTTTTGCTGTTTCGCGTCTTTGATATCTTTAAGCCGCAGCCAATCAAATCGCTGGAAAAATTGCCGAAAGGATGGGGGATTTTAACTGACGATTTAGCAGCTGGTGTCTATGCGGCGGTTTTGTTATTTGTCCTTCAACAAACAGCTGTAATTGACTATGCCGAAACAATTTTAAGCCGCTGCTTTGACGGAACATTAAACGCAATATCAGCAACTGTCTTAGGCGGCATACAGGGACTCACGGAATTTTTGCCCGTTTCATCGTCCGGCCATCTGGTACTGCTCGAGCATATGTTTCATCTAAAGCCAGAAACTCATTCGATGCTCTTGTTTGATCTGGCTGTCCATGTCGCAACAGTTTTAGCTATTTTGATCGTCCTAAGAAAATCTATCGTCAAGCTTCTTTGCAATTTGACCACTATCGGCCAATATGGATTCAAGCCTGTCACAATCTATAAAAAAAATATAGCAGCTAGAGTAACGATACTGGCTATGGTTTCAACGGCAGTAACAGCTGTCATCGGCTTGGGCCTTGAAGATTATTTTATCGGCGCAAGAGGCAGCCTCTTTGTCATCGCCTCGATGTGGGTCGTAACGGCAACAATACTGCTAATCAGTGATTTCAAACGGAAAACACGTGTCGGTCTCAAGCATTTTACCATCTATCACGCAATCATCATCGGGCTTGCACAATCTTTGGCTATTTTGCCGGGAGTATCCAGAAGCGGCGCAACGATTTGTGCTGCTATCCTGCTCGGCCTGCATAGAAGATGGGCAGTCGAATTCAGCTTCTTCATCGGACTTGCCGCAATTTTAGGCGGAGCCGCAATCCAAGCTATCCGCCTCTGCCAAAACGGATTGCCAACCGATTTGCCGATTGGGGCACTAATTATTGCAGTCGTAACGGCAGGCGCTGTAGGCATAATGTCTTTGAAATTCTTGATCTATATCACAAGAAAAGCGAAACTCAGAATCTTTGCCATCTATTGCTATTTGCTGGCAACTGGTGTATTTATATATCTGTTCATAAAATAGCTATTAAAAGTTGCGAAAAAACGTTTTTTGACATATAATGCCGCCGCTAGTTGACATATTATAATAGTTATGAAAAAGGACTTCAAAATGACTATCAAATCGTCTTATAGTAGTTATAAAAAAAATAATTTCAAACTCGCAATCGCTATTTGTATCGGCCTAAGCATCTGGTGTATTTATGATGGTTATTTCAATGACAAATTTATTGAAAAACATACCAATGCCGACGGAAGCAATCAAACATATCTAATATGTAACCGAAATGGGCCATTTGTTTTGATACCGGCTGCGGTAGTGATCGCTATCTGGATGGCAATGGCGTGCAAAAAAAACCTTCTAGCCGATAACGAGCAGCTAACAATCAATAACAAAACAATCATAAAATATGATGATATAGAAACTGTCGACAAAACACATTTTGACCAAAAAGGGTTTTTTTCTATAACTCATAAACAATCTCAATCAATTGACAACAGTGAAAATCAGCGATAAAAACTACGACAATCTAGCTGAATTACTGAAAAAAATTGTAGCGAAAATAAGTTGAAATAATTGACTGTATCATCTACAATGCTGTGCGATTGAGAAAAATAGAAACCGCAACTAGTTGTTTGACCAGCTATTGCGGTTTAATTTTGCCAGTAAACGTTTAAGGAAACAAAAAAATGAATTGCTGTATTACAGGTTTGCAATGGGGCGACGAGGGCAAAGGCAAGATAGTCGACATCCTTTCCGAAAAATGTGATATTATCGTTCGCTATAGCGGCGGAGCCAACGCAGGCCATACAGTGGTAATTGGCGATAAAAAATTCGCTCTGCACCTGATGCCAAGCGGAGCTGTAAGGCAAGACAAACTATGCGTCATCGCTAACGGCGTAGTGCTGAATCCTGAAACATTCCTAGAAGAAATCGATCAACTAAACAAAGAAAACATAAGCCTCGACAATCGACTATTCATCAGTGACAGTGCCCATGTGGTTTTGGATTATCACATTGTCGAAGATCAACTGCGAGAACAGGCTCTCGGCAGCAATAAAATCGGCACGACTGCTCGCGGAATCGGCCCCTGTTACGCTGACAAAATCGGCAGAAGCTATGCTATCCGAATGGGCGACTTCAAAAATATCGTGACATTAAAAGAAAAACTAAGCAAAATAATTGCTTACAAAAACCGGCTCTTTAGCTCTCTGTATAATGCCAAGCCAATCGACGAAGCTAAGCTGTTTGACAAATGTAAACTGTTCGCTCAAAAACTTGGCCCCTTCATAATTGACACAACAGAATATCTGCACAATGCTATGGCCAGTCATCAGTCTGTTTTGTTTGAAGGCGCCCAAGGCGCACTGCTAGACCTAGACCACGGGACATTCCCGTTTGTTACCAGTTCTAACGCAAGCTCATTAGGTGTCAGCGCAGGCTCAGGCATTCCAGCTAAAATGATTGATACATATTTCGGCGTGATAAAAGCCTATACGACAAGAGTCGGAGCAGGACCATTTCCATCGGAACAAGACAATGAAGTCGGTCAGTTCATCAGAGAAAAAGGGCACGAATACGGAACCACAACAGGCAGGCCAAGAAGGTGCGGCTGGTTCGATGCGGTGGCGGCAGCCTATTCAGCGACAATCGGCGGAATTGACGAAATAGCTCTCTTACATCTTGATACATTGGCAGGTCTTGAGGAAATCAAAATCTGCAAAGCCTATGAAATCGATGGCAAACGGACCACCTTTTTCCCATCCGATATTGATAAGCTTACCAAAGTCAAATGTATTTATGACACTTTAGACGGCTGGAACGAAGACTTACGCAACATAACAAAATTTGATGATCTGCCGGAAAATGCCTGTAAATATCTTAGTGCAATCGAAGCACTGGTCAAAAAACCCATCACAATGATAGGGGTTGGGCCGAAAAGATCTCAAACCATATTCAGATAGGCTCGGAAATAATTTGGAAAGCTTTCAAGAAAAACAAAAAAACACAGCCAAACGTCTTGAATTTGATACCGAAAAATTTCCGGCTCATATTGCCATCATCATGGACGGGAACGGACGCTGGGCAAAACAGCAAGGCAAACAGCGATATGAAGGACATCGGCAAGGCGGCAAAACCGTTGAAAAAATTGCACTCCATTGCGTAGCCCTAGGTGTAAAATCCCTAACTCTATATGCTTTCAGCAGCGAAAACTGGAACAGATCCAAACTGGAAATCAGCGCGCTGATGTTCTTGTTCAGCCGATATTTAGCCGGTATTCGCGCAATGTTAAAACGTAATGATGTTAAACTTATCCATCTTGGCAGGCGAGAACGGTTGCCGAAAAAAGTATTAAAAGAGCTCGACAAAACAATAGAGCTAACAGCAAATAATAAAGGTATGACGCTGGCGCTGGCCCTTAATTATGGCGGCCATGACGAAATTGTTGACGCGGCTAAAGCGTTAGCTAAAAAATATGCCGAAGGTGACATCGCTCTTGCAGATATCGATAGTCAATCGTTTAGCCAACATCTGTATGCACCTCAATTGCCAACTCCAGATCTGTTAATACGAACAGCAAACGAGATGAGAATCAGTAATTTTCTACTGTGGCAACTAGCCTATACTGAATTTTATGTTACGGACATTACTTGGCCTGATTTTAATGAAGCCTGTATGGATAAGGCGATAAAAACCTTTGCCAACCGCTCAAGACGATTCGGCAATGTTGAAACACAATAAACTACCATACTCTTACGGACGTGGCATCTGTCGCTATGGGTTAAAGCCTTGCGGACGCAGTATTACGAAGAAAAAAAATAGCTCTATAAATATGGCAACTTGTCTTTGGGAGTAATTTAACGCATGCTTAAATATAGATTGTTTTTCGGTTTTATCATGATAACGGTTGTTGTTGGAGTTGTTTTAATTGGTGCTTGGCTAGACGGCTCAATGACAGAGACAGCCAATCCAGTCATTCCGGTAAAGGGTTCGTTATTTTGTGTTATCGTAGCACTTTTGATGTTCATGAGCCATTTAGAGCTTAAAAAGCTTGCCTGTGGAAATAATATTAAAATTTTTCTGCCAATCTCAATTTTCTTTTCAATTCTGCTGGCAATTAGTTGGTATATTTTTCAATTTTCCAGCAATTTATCACCAAATTTACTGATTGGATTGCCTGTCGCCGCAATTATTGCTATTTTTGTATATCAAGCTGTTTATTTTGGCAATAAGGGAGTCTTGGCTAATTGCGGGGCTACTTTTTTTGTGATTTTTTATACGGGCTTCTTAAGCAGCTTTTTCGTTAAAACTCGGCTGGAAATGGGCTTATGGCCGATTCTAATGCTGATTTTCACCATCAAATGCTCTGATATTGGCGCCTACACTGTCGGAAAGCTAATCGGTAAACATAAGCTTATCCCAAAAATTAGTCCGGCTAAAACATGGGAAGGAATGGCTGGAGCTGTAATATTCGCTTCAGTTACTGCGGTGATTTTTTCGATATATTTCAATATAATGGCTATTTCTGCAGCAATTGTTTTTGGTGCTGTTATGGCGATTATCGGCCAAGCTGGCGATCTGGCTGAATCTATGCTGAAAAGAGATGCTCAGCAAAAAGACTCAGCAGCCACAGTGCCGGGATTTGGCGGTATACTCGATATTGTGGACTCACTGTTAATAGCTGCACCGGTTGGGTATCTTTATATGGTTTATTTTAACAACTAACAGAAAAGTTTGTACTATCTGTAAACCGCGATTATAATGGGTAGAAATATAAAACTAATATCTCGTTGCGAACAGACAAATTGAATTTATAAGGTTTCTATAAACCACGATTATAATAGGTATAAAATATAAAACTAATGTCTCGTTACAAACAGGCAAATTGAATTTATAAAGTTAGAGAATAAAACATGATGTTTTTTAGAAAAAAAACGACCGCCAGACAACATCAAGTTCGTAAGAATATCAATTCCAGTCGAACGGTAGGAATCCTGCGCATATTAACGGCTGACAATTTAATCTCAATTGGATTGGGAATCCTATTCGCCATAATAGCTAGCCTAATCATAATCGCCGGCAGCAATAGCCACTCTAAATTAAAACTCGTCGGCTTTATCATTATGGTCACCTTCGCAATGAGCTGTTATGTTTTTATATACCAAAAAAAAATCCTTAAAAATCATCTCAGAGCCTTGACCATTTGTCTGATCTTGTTGAGTGCTATGACTGTTACAAAAATAGCTCTAAAATTATCGGATCAACAAAGCTGGGCTACCGGCGCAGCTGTTGCCGTAGCAATTTCCATATCCCTATCATATCATCGCCGATTTGCCGTCGGACTCAGTTTGTTTTATTGCGTGCTGGGTTTATTGGCAAGTGGCCAAATAAATAACACAACTTTGCTGCTGACTATGATCTCTGCTTCTTTTACCTGTTGCTTATTATTAGAAGAACTCCGAACAAGAATGAAAATGCTGGAAGTCGGCGCAATCGCAGCTGGTGTCGCCTTTGTGACACCTATTCTTTTATCCAACTCCACCGAATCAATTTCTGTGATTTTTATAGGTGCTTTTTGGCACAGTTGCACAACATTGCTAGTAGCGCTGGTCATACAGAGCCTATTGCCTGTGATCGAAAAAACCTTTCACATCACAACAAGTATGACACTGCTCGATTACAGCAATGCTAATCAACCACTGCTTAAAAAACTGGCAATGGAAGCACCCGGCACATACAGTCACAGCATTTTAGTCGGCTCATTAGCAGAAGCCGCAGCAGAAGCTATCGGTCGAAATGGCTTATTGTGCAGAGTCGGTGCTTACTATCATGATATTGGCAAACTCAACAAACCCACATATTTTACTGAAAACCAGATGGACATAGACAATCGCCACAAGGAATTGTCACCAGCTATGAGTCAATTGATAATCACCGGACATGTCAAAGACGGCATTGCAATGGCCAAGGAATATGGCTTACCATCGGTTCTTCGACAGTTTATAGAAACGCATCACGGCACAACTTTAGTGGAGTATTTTTATAACGAAGCCAAACAAAAGCATGATGAAAAAAATGGTTCTCTTTCAGAGAATGAATTCAGATACGCCGGACCAAAACCCATCATCAAAGAAGCCGCTATCGTTATGCTAGCTGATGCAGCTGAAGGGGCGGTACGATCCTTAACGGAAGTGACGCCATCAAAAATAGAAGCTGTAACGCATAACATGGCTATGAAGCGATTGCTGGACGGACAATTCGATGAATGCGATCTAACCTTAAAACAACTTCATGCAATTGAAGTCGCTATCACAAAAACCTTAGCAGGTCACTGTCATGGACGAATCGCCTATCCAACAGCTCCAGACCAACCGCTAGAAGGCACTCAATAAGCATGAACGAAAATAAAAACTCACACAGTATTAAAGTGCAAATCGTTTGCGAACAAGACGACGCAGATGTTGACCCTAATCAGCTTCGCGAAATTGCTATAGATACCTGCCAACAATTTTTATGTGACAAAGCTACAATCAATATCAAAATTGTCGGTGATTTGGAGATAACAGAACTAAACAAAAAATTTCTGAATCATCATACAACTACTGACTGTATCAGTTTTAATCTGTCTGAATCGAGAGACGATGAAAAAACTTTTGATATTGTCGTAAATTCACAAATTGCTCAAAGGCAAGCCCAAAAACGCAACCATACACAACAGGCTGAGTTATGCTTATACGTGGTACATGGTCTTTTGCATCAATTTGGCTTTGACGATTTAATTCCCGATAAAGCAAAAATAATGCATGAAAAAGAAGATGAAATCCTGAATAAATATGATTTAGGATCTGTTTACAAATCCTAAACAAACATAGAATTGCAATTAAACTAAAAAAGGTAAATTAAGTGTCAACAACGAACTTGATATTGTTGTTTTGCTTGTGCGTTCCGCTAATAACATTTTTGTCAGCTGCAACGGGAGCATTAAAAATATTTTCAATGGCTAAATTACAACAAGCTCTTGAAAAAAGAAATAAAAATGCTCATCTAGCGGATAAAATAGCTGACAATTCTGAAAAATTGAATCGAGCTTGCGATCTGTGGCTTCTGGTCGTGACGTTAGCCGCCTTGTTGATTGTGGTTGTTTTGTGGATGCGGCTATCGGATTCCGGTACCAAAATATATACAGCTATCTTGACATCATTTGGCACAATAATTATGTTTACTGTTTTCGGCCTAGCTATACCAAGAGCATGGGCAAAGTATGCCGGCGAAATCCTGATCTTAAAAACATATAAACTATTAACAGTGTTGGCTTTGGTCTGCTGGCCTTTGTTATATATTTTCCAGCTGTTTGATATCGTAATCAAAAGATTAGCAGGCGTTACAGAAGCTGTCACTGAAGCGCAAAAGCAAGATCAAATGCAGGAAGAGTTTCTAACCAGCTTAGAGCAGCATAAAATCGAGGGAGCAGTCGATGCTGAAGAACAAGAAATGATAGAAAATGTCCTCGAACTAGCTGACACCAACGCTGACGAAATCATGACGCCAAGAATCGATCTGGTTGCCATAGAAGAAAATAGCAACCTAGAAACAATCGTAAAAATTATCAATACCGACGGCCATTCTCGCATGCCGGTTTATCGAAAAAATATCGATAACATAATCGGGTTCATATACGCTAAAGATTTACTAATCAATATCAGTGCCGAAACAAAAGATTTCGATCTGCATCAAAAAATGCGGAAACCTTATTTCGTACCAGAAACAAAATCGCTTCGAGAATTGCTGCATGAATTTCAAAATCAAAAATTGCACATTGCAGTTGTCCTCGACGAATATGGCGGAACAGCAGGCATCGTAACCCTAGAGGATATTCTCGAGGAATTAGTCGGCGAAATCACCGACGAATATGAAGACACGCAGCCTGAAGACATTACAACAATTGACGAACACACCGTTGAAGTCGACGCTAGAACCTATGTCGATGATATCAATGACCAGCTGAATTTGAACCTGCCGGAAGATGAAGATTACGATACTATCGGAGGGTTTGTGTTATCACATCTGGGCTATATACCGCTATCAGGCGAAAGCTTTGAATATAAAAATATAAAGTTCAGTATCACGTCAGCTGAAACAAGAAAAATCAATCGAATACAAATATATAGATCGGCGAGTTCAGATGCAAAATAAGGATGTCGCAATTTGTTTACGCAGTGTTGACTATTCTGAAACATCGCAGATTTTGACTCTGTTTGCAAAAGATATGGGCAAAATCAGTGTCATCGCCAAAGGAATAAAACGTAAAAAATCAAATTTCGCCGGCCCAATTGAGCCTCTAACCTATGGCGAGATTATTTATTCTTTAGCTCATCATAACACTCTCGGCACCTTAATAGAATTTCAGCATAAATGGTCACCAGTATTGACAAGCAGTAACTATTCTGCGACCAATTACAGTCTTTTAGCCTGCGAGTTGATCGATAGCTTAACTGATTGTCAGGACCCGCATGTAAAACTATTCGAGAATTTCCTGCATCTTATCCAAACAATTCAAAACATAAACGACCAAACTCAAGCTATGGCAATGCTCATAGCTTTTGAATTATTGCTATTACAGGAAATCGGGCTTGGACTTATTCTACAAAAGTGTGCTAACTGTAATACAAAACCTCACAAAGAGATGTATTTTAGCAGTAAAGCCGGCGGCATAATCTGCAAGGATTGTCAAAATCCTTTTATGGACAAAATTAAAATAACCACATCAGTCGTTGATTGTTTGAGCAATCTAGGTTCGCTAGCACAAGCAGATATGCAACTTTTAGGAGAAATAGAGCGAATTCTAATAAATCATTTCACTGAATATATGCACCGCCAACCTAAAATGGCAAAAATGGTTCTGATGAATAAAACTTCTTTGTAAATCAAACTGCTTTAACCTGATTTGCGATACATAAATACAAATTCGCAAGTATGTTCATCTGCTAATTGAAGAGACAGGGCCAATCTCTCCGAGCTGTCGGACATACTGCCTGCCATATGGACACCGCTTATAACAGACGGGATCGAAACATCCATACTTCCAAAATCACTCTGCATTCTTGACTTGATGCTGCCCATCACCATATTTGCGACCTCGCCAAAAGCGTCAAAAGTGTCTTCTTCAGAAACTTCCTCAATCGTATCCATACAAAGCATATTTTTAGCAATATCTTTAGCGCAAAGATTTCCGCATGAAATTGTCAAGCACCCCTCAAATTCTCCAGTGAAAGTTATCGAAGTAAGAAGTGCGTCACCTGTAACACTATGCACACATGAACATTCTTTGACGTCCATGAAAATCATAGTTTCAAAAACTTCTTTGATAGCATCAACCATTTGGTCTTTAACTGAAGCGATTTCAATAGCCATTATTTTTCCCCTCAATAAAATATACGCTTAATCGACTGATTTTCTAACTGATCAAAGGCGTAAGTATTTCTTTGAACCTGTCAGGTGTAAACGGTTTGGTTATATAACCATTTGCTCCATCAGCCATCATTTGATCGATAAGCTCTTGTGCGCTTTCCGTTGATACCATAACTATTTTGGTATTATCACAGCTAGCCATTTTACGGATTTCTTTAACGGTTTCAGGCCCACTCATTTCCGGCATATTGATATCACAGAGAACGACATCGACAGGAGCTGCGGAAAGTTTTTCTACAGCTTCTTTGCCATTAGCTGCCTCTTGAATATCGTCAAACTCCATACCAGATGCTCGCATGGTCCTCATAATGATTTTTCTCATTGTTGCAGAATCATCTACAATCATTAGCGACTTTGCCATAGTCATGTCCTTTTTTTCAATTATTGTTAATAAACTAAACCAATTCCAATTTCATGAGAACAGAAATTCTTTTGTTCACTAAAACACGAAACCCCCGCCAGCTAGCCAACAGCTCTCTGGAACTAACCGCAAGGATTGTCTCGGCTATTTCAGCGAACATCTTAAACAACTTAATACACCTAAACCAAAATTTGGATAATTTTGGTTATTTCGTCTACGCAAATTGTCGATATCAGGGCGTCGTGAAGCAACTGTTCCATTTATCTGTTGACTGATAAGAAAGTATAAAATCTGTGCTGACAGCAAGCCAAACAACGCCAAAAATTCTCATCATAAGCGATGATAGAACTAATACACGTACATTGGAAGACACTTATGCCATCGAGGGATATAAAACTGTATCTGCTCAACAGATTTCGCAGGCTCTGGACATAACCAAAATTGAACTGCCAAATCTAATTCTCATCGATGTTACCGACAATAATGAGCAAGGTTTGGCCATCTGTGAACAAATACATCAAGCCCCTCAAACAGCAGATATACCAGTCATCTTTTTATCGATTATAGACGATGCTAACAGTAAAGTGTCCGCTTTTAACAGAGGAGTGGTAGACTATATAACCAAGCCATCGCAACAAATTGAGATTCTAGCTCGCACCAAACTGCATCTCAAGTTAGCAATAGCCGCTAAAATCGCTGCTGCCGCACAAGCTGAAAAATATAGGCAAATCTACAACGCTCAGCAAGCAATGCTTGTTTCGCCGCAAGATATTCCTGATGCAAAATTTGCAGTCACTTACTCGCCTGTACATGAAGCCGGCGGAGATTTTTACGATATACTGTCAATTGGCAAAGACATTTTCGGCTATTTTGTCGCGGACATAAGCGGTCATGATGTTGGAGCATCTTTTGTGACTCCAGCTATCAAAGCTCTTTTGAATCAATATGCCAGTCCTGTTTATTCACCAGCTGACGTATTAACAAACGTTAATAATGTTATTACGAATATGTTATCGGATGGCAGACATTTAACTGCCTGTTATGTAAAATTAAATCGTCAAAAATCCAAATTGCAATTTGTCAGTGCCGGCCATCCTCCTGTTATTTATGTACCACACGATGGTTCGCCGCAACTTCTCGAAGCAACAGGCGATGTTCTGGGGGCATTTGATAAGGTTTTCTTTCAAAGCGTGGAAATCAATGTTGCACCAAATGACAAATTTTATCTGTATAGCGATGGATTGATAGAGGGGTTCGGCAATAATCAAAAACCAAGAGAAAAGGGTTTAGAAGAATTGGCAGAGGCTTGCCAGAAATATTCTTCACTGCCAATAAAAAATGCAGTAGACAACATATACTGCCATATACTATCCGGCTCGGCGATGCTGGAAGATGATATTGTATTATTAGGGGTAGAGGTATAAAACAAAACTTGGGGAGAATTATTATGGGGGCAACAAAATGTGGGAGATCCTTCAAAGTTTGCTTTGGGGCTTCTTTGGAGAATATTGACAAAACCTGTCTAAAGATACGTGTCTTTTTAGACGAAGCAGGGTTAAGTAATTTAATATTTGAAATGGAACTTCTAGCAAGAGAAGCCATGATTAATGCTGTAAAGCATGGAAGTAATATGGATTGTAGAAAAAAAATTGATTGTCAACTAGATGTGGGCGGGGATCAGGCGACATTGACTGTAAAAGATCAAGGCAATGGTTTCAATTGGCGCAAAATGTTTGAGCAAGCCAATTTAAATCAGCTAGAGATTTCTGGCAGAGGCTTAGAGATATTCAAAGTCTATTCGTCTGATATAGAATATAACGAAGAGGGTAATGAAATCACCCTTTTCAAAAAACTTAATTGTGTGTGAGGATATTATTATGAGCGAAGTAGCCAGTACTCAACAACAAACTACAGTATCAATTGAACCAGGTAGCGATATTGTGGCATCAATGACAGATCAATTCAAACAGGATCTTTTCGCTAAAATTCATGGCGACATAGAAACTTTAATTATTGATTTAGACGGCGTAGAAATGATTGATTCAGTAGGCTTGGGGGTTTTCATTGCAGCCTATAATACGCTCAACAAAACTGGCGCTAAATTGGTGGTCCAAAATTGTTCAAAAAATATACATAGTCTTTTTAAAACGATGCGACTTGATCAGCATTTTGAGGTAACAGCTTCAAATAAGGAGTCCTGAAAATGGAATCATTTGATGATGAACTAATGCAGTCATTTGTAGAAGAGTCACTAGAACATTTGGCAGATATTGAAAATGATTTGCTTTTGATTGAAGAAGCTGGCGCTTCTATTGACGATGAACTAGTCAATAAAATTTTTCGCGCGGCACATAGCGTAAAAGGTAGTGCCGGATTTTTGGGCTTAAACGTTATGAAAGAACTGGCTCACAAAGCAGAAAATGTTCTAGGCTTAATCAGAGACAAAGAAATAGTGCCAGACTCAGAAAATGTCAACATACTTCTAATGGCCTTTGATAAACTCAGAGATCTATTGGATAATGTCGATACAAGCAATGAAGTTGATATTACAGATTATGTTGTCGCATTAAACGGCATAACCTCAGCTGGCCTTCCAGAAGAGGAAAAACCTCAGCTGCATCAAACTGTTGAAGTTACCCATCCAAATGGCGAAACGGTTTTTATTGTTTCTGAATTTGATATTGCTCAAGCCAAAAAACGTAACGCCTCTCTGTATTTAGTTGATTATGATTTGATTCATGATGTACAACGTAAAAACATTTCGCCTCTTGATTTAATCAAAAAACTTGAGGCCAGTGGAAACATCATTGATTGTAAAATCGACATTACAGCTGTTGGAACCTTAGATAGCCAAGAATTTACTAACCAACTGCCATTTAGAGTTTTGTTCTCGACTGGCATGAATGTGCCAGAAGCAATTGATATGTTTGATATCGATGCCAACAAAATCCATCTGCTAGACGATGATTTAGTGATACAAGCTACAAACAATGGTGGTCACGAAATACTGACTCCGCCTGTTGCTGCAACTGCACCAAACGAGATTCCTGCCGACAATCAGGTCAACACAATACCAGAACAAGACCAGCCAGCTCAAGAAACACCAGAAGAAAACAACACACCAGCTGTTGATAGTCCAAGCCCAAAAACAATTGACAAAACTCCAGCCGAATCAGCACCAGCAGCAGCGGAACCATCAGCGACAAAAACATCTAAACAAAAACAATCTCAGACAGCTCATGCAAACCAATCGCTGCGAGTCAATGTATCTTTGCTGGATTCGTTGATGACATTGGCCGGCGAATTAGTCCTTAGCAGAAATCAATTGATCCAAGCTGAAGCATCTAAAGATCAAGGCTCTATTGAAGCAGCTACACAAAGAATAAACCTTGTCACCTCAGAGTTACAAGAAGCCATAATGCTCACAAGAATGCAGCCTATCGGTAATGTGTTCAACAAATTCCCAAGAGTGGTAAGAGACCTTGCCAAAAATCTCGGCAAAAACATTGATCTGTCGATCTCCGGAAAAGACGTTGAGGTAGATAAAACCATCGTTGAAGCTTTAGCTGATCCTCTAACACATTTAGTTAGAAATTCAGCTGATCATGGCATTGAAGATCCTGACGTTCGCGCAAACGCTGGCAAAAGTGAAACTGGAACTATTCAGTTAAACGCCTATCAGCAGTCAGGTCAGGTCAATATAGAAATTATCGATGACGGAAAAGGCATAGATGCAGACAAATTAGCTGAATCAGCGATATCAAAAGGCTTAATCACAGAAGCTGAAGCTGCTGCGATGAGCCAAAAAGAAAAAACGGCATTGATTCTGATGCCCGGTTTTTCAATGGCAGAAAAAGTTACAGACGTTTCAGGTCGAGGCGTCGGTATGGATGTCGTCAAGAGCAATTTAAGCAAACTTGGCGGCCAAATTGATATAATATCTGAAGTTGGACAGGGAACCACCATACACATTAAATTGCCGCTTACACTGGCGATCGTTCCAAGCTTAATGATTTCATCCAACAAACAAAATTACGCCATACCTTTGGTGAACGTGATGGAACTATTACGCATACCTCATGATAAAGTTGACGAAAAAATAGAATATGTCGGAAACGCTATCGTTGTCAGGCTTCGCGAAGAATTGCTGCCTATCTTGGGATTAAAACAAGTATTACAAAATAGCGAAACCACAGACACACAGCAAACACAAACCAATCTAGAAGATTTAACCACCGAAACAGGCGAATTGAACATCGTTGTGGTTTCAGCCGGCTTATTTAAGTATGGCTTGGTGGTTGACAAATCTCACGATTCAGAAGAGATAGTTGTTAAGCCGCTCGGCAAACAATTGAAAAAATGTAAGGCCTATGCAGGAGCAACTATACTCGGTAATGGACAGGTCGCGTTGATTTTGGAGGTAGCCAATATTGCTAAAATGGCAAACTTGACAATCCAAAATGATACAGACCAAGCAGCTAAAAAAGAAGATGAAGAACAAGCTCACAGCGCTAATATGATATCTCTGCTTACGTTTGGCAGTGGTGAAAATGAGAATTTTGCGGTACCTGTTGATCTTGTTGAAAGAATCGAAAAAGTCAAGTCTTCTGACATCGAAGAGGTCGGCGGCAAACGCGTCATTAAATATCGCGGTGGACTCTTGGAAGTTCACTCAATAGATGAAGCCTCCAACGTCAAACCTATTGCCAATGTTGATTCGTTATTGGTAATTGTTTTTAACATCAAGGGCCAAGAAGTTGGCTTACTGGCAACATCACCTGTTGATACAGCTCAAATATCAGTGGAGTTTGACAGAGATACATTAAAGCAAACAGGCATTGCCGGTTCTGTTATAATTGATGAAGACACTGTCTTGATTATCAATGTTGATGAAATGATCAGAACCATCAATCCAGCTTGGTTCATCGAGCAAAATCTCGATTTAGCTAAATCCTCAGATAGTTTAGATCTGCCGGCTGCTCAAGCTGATATCGCAGATTTTTATGATCAACAAGCAAAACCATTAACCATTCTCTACGCTGAAGATTCTCAATTTTTTCGCCAACAAGTAAAGTCTTTCCTTGAATCCGATGGCTATAAGGTTCTAGACGCCGAAGATGGTGAACAAGCTTGGGAATTATTGCAGACACATTCAGATGAAATTTCTATGATTTTAACTGACATTGAAATGCCTGTATTGGGCGGTTTGGGACTAGCCAAGAGAATAACTTCTGATCCTAGATATTCTAATATACCAATTGTGGCATTGACAACTTTAGCAGACGAAAAAAATATCCGATCTGGAAAAGAAGCTGGCGTTACAGAATATCAAGTTAAACTCGATAAGGAAAAATTGATAAAATGTATTCACAATTTTGTGCCAAAAAATTAATCCGGCAACAAAAAATTGTAGAACATGTTTTTTGATGGGAAATAAAAATGGAACAAATAGCTGAAAATGAAAATCAATTAGGCCAAGAAATCAATCAATTAGTAACATTTTCTATTGGCGATGCTATGTATGGAATCGATATTCTTCGAATCCAAGAAATAAACAAAATCAAAGATTGGACTATGGTTCCCCAATCAATGGATTTTGTTTTAGGCATTTTGTCTCTGCGCGGCCAAATAGTAACTATTATTGATTTGAGGAAACGACTCGGACTCGGCAAAAGTCAGGTCAAAGATGAAAGTCGCAACATCATAGTGAATTCCAAAAGCGGAGAATCGATAGGCTTTTTGATCGACAATATTGGTGATGTTGTTTCTATTAAGGAGCAACAAATCTGTCAACCTCCTGCCAATGTCAATGGCGTTCGCGGCAAATTTTTTAGCGGGATACTAAAAACCGACAACCAATTAGTAGCCATTCTCAATGTTGAAGCATTGCTTACAGAACTTAAAGAAGAAAATACCGAATCAGTAACCACTGCCGCAACAACATAAGCTTAGCTAAGGATTTTTTTACTAATGAGCTGGCCAAATTCAATATTGAAGCCAATCTGAC
>CBDUWP010000015.1:0-20438 GCA_965370955.1 uncultured bacterium | reverse complement strand
CGTGCTAATGCATTTTTCACCAGAAGCCAAAATGCCCATAAAACCGCCGAGACATGCCCCGCAAGTCGGAGCTGCAATAACACAACCGGCATCATAAAACACATCGAACAAGCCTTCATCTTTTGCCATCTTCCAAATGACCGGTGTCGCAGGCACTATCAAGGTTCTGATCGCAACCTCTTTGCCTTTCAAAATAGAAGCCGCAATCCTCAAGTCTTCAATCCTGCCATTTGTGCAGCTTCCAATATAAGCTTGATCCATTTCTTTGCCGGCACAATCTGCGATAGCCACACCACCACTTGGCAAATGAGGCAACGCCACCATAGGCTCCAAACTCGCACAATCAAACTCTTCGACAGCCACATATTCAGCATCTTCGTCAGATTCAAAAACCTGATAGTCATCTTCTGTTCTGCCGGCAAGATATTCTTTTGTTATATCGTCAAAAGCTATGATGCCGTTTTTGCCGCCAGCTTCGATAGCCATATTGGTAATAGTCATTCTAGCTTCCATTGACAGAGTACCTATCGTGTCACCGACAAATTCCATCGCCCGATACAACGCGCCGTCAGTACCAATTCTGGCTATCACAGCCAAGATGATATCCTTGCTATACACGCCCTTACCTAGCGAGCCATTGAGAACAAGCTTTATTGATTCCGGCACCTTAAACCACAGTTGGCCAGTCGCTATGGCAGCAGCCAAATCGGTTGAGCCAACGCCGGTACCAAAAGCACCGAACGCACCATAAGTACAGGTATGAGAATCGCCGCCAATTATCACTTCGCCCGGCCTTATATGACCTTGCTCCGGCAAAATTGCATGACAGACACCGGCTTTACCGATTTTGTAATAATTTTTGATCTTATTTTTTCTAGCCCAACGGTCCAATCGTTTATGCAATTCAGCACTTTTAATATCTTTAGCCGGTTGAAAATGGTCAGGTGTCACCACGATTTTATCGGGATCAAAAACTGTATCGACACCCTTTTCTGCTAACATCGAAATCGCAGCAGGTGTAGTGACATCGTGACACATGATAACATCAATGGCTGCATCAATTAAATCGCCGGGTTTGACAGAGCTTTTGCCAGCTGCTTTTGCCAGTATTTTTTCAGTTATTGTCATTGACATAATAATTTCCTATTTGTTGTCTATTTTAAAAATCTCCACTACTTTTTCTCTGCTTCGGCGCGATTTATTGCATCCACATATGCCTTAGCACTAGCTTCGATAATATCTGTGGAGACAGCTCTGCCAACAAAAATCTTACCGCCATCTAAAATTGTCACCATTGCTTCGCCAAGAGCTTCTTTGCCCCCAGTGACAGCGCGAATAGAATACCTTTCTACTTTCGGCGATAGTCCAGTTGCCAAACGAATCGCTTCATAAGCCGCGTCAACCGGCCCATCTCCACAGGCGGCAGCCTGACGGATTTCACCATCAGTTTCAATTTTCACAGCAGCTGTCGGAAGAGTCCCTGTACCACTGGCCACATGCAAATACAACAATTTATAGGTATTTTCTATTACATGAATCTCATCGCTTACAATCGCCATAAGATCCTCATCGAAAACCTCATGCTTTTTATCTGCAATATCCAAAAATCTCTGATACGTTTTGTCCAATTCTTTTTTGTTCAGCTTGTGACCAAGTTCTTCGAGCCTATGCTTTAGGCCATGCCTGCCGGTTCGAGCAGTCAACACAACCTTACTCTCAGGCGAACCAACATCTTCAGGCCGCATTATTTCATAGGTCTCGCGTTTTTTGAGTACTCCATCAACATGAATTCCCGAGCTATGAGCAAATGCGTTATCACCAACAATCGCCTTATTGACAGACACGGGCATACCAAGCATATCCGAAACCATCCTACTCGTTCGGTAAAATTCTTCCGTGCGAATCTTAGTAGCAAGCCCAAAGAAATCCTGTCGCGTCTTAATCGCCATTATGACTTCTTCAATCGCCGCATTACCTGCCCGCTCACCAATTCCATTGATTGTCCCCTCGATTTGCCGAGCACCATTGGCCAATCCAGCCAACGAATTCGCCACCGCCATTCCCAAGTCATCATGGCAATGTACCGCAATAATCACTTTATCTATGTTGGATACATTATTTTTTATGTCGGCTATGAGTTTGCCGAATTGTGCCGGTACTGCATAGCCAGTCGTATCAGGAATATTCAAGGTTGTAGCGCCTGCGACGATGACTGCCTCGAGAATTTCGTACAAAAACTCTCGGTTTGCACGCCCAGAATCCTCAGCGTAAAATTCAACATCATCGGTATAATTGCGAGCCGCTTTAACAGCCTTAACCGCCATCTTGATAATATTGGCTTTCTTTTGGCCTATCGTCTTGCCATATTTAGCACTACCAAACTTACCTTTAATATGCACATCCGAGACACCGATGCCTGTATGAATTCTCGATTTTTTGGCTTTAGCTATTGCCTTACCGCAAATATCAATATCTTCTTTGCGAGCACGCGTCAATCCACAAATCGTAACCGTTTTTATTTCGCTACAGATAAGTTCAACCGCCCGAAAATCTTCTGGCGATGAAGCTGGAAAACCCGCCTCGATAATATCAACATTTAGTTTAGCTAATTGACGGGCAATCTCGAGCTTCTCTCTAGCACCCAAACGCGTACCTGCCGCTTGCTCGCCATCTCGCAATGTCGTATCAAATACTATCACCTTGTCAGTAGCCATAATTTCGGTTCCAAAAATTAGCGAAACCAGTATTTTACTCAAAAAGTGGGATATTGAAAATGGTTTTTAGAGAATTTAGAAGATTTTCAGATTCAAGCCGCAAAAAACAATCATAAATTGGGCTCTAGCGATGTTATCAGATACATTGTCTATTCTAAACGATGGTTAATCAACTCTCATCGTCTTCTTTTGCTGGAAAAGCGTTGAACTCTGCTATTGCCAGCAATATAACACATAGAGCAAAATAATTAGCTATTTTCGGCGATTTGTCCAACAAAAACCACGCCCCCACAATACTGCATAAAAGAGCTATCAAAATAGAAATGGCCATTCGTCCAAACAAATGATGGCTAAAATGGAACGCCCATTCATCCATAAACACAAGCCCTAAAATAACACCAGCAGGCACAGCGGCCAATTTCACCACAATTAAAAGTACAGATCTGTCAATCTCAAATATCACGCCTTTTGAGGCCATAAACCGGAGTATCAACATCATGACCGAATTTGCCAACGCAAAAGACATGAAGGTAATGGTAAATCTCATTGACATTCTAATTGTTCGCTCAACCATTATGGATCTCCAGATAATCTTAAAATACCGGCAGATAATCTCCTGCTACCTTGACAGCCACCATCAAAATACTAACAACATAAACGCTTAAAAAAAATCGCCAATAGCCCCTTATGCGTCTTTTGAGATGCACATGCATAACATGCTCATACTCAATCATTACTATATACCATGACACCAGAAACATCGAATAAACCGCCAGTGCCAACGCTAATTCGGCAACTCCTATTTTGTATTGAGTATTCGGCACAACAGCTGCCGCCTTAAAATACACGACAATCAATATCGCAGCTAAAGTCAAAAACAAACAGGCTGGCCCTATCCAGATTTTGCTGTTTTTTTTCATATTCATTGACTATCACCCTTATTAAACAATATGCATGTATATCGGTTATCGGCAATTGTGCCTTTATTGAGTTAGGGGAATGCTTAGAGAAACGTCAAATGGAGACGGAGGGAATCGAACCCTCATTCCTGCGATGCGACCGCAGTGTGCTCCCGTTACACCACGTCCCCGGGCAAGCCACAAGCCAAATTTTACTCAAAAAGACAATTAAGCCAAGAAAAATCCAGTGAGTTTTACAATATATCGAAAATAGTCAAAAAGTGTTGACGTCAAAGCCAAAAACCTGTAAACTACCGGCTTTCAAATCTCTAGCGGGCGATTAGCTCAGTTGGCTAGAGCATCTGCCTTACAAGCAGAGGGTCACAGGTTCAAGTCCTGTATCGCCCATTTGGGGCTTTTGATATACAGCAAAAGTTCCTGAGAAAGCTCCTGTTACCACGGGAGCTTTTTATTTTTCAACTAAAACACTCACGCCACGCACAAACATGGATTCACTAAAAATCGGGGCAACACCACAAGTTTAGTCGCAAAATAGAACAAAATACGAAATTCACCAATGAAATTTGTCGATAAACAACCTAAACTGCTGGATTAGCCTTGACAATTAAGACTGTTTTCGGTCTAATTTAGAGTGCGAATTAGTGCTATTTTATGTACTTCAAGGAGGTCAAAAGATGAATCAGAAAAAACACGCGGTATTGTTTTTGTATGTATTATTTTAATCATATCAAGCTTTACCGTTTCAGCTTCCGCTGAAAAATGGAACTTCATCATTACAGGTGACAGTCGCGGCTTTAATAATGGCGTCCATACAGATATTTTGGCTGAGATTGTGCAAGAGACAATAGATCAAAATGCCGAATTTATTCTGTTCCCCGGCGATTTAGTAAATGGCAGCAGTACACAATCTGTTCTCGAGAGCCAACTTAACACTTGGATAGACACCATGCAGCCTCTATACGATGCCGGTATTGGCGTATACCCAGTTAGAGGCAATCATGAGACGGGACCACTTGCTGCTTGGCATAATGTTTTCAGCGGTTCTTATGCCCTGCCTTCCAATGGCCCAGCTGGAGAAGTAAACTTAACTTATTCAGTGGCACATAAAAATGTATTCTTTGTTGGCCTTGATCAATATGTAAACCTCCACAGAGTCAATCAAACTTGGTTAAATAACCAATTTGCTGCCAATACAAACCCGCATATTTTTGTATTCGGCCACGAACCAGCTTTTGCTGTTCAACATTCAGATTGCCTTGATGATTATCCTACCGATCGTAACACTTTTTGGTTCAGTCTTCGTGACGCTGGGTGCAAAGTTTATGCTTGCGGCCATGACCATTTTTATGATCATGCAGCAGTTGACGATGGCGATGCTAACCAAGCCAACAATGTTCATCAATATATAGTCGGTACAGCCGGCGCTCCTCTTCGCTATTGGTCACCTCCATATACCGGCAATAATGGCTCGATGAATGTCACTCAGGTTCAGCATGTCGCTCAATACGGCTATGTACTGGTCGAAGTTTTAGACGACACCAGTTACAAAATGTCTTGGTACGAGCGCAACGATTTCACAGGCGAATATAGCAACGTTATTATACAACCTGACCTTGACTCCAACTCTATCGCCAACTATTTGGACCTAGATCTGCTTTTGAACGAATGGCTGGAGAAAGATTGCAATTCAGCTAATAATTACTGTAATGGTGCTGACTTTGATTGGAGTCAAGCTGTCGACATGTTCGACTATGATATATTAGCTAATCTCTGGATGGAGACTGTGCCGCAGCAAATCGTTATTAAGGTCACAACAAGCTCTGATGATGCTGAGCAAGCTCAAAATGGTAACGTCAACTACACCAGTAGTGACATTGAGCTAACAGAAGATGGCGATCCACAAACAGTTGGCTTGCGATTCATAAACGTTTCAATTCCACAAGGTTCCACAATCACAAAAGCTTACATTCAGTTCACCTGTGATGAAACCGGCGGTGGCAGCCCCTGTAGTGTATCACTGAGAGGGCAAGATTCAGATAATGCGTCCACTTTCACAACTACCAATTTCAGCATTAGTAATAGACCTACTACCAGCGCATCGGTTTCATGGAACATAGATAGCTGGAACTATTTAGCTCGTCGGTGGGATCGGCAAAGAACTCCAAACATTGCATCTCTCATTCAAGAAATAGTTGACCGACCCGGTTGGCAAAGCGGCAATAGTCTAGCAATAATAATTCGCGATGCTGACGGCGGTACTGGTAAACGTGTTGCCGATTCTCAAGACGGAGGTTCGTCAAACACAAGAAACCCAGAACTACTAATCGAATTCGAATAGTATGATGTTTCAAAGATAAAAAACTATAGTTATTTCACAAAGGGCTTGTTATCTCAGCAAGTCCTTTTTTTATAGCTACAATCAAATCATCACACTGCAATGTCGATGCGAGTGACATTCAATATTCACAGCCACAGGTAACGAGGCAATATGACAAGGCATCGTTTTTATTAAACAGGCCAGTGCTGTAACTGACCCGCCAAATCCCTGCGGACCTATATCCAAGCCATTGATTTCACGAACCAAATCAGCTTCCATTTTCTGGTAATATTCATCATTGTTTTTACTATCAAGCTTCCGCATCAATGCCTTTTTACTAAGCAGGCAACTTTGCTCAAAGTTTCCGCCAATACCAACACCAACAATAAAAGGTGGACAGGCATTGGCGCCAGCCTGTTTAACCACATCAACAATCCAATGGATAATCTCATTTCTGTCGGCTGTCGGATTAAACATTTTGAACTGGCTTTTGTTTTCGCAGCCTCCGCCTTTCAGCATAACAGACAGCTCAATCTTGTCACCTGCCACTATTTCATGATACATAATCGCCGGCGTATTGGTTCCAGTATTTTCCCTGCCATTTAATGGATCGGCAACAACACTTTTTCGCAGATATCCCTTTTCGTATCCACTGGCTACGCCGGCATTAACGGCATCAGACATCAAACAAATGCCACCGGTGCCATTTTTGATAACAGTATCGACGCCCTGTTTAACAAAAACAATAGCAAGGCCAGTATCTTGACATAGCGGAATTTTATCTTTTTCGGCAATTTCAGCATTTTCGATTAGCTTGTCCAATATGCCCGCAGCCGTTTTAGAACGCTCCTTTTTTGCAGCATAAATCAACGCGTCCTTAACATCTTGCGGCAAAACATGCGCAGCTTCTACGCACATTTTTTCTACTTCCCCTGCAATAATATCAAATTCTATAGATCGCAAAATTATTGCCCTACCACATCAAAGTGATATGTTTTATAGATAGCATTTTTACTGCAATCAAACGCCCTGATCGTCACAATATGCGAACCCGCTTTCAATTTCCCTTTCGTCAGATAAAACTCTTCAGTCGTTGTATCATAAACCTTATCTTCCGGCAGCAGGCCATTCCATTTGTCACAGCTATCGACGACATATTCCACTTTATCTATAATGCTAAGCTTATCGGTAACGGTGAACGTTAAATTAAATCCATCATTTGAGATATCGATAAAGTCGTTGGTAATTTCGCAGCGAGTGTTATCAATAATAACCTGATCACTTATTCTGCTAGCGGTGAGTTTTGTCAAAGATGTATTGCTATTTTCATCGCTTGCTGAGACGCGAATTTCATATCTTCCATCTTCGACCGTTTTGCCGTCAAATTTGTATTCATCTTTATCGATTTTGTCTTTGATAGTAATCCATTTATTCCATCTGATATTTTTGATATCAATTTCATATTGCAATTTGTCATCATTGCCGTCTTTCGCCTCATATTTTATCTCGAACAATCCATCATCAATCCGTTTGACATTTATCGATTCGATTTTCGGCGGCAGATTATCAACCGTGCTAGCCACAACTACACCTTTAACAACTGGTGTAACTGTCACAGTCTGACTATTTAAAATCAATTTATACTGACAATATCTTCCAACGGGACACAAAAGCTGTACCGGCTTTTCGATTTTAACCGGCAATGTCCAATCAGAGAAAGTCACATCATTAATATCATCAACATTACCGCTTCTGCAGCTAACGGAAATCTTGCACTTATCAGGGACATCAGCTTCGATTTGCAATTTGCCCCATCTCGCCGGTTGAGCTGCATCAATCAAATTCGATTTATAAATGCCTGTCGCGGCATAGCTGCTGCTAAGCTTTATCAATTTTGCCGGATTAGCACTGCCAACATAAAGATCGTCACCAACTGCAAAAAGAGCTGTAATCTGCGAAATTTCATTGTCTTTGTAGGCAACTTTATACTTTTCGTTTTCGAGGTCAGCTTTTAAGAGTTTGCCATCATTTCCAGTCGCTATAAACAAGCCATTATCACTACTTGGACAAGCTGCAAAAAAGATGGCTTTTTCCTGCAACAATCCTGTAACAAAACCGTTTTGGTCTATTTTGAAAAGATAGCTTACAGATGGCGTAGTGGATGGTTTCTTGGCATCTTCATCTTTATCACCTTTAGTTTTTTCTTCTTTTTCATCAGCTATATTAGGGATATTGATATCTGATTTTTTAGCCTTATTGTCACCATCGGCTGGCCGGCCGGTCGGATTCGCCAATTCAGCTACAAACTTATTCTGCTCCGCCACGAGTTTTGCAGACGTTGCCGTGACATACAGTACATTGTCATCTGCAATCACGATATCCGTAATTTCATCTTGGTCGCTATCATAAAGAACTGATGCCGAAGCATCTTGCAAAGAAATTTTATATATAAGTCCTCGCCCATCACTACCGGCATAAAGGATTCCATCTTTTATCGCTATCGTTAAGATATTATCATCTTTAGAATCAAAAAACACCTCAGCTTTTTCGCCATCGTTGACAAGTTTTATGATTTTTCCTTTGGGCCCGGTCGCAAGATAAATATTCCCATCGGCATCTAAAGCAATATCAAAAATATATGTCACCCCATTGGCATCCTCTTGATAAATTGTTTCAAACTTATCCGAATCGAATCGACATAATCTAGCTTTTGGCCCACTGATAGCAGCCAACAATCTCCCCGACAAATCAGTACCCATCGCGAATATATGCTCATTAGTAATAATGGTGGCATTGTTTTTTTTCTTAGGCTCTTTTTGTTGAGCCGCATCAGAGGTAATATCAGCATCAGTAACCTGTTTAGTTTGGTCACTATTGGCGGCGTTTGGATCTGGTTTTTTAGCAGAAGAATATACCTCAACAATTTGCCCCATACTATATTCGTAAATCTTGCCATTTGGACTGCTTCCGAAATAAAGCTTGCCATTGGCTGAAGTGATACAATTTATTGACCAAAGATCCTCTTCTGCTGTATACAATAATTCCGCCGCCTGAGCTAAAGAAATTGTCCCCTTAGAATCTATGACAGTGTTTATAGTTTTACCCTTTTCAAAATCCTCACGACTGCTATGTTTGATTGTTTTTGAATTTACAGCCAAAGCCGAAGATCCCAGAAACAAGCTTAAAATAACAGCAGAACAAATCTTTCGACGAATACATTTACCAATCATAATAACTCCTATTTTCAAAGTTTTTTAAGTTCAAGTAATATTAAAATCTTGGTATTCACTTTTTACTTCTTGATCTCAATAAATATTTTTTGTGTCCCTATGACAATGCTATCGGTGACAACAATTGTCTCTTGCCACTTAGCACAAGGCACAATCCCCATCGCTCTTTTGCCATCAGCAAACAGAAACGCTTTATTGGTCGGCAAATCTGGTAAAACACTGCTTCCTATCGCTAAGCCCTTCGATGTCAGCGGCAAAACTAAATAGAGAGCATTTTTCTTTATATCCACCAAGTTGCCAATCGCCGTAACAAGTGTTTGCTTATCTTCGGTCATAAATTTATATGGAGCATTCTTCATCACAAAATCTTCATATTCATAAGCATCAAAAACATTCAGTTGATATTTACCCGGAGTTAAATTTTCAGGTATTTTTATTTGACAGGTATATTTTTTTCTGCCCTGACCAAACGTATCCAAACTCAGCGTAGCTTGAAGTATAGCCCCCGGTTGCAATTTTGTTTTGTCTAATTCGATTGCGGTAAGGTTAGCTGTTGTCTGCTGGTCGGCCATTTCAACTTTAATGAATATGTAATCAATTTGAAAATCGTAAAAAGGATTATTCAACAAAACAGCTACAATGTCACCCATATCCAAAGCAAAATCAAGTAAACCGAATTGGTTTCCAACATTGTCAAATTCTATCACATCCTTTGATTTGGTAATAATTTTAGCTTTATATTTAACCGTACAATTTGGCGGCAAAACACCTGACTTAAAAGCCGCACCATAAATACAGCTCCTCAGTAAAACAGGTGCATAAATCTGATTTACTGTTAATCGACAACGATATACTCTAGGGTCATCATTATAACGGTCTATCGATATTTTCATCGGTATCATTTTCGCTTTTTCACCGACAACTCCGTAAATGGCCACCGACTCATCAGCTTTTAACGCCCCAACCGTTTTCACCGGCGAAGCAAACTTAAATGATCTTGCGACACTGGAAACTACCGTATGAACTCTAGCTGTCGCCATAGGAAAATCAACGTCTCCATAACCCAAAAAGCTATGTCCAAAACCGTATATTTTATTTCCAACAACCTCTGTCACCGTTCCGACAGCTGCCATTGTAATATCCCCATCGACCAGCGGTACAGCCACAGAAGAACCGGGCTCAAGTTTTATTTTTAAATCTTCTGGAAAAAGCATTTTTTCCGATGCACTGCCAGAGCCAGAACCAATTTCAGCACCGGCGACAGCCATAAAGCCAAGCCCACCGAGAGCCTCATCTAGTTCACTAAAAGCCATCTGCCCTAATCCACCAACAGATAGCGGACAAAGCAAGCGATTATCATTTGCTTTTGCCATATTTGTTAGCGATGTTTTCATTTGATTTGTTATCGCCGAAAATGATAAAGGTTTGGAAAAATCAAAATTATAGCTAAATCCTCTTTGGCCACTTACTTGATTGGCGTTTTGAGATTTTCCCGATTTGACCTCAAGCATTTCTGCAATCGGCGTCACGCCATACAGCGGATCCTTGCTAAAGGTCCAGCCAAACGCCATCGCTCCAGCTAATCTTTTATTGATATAAACCGGCGAGCCGCTGCAACCTGCGACCGGCCCAGTATGGATAAAGCGTTTATCTGTTCCCATGATCATGATAGCACTTCTGCCCGGCTGAAAATTTTTCACGACATCGAGTACCTTTATCTCAAATTTCTCAATTTTAGTACCTTCATAACAAGTCAAGCAATAACCCTTCATGCCCGGCTTGATTTCGTCTATCGTTATATACTTTTTTTTGTCCAATGGCTCCGCCAAACAGTTGCCGGCAACAACAGCAATAAGCCCCAAAAATATAATTAAAAATATAATATTTCTGCCAAATTTACCGGATTTATGGTTTTTTACAGCTTTTTGCACAATCTTAAGTCCTTTCTGATATATTTTTTCATTGCAGGAAAATCAATTTTAGCTCGGCAATAGTTTTATTGCAAGTTAAAACAGTTTTTGCTAGAATAGCTAGCTCGTATCTGTACAATGACAGTCTGTTTTTTTATTATGCTGTAAAACACATAGCCAATGTTATTGTTTTCGGCTTTTGGACGCTGAAATGTTAAATGGCTTTTGTTGGCTATCACTTAAAACATAGATGGAGAAAAAGATGAAACCTGAACACCGTCATGAATTAAAAATCAATGAGCTAGCTCAATTTATATCTGACTTTCCAAAATGGTGTAAAGAAAACACCAAGATGATTGCCTATGTTTTGATTGTTTGTCTACTGGTAGCCGGCAGTGCCTATCTAAAATACAACAAGAATTCACAATCTTTGGCGAACAAAACCAAAATTTCAAATCTAGCCAATAGCCTCTCTTTGGTAAAATTCCAATTAGCTTCTAATAACAACGAGATTGATCAATCAGCAACTCTTTTACAAATCGCAGATGAATTAGGAATTGCCGCTTCTAAGGTCACCGGTGACAATGCTGCTTTTGCTCTTATCAAACAAGCTGAAGCCATCAGGAGCCAATTACACTACCGCAATCAGCAACCAGATTCAGCCACCATAAAGAACCAATGCGAAAAGGCAATTCATATTTGTCAAAAGGCAATAGATACAGCCAAATCCGCCACTTTCAAGGCTATGGCGATATTTTCGTCTGGGCTTTGCCAAGAAGAGCTTGGCGATTTTGATAGTGCCAAAAAATCATATAATTCTATAATCGAAAATGAGTCTTTTTCAGCTACAGTTTCATTTAAGCAAGCTAAACTGCGACTGGACATTATGGATAATTATAAAGATGTCGTTACATTTTTGCCGGCTCCAATACAACCTCAATCCATTAACAATGAACAACTTCCTGCGTTCTCTCTTCCGCAGGATAAAACTAACATTGACGGGCCACAGCAATAGAAACCTCAGATCATCCAATTAACGAACCAATATGCCTCAAGGTCGGCACATCGATCAAATATCGGCGATTAGACAGATATTTACATGGTCGCTTTTGTAATTATAGCCGAGCATTGATTCAGCAAATAATCCGTGCCGGTGACGTAACAGTTAACGGCAATATAGTCAAGCAAAGCTTTCAGCTTAACTCCGGTGACCAAATCGACCTTATACTGCCTCCTATCGAAAAACCAGAATTGATTTCTCAAGATATTCCGCTGGACATCATCTATGAAGACAGTGACATCATCGTCATCAACAAACAAGCGGGCATTATAGTTCACCCTGCCCGCAGTAATAGAGACGGCACATTGGTCAACGCACTATTACATCATTGCGGCAAGGAAAATTTATCTAGCGGTCAGCATAAAAGTCGACCCGGCATTGTCCACCGCCTCGACAAAAATACAACCGGCGTCATGGTGATTGCCAAAAATGATAATGCCCAAAGCAAGATCGCTCAGCAATTTCAAGATCGCACCACCAAAAAAAATTACTTAGCTATTGTTCAAGGTACGCCAGAATTGACAGCCGATTGCATAAACGCTCCGATTGGCCCCCATTCCCGAATACGCGAAAGATATGCAGTCAGACATGAAACAGGCAAACCATCTATAACATTTTATGAAGTGCTGGAGGAATTCAGCGGTTACAGCCTGTTACAGCTAAACATCAAAACTGGCCGCACCCATCAAATCCGCGTTCACATGTCCTATATCAAACACCCGATTGTTGGCGATGACATGTACGATGGCAAACTGGTTTATCCTTGGCAGTTGAAAAATGAATCCTCTTTAGTAGAACCTCCGGTAATCAACCGTCCTATGCTGCACGCCTACACACTTGATTTTCAACATCCAGTGACAGGGCACCAATTAGAGTTTGAAGCTCCGGTTCCTGAAGATTTTAGACATTTGTTAGCCATGCTCAGGCAATATCGTCAAAAATCTGATTAACAAAAACACTATTAGGCTAATCGTTTTAATTTGCAATAAGAACATTGGCTAAATGCAACCATCTGATTTATGTAGTCCCTTATTCTTGTGGTAATTTTGCCAAATCAACATCCGACCCAGCCACCATCAAGATATCCCCCTCGTAGATAATCGTATTGGGCATAGGCACATTGATTAAATCTTTTTTCTCCTGCTTTTTGACCTTATCATGATCACCTCGTTTAATTGCTACAAGATTTACGCGATATTTTTGTCGCAACTGCAAATCCATAACAGTTTTTTCATCGAAGCTAGTCGGCGCCTTGACCCTAGCGAGGCTATAGCCGGGAGCAAAATCTATTTTTTCTCCGATATGCGGAGCGATCAATTTATAAGCCCATCTTTGAGCTGCCTCAATTTCCGGATAAATCACCTCCGTTGCTCCAACTTTGGAAAAAACCTCACCTTCGATCGGATTTTCCGCTCTGGCATATATCTGCTTAACACTCATTTGCTTTAGGTTGACCACTGTTAAAATTGCCGATTCAAACCCTCTCGCTCTTTGGCCTATACCAACAATAGCGACATCAACCTTGTCAATTCCCTGCGATCTCATCGCATCTTCATCGGTACTGTCTAGCCTTACCGCACAACTGACGTGGTCGCGAATACTTTCGATAACTGTTCTGTCTTTATCGATAGCAATGACTTCTGCGCCGCTCATTGACAGTGCCACAGCCAACTTATGTCCAAATCTTCCAAGTCCAATAACAGCGAATCGTTTCATTATCATCTCCTGCAAAAAGCAGATTAAAAACAGTTCAATTTTCTATTATAATTTCAAAATTACAATGTTACACAATCAAACACAAAAATCACAGTCAACAAAAACATTCTAAAAAAAACAGCAACTTAAAAAATGTTCGCGTCAGCCATACCACTCATCACCCGACCATTATGGCTTCATCTGGATAGCTATATTTTGCCGGCTTGATATTAAACGTTAAAACAGCCAGCAAAGTCAAGGGGCCCAGCCTTCCAATCAACATAATCATAATGATAATAAATTTCCCAGCTGTTGTCAAAGCAGCGGTAATCCCAGTTGACAATCCTACCGTTCCAAGAGCTGAGGCTGCTTCAAATATAATATCATCAAAGCCAAAATGATTTGAACTTTCCGTAACACTCAGAGCAAAAGTCGCCAAAAACAATACCATCGCAAACACAACCACGACCGTCACAGCTCTTCCAATCACCACCAATTTGATAGACCTCTTGAACACCTCAACATCGGATCTTTTTCTAAGAGCCGCGACCACAGTAAGCAATATCACTGCTGCAGTTACAGTTTTGATACCGCCGGCTGTCGAGCCGGGAGAACCCCCAATAAACATAAGCAAGATCAGCACAGTCTTTGAAGCAGCAGACAAGTGATTGATATTTACCGTATTAAACCCAGCTGTTCGAGCAGTAATAGATTGGAACATCGCCCCTAACAGACCACATTTATCATTGGTCTCAATTGGCGAATAATGCTCAAATACCAAAATAGCAACCATACCAGCCACAATCAAAACCAGCGTTGTCACCAAGACTATTTTCGTTTGAAGCATTAAAGGTTTGGGCGTTTGCCTAAGAAAATGCCTTCGGTCATTGAAATGGTTTTCAATAAATCTATGAATTTTATCCGACCCAACGATAAATAAATTATATAAAACACCAAATCCCAGCCCGCCCAAAATAATCAAGGGACAAATAACAGCATATATCTGCCAGCTTCTTTTGTACCCAATAAAACTATTTCCAAAAAGGCTAAAACCTGCATTACAAAACGCACTTATCGAATGAAAAATACTGTAGAACCATTTTTGATGCAGGCTCAAATCAACATTTGACGCTCTATCTAAAAGGCCAAACATTGCTAATGCCCCTAAGATTTCAATCACCACAGTCCCCACAAATATGAAGGCGATCATGTTTCCGATTCTGCTAATGGTGCTGGTGCTAAGTAAATCCTTCATAGCTACAGATTCACGTAAAGTCAGAGCCTGTCCCAATAGCAATGCCAAAATAGCACCAAACAACACTATCCCTAATCCGCCCAGTTGTATCAGTGACAATATAATCATTTGGCCCATTAGGCTAAAATCTTTACCGGTATCGAGAACGATAAGCCCTGTTACGCAGGTGGCACTTGTGGAGGTAAACAACGCATCGACAAATCCAATAGACTGCGTGTGAGCTGAAGATTTCGGCAGCATTAACAAACCTGCTCCAGCTAAGATCAATACCAAAAAACTAATGCTCAATATTTTTGTCGGATTTTTACCACTGGCGGCGGCATCCACAACCGCTCTACAAATTTTAATCAAAACCTGTACAATGTTGTATATGCCTATGGCAAAATATCTCACAACAAATGGCTTTTCGCAAGCGAACCATCTTCCACATCCTGCTACAACAAAAATCAGTATCAATAAAAGTGGTATTTGTGCCCAATGCGTCTTCAAATAATCCAGCCTTGAGTAGCAATTGAACAACCTTACAAATTTTCCGACAGTAAACACAGCCAGCATAGTGACAAGTAAGATATAGCTTAAGGTATGATTGATCAGCATTTTTTCAAAGCCGAAGGTGAGAACAAAACAGCTAACCACGATAGCCGAAGCTAAGCAGTTTACTGCAATCAAAATCTTTTCAGTCTTTTTGTTTTTATAAACTAAACGCATAAATTCCAAATTTTAGCTATTGCTCATGCTCAGCCAAATCACCTCAGGCCTAAAGTTTTTCGTCAACAATATGCTCTTTTTCGACTTTAATATTTTTCAAACATTCAACGACATTCGGCGGCACCAGTGACGACACATCACCACCTAAGACCGCTACCTCTCTTATTATGGTTGAGCTTGTAAAACCAAATTCAGCACTGGTCATGACAAAAACTGTTTCCAATCCAGCAACTGCTCTATTAGTCATAGCCAGCTTAAATTCATAATGCACGTCAGTCAAACTTCTCATGCCTCTTAGGATAACATCCGCTTGCCTTTTTTTAGCATATTCGACCATTAACCCGTCAAAACTTTCAACTTTAACCCTCGGCATATCTTCCACCAACTCTGCTATCATATCGATTCTTTGTTGCGGTGCAAAGAGAGGCCGTTTAACAGCATTTATTCCGACAGCGATTACAAGCTCATCAAATAGCTCTGCGCCGCGTTTAATAACATCCAAATGCCCATTCGTGATCGGATCAAAAGATCCCGGATACACAGCTATAATTTTCTTTTTATACATGCCTATATTATATAGCAATTTACGATTTGGTCAATTTTCTTATTCTGATCTGCTCATTTGTTTAAAATAACACCAAAAAGCTTGAAAAGGCAAAAACCAGCTAAAACCCGTCAAAATGGGCTAAAATTATAAAAAAAATATTTTCCAGAACAATCCTCCTTATCCGACAGTAAAAACAGTTAAGACTTGACTAATCTTTTGGCAAATGGAATAATACCGCTATAAGATTTTTTACGATATTTTTTTTGGTAAACACCATATAAACAAATAAATGAGATACGTAGTATCATTATTAATTGCCCTTCGAAAGGATTGGTTATGAAGAAGTTTCAATTGTTTTGCTTAGTTGCTGTCATTACAACTACAATTTTTGGTGCTGGCTGTGACGAAAAAGCACAGAACGCATCACAATCTAAAACCCAAGTCGACAAACAAGTTGATCAATCACAGCAGGTCCCTGTCGCCAATACCAAAAACGCGACAGCTGCCATAAAACCAGAAGTAGCAATCCCAGCTGCACCTCCAATGGACCCTAAAACAGTCATGGTGACAATCAACGGCAAAGACATCACTTTAGCTGACGTTGATAAGGTGCTAGCTCCAAGACTCAAAGCAATGGCAAGTAAAATGCCTCCTCAATATATTGACCAATACAAACAGCAATTCAGACAAAAAACTATTGAGTCCATGATTGTAGAGCAACTATTAGACGCCAAAATTGCCAAGTCTAATTTGACTATTTCAGAGGCAGATTTCAACAAACAGATGCTTGAAATGGCCAAAATGGCTGGCCCTGACATGACTTTAGAAAAAATGGAACAAATGGCTGCTGATCGTGGTCAGGATTTTGGCCAAATCAAAGAACAGATCAGAAAAGGAATGAAATACGAAATGCTCATGGAAAAAGAATTGGGCAATCAAATCAATGTAACAGATGCAGAAGTTAAAACTTACTATGACCAAAATGCCAAAAAATTCCAGCGTCCTGAAACCGTAAACGCCAGTCATATATTGATCAGCACTAAATCTGACGACAATTCGGTTGATACAGAAACATTTAAGAAACAAGCCCGAGAAAAGATTGACACTCTTTTGAAGGAAGTAAAAAGCGGTAAAGATTTTGCTGAGTTAGCCAAAGAACATTCGTCTTGTCCGTCTTCTGCTAGAGGCGGTAATCTTGGCGATTTTGGCAAAGGTCAGATGGTTCCGGCATTTGAACAAGCAGCTTTTGCCCTTGCCGCTGGCCAAGTAAGTGATATTGTAGAAACAAACTTCGGCTATCACATCATAAAGGTAAATTCTAAAAATGCAGCAAAAACAGACAGTTTTGATGAAGCCAAAGAAAAGATAAAAGAAGCATTGAAACGTCAAAAACAATCGCAGCTTGCTCAAAGCTATATCCAGCAGCTAAGAGATGAAGCTAAAATAGTTTATCCAAAAGGTTCACTAATGGCTCCAGCTAAAGCCCCTGTGCTTCAATAAAATTTTGTCACAAAAACATAACAATCGTAATTCTGAGGCCGCAACTAAAATGTTGCGGCCTTTTTTTGGCGGTGTTAACTGCCATTTTGGCATAAAAACCCATTTCCTAACACAGACCTCCTTTTGTATATCAATTGTCATAACTTACGATTAAGAAAACGATTACAACAAAATAATTTTAGGCATCACAGCTTGGCACACCATTTGCTTATATCTATATGAAAAATTTAGCGATGCGATTAAAAGTTGCAAAAATATAAGAAAGGATCAGACAAATGGCTAAAATTATTGGAATAGACTTAGGCACGACCAATTCGGTGGTAGCGGTAATGGAAGGCTCGGCCCCGAAGGTCTTGATCAATTCATCGGGTTCAAGGTTAACTCCATCGGTTGTAGGTTTCACTGAAAAAGGTGAAAGATTAGTTGGCCAAATCGCCAAACATCAACAAGTCACCAACCCTATCAACACCATATTCTCTGTGAAGCGTTTCATGGGTCGCCGTCACAATGAGGTTTCTAGTGAAGAGACTAAGGTTCCTTACAAGGTCACAGGCGGAGCCAATGAGCTGGTTAAAGTTGATGTACGCGGCAAAGAATATACTCCTCCGGAAATTTCAGCTATGACTCTTCAGGAGCTCAAAAAAACAGCCGAAGATTATCTTGGCGAAAAGATTGACAGTGCCGTCATAACAGTCCCAGCATATTTTAACGATGCTCAGAGACAAGCGACTAAAGATGCTGGAACAATCGCAGGCTTAAAGGTTGAGCGTATTATAAATGAGCCAACTGCGGCGGCGCTTGCATATGGCCTTGAGAAAAAGAAAAATGAAAAGATTGCCGTTTTTGATTTTGGCGGCGGTACTTTCGATATTTCGATACTCGATATTGGTGACAACATTTTTGAGGTTTTAAGCACCAATGGTGACACGCATCTTGGCGGTGACGATCTTGACGATGTCATTATGAATCACTTAGCTAATGAATTCAAAAAAACTGAGGGCATTGATTTAAGACAAGACCCGATGGCCCATCAAAGGCTGATAGAAGCCGCTGAAAAAGCCAAATGTGAATTAAGTAATCAGCTTGAATCCACAGTTAATTTGCCTTTCATCACAGCTGACTCTTCAGGGCCTAAGCACCTGCAGGTAACCATAAGCAGAAGTAAATTTGAAGCTTTAGCAGAATCAACATTAGAGCGTCTCAAAGATCCTTGCATCAAAGCCATAAAAGATTCCAAGCTCTCCAAATCGGAGATTGTAGAAGTCCTTTTAGTTGGCGGTTCTACGCGAATTCCTAAAGTTGGCGAATTGGTTAAGGAAATTTTCGGTAAGGAACCAAACCGCAGCATCAATCCTGACGAGGTTGTCGCAATGGGCGCAGCGATACAGGGTGCGGTACTTGCCGGCCACTCTGACGTTAAGGATATTTTGCTTCTTGATGTCACGCCTTTATCTCTTGGCATTGAAACTCTTGGCGGCGTCATGACCAAACTAATCGAAAAGAACACAACGATTCCATCCAGCAAAAAGGAAGTTTTCTCTACCGCAGCTGACAGTCAGACCTCCGTTGACATTCATGTTTTGCAAGGTGAGCGAGAATTCGCCAATGACAATCGAACACTTGGCCGTTTCCAGTTGAGTGATATGCCTGCCGCCCCTCGAGGCGTTCCTCAAATCGAAGTTACCTTTGATATTGACGCCAATGGCATTTTGAACGTTTCAGCTAAAGACTTAGGAACTGGCAAGAAGCAATCGATTGAGATTAAAGCAAGTTCCGGCTTAAGTGAAGAAGATGTTCAAAAAATGACTGTTGACGCAGAATCTCATGCTGAAGAAGACCGCAAAAAACGTGAGTTCATTGACATTAAAAATCAAGCCGATCAATTAGTTTATTCGACAGAGAAAACCCTCAAGGAACATGGTGACAAGGTTAACGCTGAAACAAGAGGCAACATTGAAGCCGCAGCCAATAACTTAAAGGAAACATTAAAAGGTGACGACGTCGAAGCTATAAAGAAGGCACAGGAGAACTTAGCCACAGTTGGCCAAGAGCTTGGCAAAATTCTATATGAAGAAGCCGCCAAGAAACAAACAGCTCAACAGCAGCAAGCTGGCCAGACCGATCAAAACCAGTCGGCAGATAATACTGAAGATAAAAAGGCCAAAGGCGGCGACGATGTAATTGACGCTGAATTTGAAGCTAAAGACAAATAATTTACGATTTCAGTAGACATCAATGCAAAGCCCAGCTATTTCTAGTTGGGCTTTTTTTTATTTAATTTCGACCCCCATTGGATCAAGTGGCTTTTCAATCGTCAGCTTAGATCCAATCATATCCGCTAGATTATCTAAATCATAAACTCTAAGTGCACCATGGATGGTGCTCATCATCTGGTCAAAAGTTTTGCCTAATTCAATAATTTCAGCCCATGTTCTAATACAATTACGGATTGTTACTTTATCGAATAACTGTTTGTTGGCAGCTGCCGCATGCAGGCTGGCGATGCCAACATAGCCTATTGAAATAAGTTCGATATTACCTGCCAGCTGCTTCAGATATTTACTGCAAACCAAAATATCCTC
>CBDUWP010000014.1:0-20462 GCA_965370955.1 uncultured bacterium | reverse complement strand
CGGATAAAAGGTACGAAAGAGCTGTCGTAGTCGGTCAAAGAACCTATGGAAAAGGGTCCGTGCAGGGGATTACAGGGTATCCCAAGGGCGGCGCGCAAATGAAATATACCATGGCCTATTATCATTTGCCATCTGGACAAAGAGTTGAAAGCAAGGCTGAAATGAAAGAGAAAAACAGAACCGATTGGGGCGTAACGCCAAATGTAGAGGTGAAACTCAGGTCAGATGAACTGAAAGAAAAATACGAAATACAAAAGGATAATGATGTGCTCGTAAAGGCTGATCACGATAATGGGGCAAAGCCAATCGAAAAGCACTCGCTCGATAAAACCATAAAATCAGATAAACAAATGGCTGTAGGGCTGTTAGTTATGAAAGCAATGCTGATCGAAAATCAAGCTAATTAGAAGTAAAAAAAAAGGTTAAAAGGAGTTGTATCTTGGAAACAGATTTAAATAAATTAGAAAAACAAAGGCAGGAAAAGCTACAAAAAATAAAAGATCTCGGTGTCGATCCCTATGGAGCGAAAATCGAACAAATTGTGTTGTCAAAAATCATCAAAGATAATTTCAAAGAAGATGACGATACGCAAACCGCTAAAGCAGCTGGTCGAATTGTACTCTTAAGAGATATCGGAAAGCTGATCTTTATCACTCTTAGAGATAGCAGCGGAACGATTCAGCTCGGCCTCAGCAAAAAAAGGCTTGAAAGTCAATGGCCGTTAGTGAAACTGCTGGACTTAGGTGATATTATTGCAGCTGATGGAAAACTCAGCAGAACAAGAACAGGCGAAATTACTATCTGGGCAAACGAAGTAGTTATGCTTAGCAAGTCGCTGAAGCAGCCACCAGAAAAATTTCATGGCCTAGCTGATGTAGACCTGAGGTATAGGCAAAGGTATGTCGATCTGTGGGCTAATCCAGAGGTTATGGAGCTATTCAAAACCAGAAGCGATATCATTGGGGCAATTAGAAAATTTTTGATACAAAAAGATTTTATCGAAGTCGAAACGCCAATGATGCAGTCCGTAGCAGGTGGTGCGGCGGCAAAGCCATTTATAACACATCATAATAGTCTAGATATGGAGCTATATCTGAGAATTGCGCCGGAATTGTTCCTGAAAAGGCTGCTGGTCGGTGGGATGGAAAAAGTGTTTGAAATCAATCGCAATTTCAGAAATGAAGGGCTTAGCAGAAGGCATAATCCAGAGTTTACGATGCTGGAACTGTATCAGGCATATGGTGACTATAACGATATGATGGATGTCAGCGAAAATTTGATTTGTGAATTAGTTGAAAAATTCTGCGAAAATCAAAAGGTGACATTCGGCGATATGGAAGTGGATTTTACAAAGCCATGGAAAAGAGAAAAATATGCCGACCTGCTGAAAGAATATGCCGGATGCGATATCAATGATATCAAAGCGGTGCGAGAAAAAGCAGATCAACTGCAAATAAATCATGGCTCGATGGACGATGCGGTGGTTATAAATGAAGTGTTCGAAAAAACGGTCGAGCAGCATTTAATCAATCCAACTTTTGTGATCGATTATCCGGCGGCGATCTGTCCGCTAACAAAAACCAGTAAGAAAAATCCAGAATATGCAGAAAGATTTGAACTTTTTGCTGCGAAAATGGAACTGGCTAATGCCTATACGGAGCTTAACGATCCGAAAGTGCAAGAGGACAATTTTAAAAAACAACTCAAAGGGCAAACGGAAACGATGGCGACTATGGATGATGATTTTATTACGGCATTGAAATATGCAATGCCGCCGGCGGGAGGACTCGGTATCGGAATCGATCGGCTGGTTATGCTGCTGACAGGGGCGACCAGTATTAGAGATGTTGTGCTGTTTCCATTGCTAAAAAAAATATAAGAAAAACAAGCAACTGTTAATAACGGATTGAGTATGCTGAAACTGTTTTTGTCACTGAGGTATCTACGCAAAAAAAAGATTATGGCTTTGAGCGTTATCGCCGTCGCTCTGAGCGTGGGGCTATTGGTGGTGGTAAGCAGCTTGTTCGGCGGTTTTATAGAAGTGCTGCAAACGAGCGGGACGCAAATGACAGGCGATATTGTCGTCGATCCGGGCAGCGAAATTGTCAAATATGATGAGTTTATAAAACGACTCGAAGAAAATGAACATATAAAAGCGGCGTGCGCTACGCTGTCTACCAACGGACTTTTGCATCTGCCAAACGCAAATGTTAAAGCTGTGCAGGTCGTTGGAATCAATCCAACCAAAAGAGCTAATGTGACAAACCTCAAAGAAACACTGCTGGTGACAGGGGCAAATGACGCAATCGGATGGCCAACCGGAACAGATAAAACAGTAGCAGGCTATGTCGGGATAGCTGTCACTAATCCGCCTGACGAACAAACTGATGAATATGATTTCGAAAATGCAAAAAAAATCATAGGAAAAAAAGTTGTACTAACAACAGGAGTTGTTACAAGAGCAAAAAATGGAAACCAAAAAATCCTAAAACGAAAAGTGATTCCATTCGTTATCGAAGACCTGTTCCATACGGGAGTTTATGATTTCGATAGCAGGCAAATATATCTGCCAATAGAAGTGCTGCAGAAAAAAATGTTTCCGAATTTCACCTATCCAGTGGCTAGCCAAATACAAATTAAGCTAAACGAAAAATACAAGCCGGAAAATGTTGTCGGAATCGTTAGGCAAATATGGAAAAAATTCGCAACCGAACAATTACAATGGTCTAAAAGATCCGTCGAACAAACGGAAATAGTGACAACAAAATTTATGCAGGCAATAATGGTGGCGGAACTACGAAAACAAATGGCTATGCTCATGGTTATCTTCGGGGCAGTGAGCTTGTCGGTGATATTGCTGGTGCTGTGCATCTTCTATATGATCGTCAGCTCAAAACGAAAGGATATCGCTATCATAAAAAGTGCTGGGGCTTCGGGGAAAACTGTCGCTGGAATTTTTGTGCTGTTTGGAGCGATGGTTGGGCTGTTAGGAGCGGCTATGGGAGTCGCAATCGGAGCAGCATTTGTCAAAAATGTTAATGCTATCGAAACGATCGTCCAAAAAGTTTTCAATATGAACGTCTGGAAAAGCAGTGTCTATATGTTCGATAAAATACCGTCAACTGTCAACTGGATGTGGGTGGCAATTATCGTAGTCTTCGCTATTGCTGCGGCAATTGTTGGGGCATTACTGCCGGCTTGTATGGCGTGGCGACTAAAGCCTGTCGATGTTTTAAGGTATGAATAAAATAATACAATGTTTAAGTATCTAATTACATTTAAATATCTACGGCATCAGCCTGTGAACCTAATCGCCTTTTTGGCTGTGGGGCTGTGCGTGTTTATCGCCTCTATCGTAATGGCAATTATGGTGGGATTGACGGCTGATTTCAAAGAAAAAACACATCGGACATTCAGCGATTGTATCGTATCATCTGAATCGCTGGTCGGGTTTGGATATTATGGCCAATTTGTCGAAAAACTCAGTGAAGAAGATTGTGTCAAAGCTGTCGCAAGCGTTATCAATAATTATGCGCTGGTGACAAACGAAAACTCAAGCGATAGCATCGCTGTGGAAGTTGTCGGAATCGAGCCAAACAGTTTTTGTCAAGTGACAGGTTTTGCAGATACATTATATTTTCGGAAACTAACGCCGCAACTGGCCTTTGAACCATTGTATCGCCGAAATGATGAGCAAGTCGAAGGACAAAACGGGTGCGTGGTGGGAATCGACCTTTGGCTGAATCCGTTGCCTGATGGAACATATAAACATTATAAAAGGCCGAGAAATGTAGCACTTTCTGTGAGCTGTTTTCCAATGTCACCAAAGGGGGCATTAGTGAAGGCGGGGACTGATCTGGTCAATACCAAAGATTTTTATTTTTGTGATACCAGCTATTCAGGGCTGGGGAAAGTGGATGGGAGAACGGTTTATCTGCCGTTTGAACAGACACAAACGCTGTGCGGAATGAATCTGGGCATTGAAAGAGTGTCGGCTATCTATATTAAGTTTAAAAAGGGAGCAAAACTCGAAGCGTCATCCGACAAAATCAGAACATTGTGGGGTGAATTTGTCAGCCGAAAGAAAATAGAAAATGCTAAATATGCTTATCTGCTCGATAATGTCACTGTCAAAAGTTGGAAAAAATATAGGGCAAGCTCAATCGCCGCTATCGAAAAAGAACAAATGATGATGGGAATGCTGTTTGGGTTCGTGGCTGTCGTGACTGTGTTTATCGTGTTCGTGGTGTTTTATATGCTTATCGCGAAAAAGTCTAAAGATATTGGAATTATGAAAAGTTTGGGAATGGCGACAGGTGACATTCTGGCTATTTTCTTAATGGAGGCTTGGTTCATCGGAGCCTCTGCAGCAACTTGTGGAATCGCGGCTGCCATTATGTTTTTACGAAAAGCTAACGTGATCGAACAATGGCTCTTTGAAACGTTTGGATTTCAAATCTGGGATAGAAGCCTCTACTCAATCGGGAAATTGTCAACGACAATGCCAATCGAACTGGTAATCATTATCGCAATAGGAGCTGTCACTGCCTGCATGTTGGGGGCTATTGTACCGGCGAGAAAAGCGGCTAAAACCGAACCGGCAAAAATCTTGCAAGTTAATCAATTATAATTAGCATGAAAACGGGCGTGTCGCGGGATTTGCGCCATAATAGAAACGATTTAAAAACGGGCGTGTCGTGGGATTTGCGCCGTAATAGAAACGATTTAAAAAATGGGCGTGTCGTGGGATTTGCGCCATAATAGGAACGATTTAAAAACGGGTGAATCGATTATGACAAATATAATAAAAATCGAAAATGTATATAAAACCTATAAGATGGGCCAAGCAGATGTGCAGGTTCTAAAAGGTGTTGATTTTTGTGTCGAGGCCGGCGAGTTTGTGGCTATCGTAGGAGCGTCGGGAAGCGGTAAAAGCACGCTGCTGCATATTTGCGGGGCACTCGATTCTCCGGACGAAGGAACCGTGACGTATAAAGATGAGTCAATAAAAGATATGACAAAAAAGAAAATCAACGAATATAGAAATAAACAAGTGGGATTCGTGTTTCAGTTTTATCATCTGATCGATGAACTTAATGTTTTGGAAAATGTTATGCTGCCGGCGATGATTGGGAAAAATGTGCCGAAATGGCTGGCGAAAAAAGCTGAAGTTAAACAAAAGGCAATACAATTACTCGAAAAACTGAAAATGGACCATAGAATCAAGCATAATCCATATCAACTTTCAGGTGGTGAAAGGCAAAGAGCAGCTATCGCAAGGGCACTAATCAATGAGCCGCAACTGCTGTTGGCTGATGAGCCAACAGGAAATCTTGACAGGAAAACTGGAAATGGTATCCTAGAGGTGTTTGAAAAGCTAAATCAAAATGGTCAGACGATCGTTATGGTGACCCATGACGAAAATGTGGCTATGCGGACAAATAGGCGAGCGAAACTGGTCAATGGACGAATTCAAAATGTGTGAAAGGTGTAAAAGATGGGCTTGAAAATCTGGCTGCATGACAAATTAGTGGAAAAAGAACAGGCTAAAATATCCGTCTTCGACCACGGACTGTTATATGGCGACGGTGTCTTTGAAGGGATTCGCGTTTATGGCGGACAGATTTTTGAGTTAGATGCCCATATTAAAAGGCTTTACGAATCGGCTAAAGCAATCAGGCTCTCAATCCCTATAGATAGCGACCAACTGAAAAAAGCGACTAAAAAAACGGTCGAAGCTAACGATATTGATGATGGTTATATCAGGCTGATTATTACCAGAGGCGTGGGGACATTGGGGCTGAATCCCTTTGCCTGTCAACTGGCTGGAGTGATTATTATCGCTGACAAAGTCCAGCTCTATCCAGAAGAATTGTACAAAACCGGAATGAAGGTTATCAGTGCGACGACAGTGAGAAATCATCCGATGACTTTGCCGCCGCAAGTGAAAAGCTTGAACTATCTGAATAATATTCTGGCGAAAATAGAGGCGCTCGATAGCGGAACGCCTGAAGCGATTATGTATAACCATTTGGGTTATGTAGCTGAGGCGACCGGAGATAATGTGTTTATTATTAGAGAAGGTGTCATCTATACGCCGCCAACAGAAGCGGGAGCGCTCGAAGGCATAACGAGAAACGTTGTTATGAAATTGGCAAAAAAACAAGGCTTAAAAGTTGTGGAAAAAAATCTTACGAGATTCGATCTCTATGTCTGTGACGAAATGTTCCTAACAGGAACGGCGGCTGAAGTTATTGCTATCATTGAAATCGATGGCAGGGTTATCGGTAATGGAACGCCGGGCGAAATAACAGAGTCACTTAGAAAAAAATTCTTCAAATATGCAAGGGCCTAGTATTTGCTGATAACTAAAACGAATTTAAAATATGCCAGAGCATGAAATGTGTCAAGCATCGAGCGAATTAACAGATCAGTTGGGTCAAGTCCAAAAAATTATCGAGGCCAATCTTAGATTTGATGAGCTGGAAATTGCCGAGCTTTTTGATAATCTAAAAATGGCCAAAGGTAAAATGTTGCGCCCAGCAATGTTATTGGCGTGGGCAGGGCTAATTGCACAAGAAAATGCGGCAGAGGCTAGTGTTAGAGAATCACAACAGGAACTCATCGATTGTGCGGCGGCGATCGAGATGATTCATAACGCAACGCTGATTCATGATGATGTACTCGATCAGGCTGAAATAAGAAGAGCGGCTCCGAGTGTTAAGGCCGACTGGGGGAACAAAAAGGCAATTCTAATTGGTGATATCGTGTTTAGTAGGGCTTTTGGGATCTGCGCGAAACTGCCAAACGAAATTCAATCACTGATCGCTGATTCATGCAGCACTATCTGTCGAGGGGAGCTAAGGCAAAATCTATATGCAAAAAATTGGCAAATTACAAGCTGTCAATATATGGAGTTGATCAAGGATAAAACAGCTTCACTTTTTAAATGTGCCTGCCAAGTAGGAGCAATAATCGCAAAAGCGAATCCAAGCCAATTAGCTAAAGCTGGAAAATTCGGTGAAAATTTTGGAACGGCTTTTCAATTGGCAGATGACCTAAATGACCTCATCGATAATGATAACAAGGCGGCAAAAACACTCGGAAGCGATATCAAAAATGGTAAAGTGACATTGGCTGTTATCAAGGCTATAGAAAAACAACAGCAGCGAGACGAGCTAATACAAATTATCGAAGATGATGGGCCAATGGCACGAGGGAAAATCAAAAAAATTCTAACAGAAAATGGATCTGTCGATTATGTCAATGCACAAATTGATGTCTTTAACCAAAAAGCAACCGAAGCGATCGATGGTTTTAAACCAAATCAATACGTCAGCTATTTACGAGAATTAAGCATGACATAAAAAAAGCCGACTAAAATTAGCCGGCTCGATGATTCTATTTTGATGAGCTTAAATTAAAAAGCATACTTAACTGTCAGCGATACCCATGTCTCATCTTTATCGTTGTTGACGTCGTCTTCAAATGTTATCTGGTGATTCAAGGCTGGGGTAAAGGAAACATTTTCAGATAGCTTATAAGTAGTGGAAATGCCAAATACTGCATTCGACCAGTCGTGGTCAACATTGGTGCCAATCGGGCTTATGCCGTCATTGAAAACAAACTCGCTATGAAGATTGATCATCTGCTCTTTGTCCGTGATCGGGCAGGTAATCGGAATGCCGTAATCGAGAATGAAAATGTGAGCAAATCCGGAAGCTGTTCCGCCATTTTTTAAGCTGCCGCTGTTGACAGGGCTTAGTTTGACTATGACGTAAGTTGGAACCAGTCGCTCAATGCCTAGAATGTTTGGGAAGGAAAAAATACCGTTGAATTCCTGAATGTCAAAGCTGCGAGTCTTATGGCTGGTCATGTCAGGATAATTGAAATAGCAATAGCCCAATTGATAGTTCATCTGGTAACGTTCGCCTGCAAATGCGGCGTTTCTATAAAAAATGTTGTAATCCCAACGCTCTGCGTTCTCAAAGCCATCAGAATTCGCGCGGTGGGCAACCAAATTCATACCAAAGCCGCTATCACCGAATTTCAAATTGATGAAAGGATGAATGGCACTCTTGTCATTGTATACATCAAAGCCGCGCCAAATGTATTTACTGCTGTAAGTTACGCCGATATCACCGCTGACGGCGGCGGTCGCGACCGCTGAAAAGCTAAGCAATGCTAAAATGGCTAATAATAATGTTCTCTTCATAAAGTTTGTCTCCTTACATCTGTAGTTAAATTGGTTAATTGAGTTTATTGTTACAATATTTATATTAATGTGACAAAGTGTAACTTAATGGCTTATTAAATCAATCAAAAAGTATGGATTATTAGCATTTTGTTAGGCTGAAGTTTTGAAAATATATCGATTGCTGAAACGAATTTAAAATAGGCGAAATTTTGCCGGATTGCTGTTATAATGGCTGGCGAAATCGGAGAGATAGCAAAAAAAGAAGGTTGCGTCTTATGGTTGAACACGGTGGTGAAAATCTGTTTAGGCAGGCGGAAAAGGCGAATATCGACTCGGCAGCTCCTTTAGCTGTCAAGATCAGGCCGTCAAAATTAGAGGATTTCGTCGGGCAAAAGCATATACTAGGGGAAGGGAAACTGCTGACGAGAATGCTGATCGCCGGCAAACTCAGCAGTTTACTGTTCTATGGGCCGCCGGGAGTTGGAAAAACAACCTTAGCGAAAATTGTGGCTGGTTACACAAAAGCAATGTTTGTCAGCTTAAATGCTGCCAACGCTACAGTAAAAGATATTAGAGCTGTTACCTCTGCCGCTAAAGACAGGCTGGCTGTGAAAAAACGAAGGACGGTCTTGTTCCTCGACGAAATACACCGATTCAGCAAATCACAGCAGGATGTACTCCTAGATGATGTCGAAAACGGTATCATTATATTGATCGGTGCGACAACGGAAAATCCATTCTTTTCCATAAATTCACCGCTGATTTCACGCAGTACAATGTTTAAATTTGAACCGCTAAATGTCACCGACATTATGCAGTTACTCGAAAAAGCAATAGCAGATAAAATAAACGGATTCGGAAATCTAAATATAAAAGCTGACAAAGAAGCACTCGAACATCTGGCGACTGTATGTGATGGCGATGTTAGAAAGGCTATCGGGGCCTTGGAAATAGGGGTGCTGTCACAAGTAGTTGGCGAAGATAATAAAAATCGTGAAATTGTTTTTGATATGGCTGTGGCTGTAGAGTCCATCCAGCGAAAATCGATCTATTACGACAGTGGCGATAGTCACTACGACCTGGCGAGCGCGTTGCAAAAGAGCATGAGGGGTTCCGATCCGGACGCAACGGTTTATTGGCTCGCGCAAATGATCGCAGGCGGGGAAGATGTGAGATTTATCGCAAGAAGAATCGCAGTCTGTGCGGCTGAAGATGTGGGAAATGCCGATCCAACGGCGACCATACTTGCGGCGGCGGCAATCCAAATCGCAGAATTTGTCGGACTGCCGGAAGCGCAATTGCCACTGGCTCAAGCGGCAATATATATAGCCTGTGCGCCAAAATCAAACGCCTGCACTCTGGCGATACACAACGCGATGAAAGATGTGCAGGAAAAGTCAACAATCAGAGTGCCGAAACATTTGAAGGATTCGCACTATAGCGGGGCGAAAAAAATGGGACTTGGCGAAGATTATAAATATCCGCATGATTTTTCTGGTGGTTTTGTAGTGCAACAATACTTGCCAACGGAGGACAAAAGGCGATATTATCAGCCTAAGGAGTCGGGATACGAAAAAAATATTCAGCGTTATTTACAAAAACTACAAATCTTGATACAAAATAGCGTAGCTGATGATAAAAAATAGAAAAAGGGTGGTTATGACCAAGGGACAATGGCGAACCAAAATGAAAAAAGCTGTTGGGAATTTGACTGAGCAAAAGGCAAGGCTCAATAGCAAAAAAATTTGTGAAACTGTAACGCAATTGGAACTGTTCAAAAAAGCTGAAATTGTAATGGTTTATGTCCCGATCGCAAAAGAAGTCGATTGCAGAGCGATTGCTGAAAAATGCTGGCAAATGAAAAAAAAAGTGGCTGTGCCAAAAGTTGATTTCAATAAAAAGACAATGAAGGCTGTCGAAATAAAAAGCCTAAATGATAGCGAGTTCAAAAGTGGCGAGCTTGTGAAAAAGCCAATCTCGGAAAAAGTTGTACAAATAAAAGATGTCGATTTAGTAATTGTTCCGGGATTGGGATTTGACCAAGAAGGAAATAGGCTCGGAAGAGGCGGCGGCTATTATGACAGATTCCTGGCGGATAGTGGCGAGGCGATTCTGTGCGGAGTTTGCTTTGATTGTCAAGTAGTGGAAAAAATGCCCATCAATGAAAATGATGCGGCAATGGATTATATCGTGACGGAAAATAAAATGCTGGTCGAGCTAAAAAAATTAGGCTTAGGTAATGCCAGATAAAAACAAGCAATATTAGGAGTGTAATTATGGCGCGTTATTCATACGGAAAGCGAAAAAAGAAAAAAGGATTGCTATCATATATATTGTTGATCGTGATAGTTTGCGGGGGGTTGTTCGTTGTTATCAAAAAACCGTTTTTTGGAAATGATGAAAAAGACGATACAAACCAAGCCGAAACAAAAAAAATGCCATCGAGATCGCCAGACGCCAAAAGTGCGACAACAGATCAATCGCAGAAAAAAGCGGAAGTTACTCGTGACGCTAGAGCTGTGAGAGATATGCCAAAGACTGAGCCAGAGCTTGTTACGCCAATACCGGATGTGACGAAAATCGATTATTCGCCAAGCGATAATGATGATCCGAAAGTGACAGGAAAAATCGAGGAAGCTTTGAAGTATATCGATATGGAGCCGGCGAGGGTTATCGAGGCTAGGAATTTGCTGAATGAAGCTATGTATATGCAGGCCAGCGCAAAGCAAAAAAATATCATCAAGCAGCATCTGACGCAATTGGCGGAGCAATGGCTCTTTAGTAATAAAATTTTCACAAACGATCCTCTGTGTAAGCCATATAAAGTGCAGTCGGGTGACCTACTGTCGACTATCGGCAGAAAATATAAGGTGCCGTACGAACTCTTGATGAGGGTGAATAATATCAATCGGCCGCAATCTTTAAGGGCTGGCAAAACGATCAAGGTTGTCAATGGACCATTTCATGCGAGGATCGATCTGTCGGAATTTAATCTCGATCTGTATCTGCAAAATGTTTATGTTAAAAGTTTCAGAATCGGGATCGGAAAAGAAGGATACGAAACGCCAACGGGGCTGTGGAGGGCTTCTGTTGGAGGAAAACTCGTTGAACCGACTTGGACAGATACGCAAACTGGAAAAACATACGAAGCAGAAGATCCCGATTATCCGCTGGGTTCGAGATGGATCGGTCTGGAAGGTTTGGATGGTGATGCTTTGGGAAAATCAGGATACGCATTGCACGGAACAAAAGATGCAAACAGTATCGGAACCAAAAGCTCCAGAGGTTGTATAAGGCTGTACAATGGAGATGCTATTTTGATGTACGATTTGATGATGCCGGGACATTCGCAAATTAAAATTGTGCGTTAGATTTTGACGGGCAAGGGAAATGGCATTAAAATTGAAAAATAAAAATGTTCACTATATTGCAATTGCCGTCGCAATTGTTTTGCATCTGGCAGCTTTTGCTGTGTTTTACTGCATAAAAGTCAAGGCTGAAACGGTTGCAGTTACGCCTGAAGCCGAAACAGCTATCGGATTTGAAACAATAGAAAAATTTGTGCAGGCTGAACCATTTGTTCCTAAGCCGAAAGTCAGCAATAGCATAGTTGAAAAGATGAGCCAACCAAAAACCAAAGCCCAAACCAATGGATTATTAAAAATGGGGCAAAAACAATCAATTGATTCAGATTCGGCTGATGTCACTATGTTGGTACAAGAGATGCTGCTTCTGGATGAAGGGCTGTCGCTAAAGACTGAACAGAAAACTGGTCAAACTTGGAACAGCTTCGCCAGCGATAGAAAAATATGCTATCTCGTCGATTGCTCAGGCAGTATGAAGCCTGTGGCAAACGCTGTTAAATCGCAACTGACGGAAGTTATTGCCAATATGGAACAAGACGAATTTTTCAGCATAATTATGTTCAGCGGAAATGAATTTTTGCAATGGCCAACCGGCAGAAAATTGGCTAGAGCAAGTACGCCGAACAAAAAAAAGGCGAAAGGATTTATCGCTAAAATACAAATGCAAGGCAAAACAGATGTTATCGCTGCATTTAAACAGGCGATTAAAGTGACAAGTTATGACGGCGAAAAAGTTGACCTGATATGTTTTTTGACGGATGGATTTGAACTTTCAGGAAAAAAAAGAGCGAAAGTGGCTCAACAAATAATAAATTTAATGAATAACTTTGCCACAGGGATAAAAATCAATACAATAGGGTTCTGGTCGGCTGAAAAAGATAGCGAAATGTTGGAAAATATCGCGGGCGAAACTGGCGGAAAATTTGTACTCGTAAACGGTTCGTAATTTATGTTAACGATCAATTGTGTGGGTGATTTTGACTAATAAACGAAAAATAATTCTGTGTGTCATAGGGCTTGCGGCAGTGGTGGCTTTGGGGATTGCTGTGGGTATGACGAAGTCGTTTGATCAAAGCTCGCAGGAGAGATCGTTTTTCTATCAGTTTATAATAGCTGGCGGGCCAATCGTGTGGTGTGTGCTGATGCCGATGTCACTGGCTGGGACTTATCTGATAGTTTTTTATGGAATGATGATAAAAAGGACGCGGCTGTTACCTGATCTTATGGCTAAAAAAATTGTCACTATAATCAATCGAGCAGGATTGGCGACAGCAGTGAAATGTCTCGAAAACAACGAAGATCTCTTGAGCGTGGCTTTTGTCGAAAGCGTGAAACAAAGAAGTATCGATAAATTTAGATTGCGCGGAGCATTTATCGAATCGCTGCAAGAACAGGCGCAAACAATGCTGCGGAAAATCGAATGGCTAAACCTGATCGGAAATGTTGCGCCAATGGTAGGCTTACTTGGAACTGTTTTCGGAATGATAAAATTGTTCAACGCTATCGTGGTTTCAGGAGGCCAGCCGCAACCGGCTCTCTTGGCGGGTGGAATCTCAATCGCTCTCGTAACCACCTTCTGGGGACTCTTTACGGCAATACCGGCGATTGCAATCTATAATATTTTTCAGAATAAAATCGAAGAAGTAGTCGGTCAAGCGGCATCAAGTGTCGATGTTATTATGGCACATGTCACCGCTTCCATTAAAACACAACCTGTCAAAACAAAATCGCGAAAGAAGATGTCAAAAGCAGGTTTGGATATTGTCAGTACAAGAAAAAAATCCAAAGCCAACAGCGAAAGCATGACAGAACAAATCTAAAGTTTAGCTTGAAGCGAGTCTTGATAAAATGGTGAGATTGCATAAGCAATATATTTTTAATATGGCTCCTGTTATCGATATTGTGTTTCTTCTGATTATTTTCTTCCTGCTTGTTTGTAGGTATATCGATACGGATAGTTTTCAGGTGAAAGTGCCTGATTGTTGCGATTTCTCGCAAATTGGTCTAAATACAAAGCAAAAATTTACAACTGTTACTGTCACCGAAGCTAATCAAAAAATCGTGTATGCTGTTGGTGCTAAAATTGTGGTAGCTGAAAATGATGAGGCTATGGTTAATAAATTGGCTGAGACAATCGATGACAAGCTATTAACAATGCCGATCAATAAACGACAACTGGTGCTGCGAATTGATAAAGATATGCAGTTTAAGCATGTTGAAAAGTTACTCAAGGGACTCGGTCAGAGTTGCGCATCAAAAGTTCAACTCTCTGTTTTTCAAGAAAAACAAAACAGCCAGTAACTATGTTAAGCGGTTGGTTTTTTGCAGATTTTTTTGAGCGTGTTTCTTTCCCAGAAAATATTGTCACTGTAACCCTGAATGGTTTTGTCGCTGTCTGCTGTCAGGAGCCGCTTGACGCAAAGATGACAATAATGCCTGTCTAGTTCAATACCAATGTAATGGCGGTTAAGCTTTTTGGCTGTTACTAAACTGCTTCCGGAACCGGCAAAAGGATCCAAAATGATGTCACCGCTATTGCTGCTTGCTAAAATCAATTTGGCTAATAATTTTTCCGGCTTTTGGGTAGGATGATCGGTGTTCTCGGCCATAGACCAAAACGGGATCGTGATGTCTGTCCAAAGATTAGACGCGCTGGTTAAACGAAATTGGCCGCTGGATTCTGTTTTCCAATCTTTTGGCTTGCCGCTATCGTCTTTGTAGGGGGCTCTTACTTGACGCTTGAGCTTGACGGCTTCGGGATTGAAAGTATAGTCGTCGCTGACCGTCGCAAACCATATGTCCTCTAACGAATTTTTCCAATTCTTTTTTGAGCCGCGACCCTTTTCACGTTCCCAAGTAATGCGGTTGCGAATGGTTAAATATTTTTCGACTATCTTGAAAATTGTTTGAGAACTGTACCAATCGCAACAAATATATACTGTGGCAGTTTTTTTCAAACTCGGCAATAAAAGCTTAAACCAACTCTCAAACCAAGCTGAATATTTTTCAGGTGAAGTTTTTTTGAAATTACCGTGAGCAAATTTTTTGGTCAAATTATATGGAGGGTCGAGAATCAATAGATCGACAAAATTATCCGGTAAAAAATGGCTAACCTCAAAAATGTCACCACAAATAATCTCATCAATCAAGTCGCTGCTATCACAGGGGCTAGTCAATCGCTGAAGCTGACAATCATACATGTCACCTTCAGTATCGCTGATCGTGATAGTTTTGTTTCGTGGAGCTTTTTTTTGCACTGGCTTAAGTATCCGATTTTATTGGGATAAAAGAGAATTAAGCTGATTCTTTTTTCATATCGAACAATTTTCCCTGACCGCCGACGACCTCTTCAGTCACGGTATATTTTTTATTCTTCGGCTGATCAGGTAAATGATACATGATGTCGATCATAAAGTGCTCGGTGACAGATCGCAAAGCCCGAGCGCCAGTATCACGCTCTAAAGCTTTTTTGGCCAGTGCTCGAAGAGCTGGATCTGTAAAACAAAGTTTGGCGTCCTCCATCTCGAAAAAACGCTGATATTGCTTGATGAGAGCGTTTTTAGGCTTGGTCAAAATGTTTACCAAAGCATCCTCGTCAAGGCTGGTAAGGGTCGTGATGATCGGCAGCCGGCCTGTCATCTCAGGAATCATGCCGTATTCGATGATGTCCTCTGGAGTGATCTGACTGAGCGTCTGACTGTAACTGATTTTGTCATCCGGCTCATCAGATAATTCTGTGCCGAAGCCAATCATCTTTTTGCCGAGACGCTTTTTGATTATGTTGTCAATGCCGACGAATGTGCCGCCGCAAATGAAAAGTATCTGCGTGGTGTCGAGCTGAATGTATGATTGTTCTGGATGTTTGCGGCCGCCTTGAGGAGGAATGTTGACAGTTGTGCCCTCAAGCATTTTCAATAGAGCCTGCTGAACACCCTCACCGGAAACGTCACGTGTGATTGAAACGTTTTGGTTGGTCTTGCCAATTTTGTCAATCTCGTCAATATATACGATGCCGCGCTGAGCAGATTCAAGATCGTAATCGGCTCTCTGTAACAGTCGAAGCAAAAAATTCTCGACGTCCTCGCCAACATAACCGGCTTCGGTGACAGTGGTGGCATCACAAATGGCAAAGGGAACCTTTAAAGCTGACGCCAAAGTTTTGACGAGCAATGTCTTGCCGCTACCGGTCGGGCCGACCATTAAGACGTTCGATTTGTCTATCTCGATGTCACTATCTTTGCTGTCATTATGCAAAAGACGCTTGTAATGGTTGTGAACGGCAACAGATAGATATTTTTTGGCTTCGTCTTGGCCAATGACATATTGGTCGAGGTGCTTTTTTAATGTAGCAGGCGATGGGACGTCTTGTAATTTTATGATGGGATTGGTAGCCTGTTTGCGATCCTGTTTGATGATATTATGGCAAAGATCAACGCATTCAGGGCAAATGAATGTGCTGTCTGGGCCCTCAATAAACATGTCAGTTGGGCCGCCTGTTCGTCCGCAAAAACTACAAATTGTCTGCTTGGTTGGATCGTTTTTTTTCTTTGTCACAGCTAGAATTCCAAAATTTTATGTTCTGTTTAATCACCGAAGCTTATTTTAATTGCAACCGGCGATTTTATCAAGTGATTTGCAACAGTTTGGTTAATTATCGCAATTTTGATCTAATAGCGATAATTTTTGGTTCCAAAGAGCTGGTATATTGCGATAGCTGGTTTGCAAAATGGCGATGTTGCGGCTAAGAGCCGAGCAATCTAGCTGACGAGATTTGTGCAGGTTGTAAAGCTGATAATATTTGGCTCGCCACCAATGCCAAGATTGTTCGTAACGATTAGAAGAGCTGTTTTCTGCGGCTAATACGGTTTGCCAACATGTTGCCGCTAAAATGTGATTGCTCGATGATTGGGCGATTCGGGCTTGAACTCTAGCGGGAAAAGCTGTGAGATCCATGCCATGAATTGTTCTCTCTAAAATTTGGAGCTCATCGGCAATAGCAGCAGATTCAGCCTCCAAAGCTGATATGGTTATGTCGTGATTGAGGCATTGCTTATATTTGGATATAACCGTTAAGCAATTCGAGGCGATACTTTTAGGGGCATCAAAAATTTCGATTTTGTTGATGATATTGCTGATAAATTTGATGACAAAATGGCTATCACTGAAATCAATGTCACTTAGCGTGATTTTGGCTAGCTGATTAAGCAGCGACTGCTGCCGATAAATAGTCAGTGGATTGGTCGATTCTTTGAATTGGGCTAGCTCAATCAGAGCTAAAAAAGTTTTTGCACGATTAGAAATGTTTCTGTCGCCAGAGCCAGCTAACTGATTGAAAATATTTTGTGACTCTTTTGACTTGCCGATTTTTTTCAGCATAATCCCGTGAGCTAAAACCATAGGCAGATCACAGCTATCGGTGATTTGGTTGTAATTGTCGATAATGGCAATCGCTCGCAAACGAGTTGGATTGTTCTTGTCGGTGGTTTGATCGCTATGATTGAAAATGTAGCAGCTAATTTTAACGGCTTCTTGGGCAATACTGTTCATATCAACGGCGAGCAAACAGTCGGCTTGATTCCTATAGCAAATCGCGGCATCTATCAAAAATTCGGCATAGCGCAATTGATCAATGTCACGCATGGTTGCGGCTTTGGCTAAAAATAGCTCAACGCTTTGAAATTTTTCGATTTTTAACAGCTTATCAATCAAATCGCAATATGTTTCAGGTTGTAAATCTAAACAAACCGTTGCGACAAGCCTAATGTCGAAATTGTTAAATTTGTTCAAATCCTGATCGTGGTCGTGCTCTAAATCAGTGAATATAATCTTACCCACTATCGATGACAGTTGCGGCCATTTTTTAATCAGCGGCTCAAAATTATGGCTATTACAATCTCTTTGCAATAAGCTAAGTTTTAGCCAGAGCTGAAAGTTGTTCGTGAGATCGCTTTGAATGAACTGATTAACAATTTTCTCAATATTTTCACAATGAATGTTTTTACGCCCACTGTTTTCAATGGCTAACTTCTGTAATATCGCCTGCCAAAATATTTCATCAGAAACGGTAGAATCTTTGATGATTTCTAAGGCTAATTTGACAGCTAAAATGTTGTTGCCTAATAATGATGAAAATTTTGATTCCAAAAGTTTGTCTTTGGCTGTAGTGTTTTTTTTCTGGAGCTGTTTGAGTTTTATTAAAGCTGTTGTCGCTATTTTGTTGCGTTTATTGGGCTTGCTTACCAATGCCGAAAAATAATCGCTATAACAAATCATCAGGCTGGATAGATAAATGTCCAATTTGAGCTGTCGCCATATATTGGTGCGGCCGAATCTCTTGTCCCAATCCGGCTTGTTATAGTTGGCTATCAAGTGCTGGATTGTTTGCTGCCTGTTGTTAATGATCTGCAAAGAATCTTTTAACTTATTACTCTGCTGAAAAAGTTGGTGGCTATTGGCAGGATTAAAAAATTTGCCACAGCTATTATAATGAACAATTTTTGGCCAATTCGATTCCAAAAAGTTATCGTAAACCAAAAGGCTTTGCTGGCCTAAGTTTCTAATCTCGTTGGCATCGATTATGTCGAGAGCTTTGCTGTCTGCGGCGGCACTGGGTATGGCCAAACACACAATTGATATCGAAATCAAAAAAGCAAATTGTAATTGTTTCAAAAACGACATCTAATTTGATTACTCCAACGAAGCGAATGTTATATCGGTAAAACCGGCTTTGCAAAGATTGTTGTATATCTTGGCGAGATTGTCCCAAGTGACATCTTCGGCGCAAGCTAATTTTACCGGGTCTGAAACTAGTCGCCACTGCTGGCGAAGAACCTGATTGATTTTACTCATTAATGATAAAATTGCCCCAGTCTTGTCACTGTCTCCAATCGCGATAGTTATCTCATGTGATATCTGGACAAGGCAGTCGTCTGGTTGAGTGATATAAATGGTCAATGGCTCAGTTGGTCTTACGGCTTGAATTCTGCTGGTAGTTGGCATGTCAAACGGCAAAAACTTTTCCTGACTCTGCCACTTAGCGGCAACGAGAAAAAAAATCAGCAAAAGAAAAATGATGTCTATCATGGCTGTTGTGCCTAAACTGATGCCCTTTTTCCTGTGCCTAGACAAAAGTGTTTTTATTTGGAAATTACTCATATTGTGATCGCTATTTTACGCTAAAATTATAGAAAAACAATCCAATTCTAGGCGATTATGATTTACATTTGACGTTTCAAATGTTTTGTTTATACTGAATGTTTGGCAATTGATATTTATATATATGGGTGAAAACATGACAGAACTTTATGATTGCATTATCGTCGGAGCAGGGCCTGCAGGATTCGGAGCGGCTCTTTATACACTTCGAGACAGGCTAAGCGTCGTAATGCTCGAAAAGTTTATGCCGGGCGGACAAATTATAACTACCGACAAAATCGAAAATTATCCGGCGATAGAAAGAATCGACGGGGCAAGCTTGGTTATGAAAATGCAAAAACAAGTCGAAAATTTTGGGGCTAAAATAAAAACCAGCAGCAATGTTAAATCGCTTAAAAAAGATGACGATGGTAATATTGTTGTCGAAACAGAGAAGCAAACCTTTTTGACTAAAACTGTGATACTTGCGCCGGGCAGCAGCTATAGAAAGTTGGGCGTCGAAAAAGAAGAGGAATTCAGAAATGCAGGAGCGGGAATCAGCTAGTGCGGAACCTGCGATGCGCCGTTTTTTAAGGATAAAATAGTCGTAGCTGTCGGCGGAGGAAATACGGCTCTGGAAGAAGCGATGCACGTCGCAAAATATGCGGCGAAAGTCACTCTAGTTCACAGACGAGATGAGTTCCGAGCGGATAAAATACTCGTTGAAGAATTGATGGGTAAACTCGCCGAAAATGGCGGCAATATGGAAATTGCATACGATTCTATCGTGACAAAAATCAATGGTGACAGTAAAGTTGAGTCGGCGACCTTGAAAAATGTTAAAACAAATGACCAAATCGATCTCACTTGCGATGGCGTATTTATTTTCGTGGGGACTGTGCCTAATACAGAGTTTGTAAAAGGCGTGGTCGACTTGACTGATGCAGGATTTGTCAAATGCGACAGCGCGACATTAAGGACAAGCATGCCGGGCGTTTTTGTGGCAGGCGATTGCCGGGTCGGAGCAGCAATGCAATTGGTTACGGCAGTGAGCGACGGAGTGCTGGCGGCAATGATGATAAAAAATTATATCAGAGATCCAAATTGGTGGAACCTATAAGTGAATCTAAGTCGGTTTTTTAAGCTCGTCTATCTTTGGCAAATCTTTGGTGGTATTTAGGCCGAAAATCTCTAGAAATTTTTTCGTTGTACCGTATAACATTGGACGGCCAATGATTTCGGCGCGGCCAGTAATTTTAACTAATCCTTTGTACATCAAATTACGAATCATTTCGCCAGCTGAAACGCCGCGTATCGATTCAACGTCAACGCGAATAATGGGCTGTTTGTAAGCAATTATTGCAAGCGTCTCCATCGCAGCGGGGCTTAGCTTGTTGTCGCTTCTTGTGCGAATGAGCTTGCTGAGCCACTGATTATACGGCCGCAGCGTCATCATCTCCAAACCGCCTGCAATCTTGACGATACGGAAAGCATTATTGTTGGCTTGATATTTTTTGTTCAAAGAATCAATGTGCCGCTTGATCGTGGCGTTGTCACTTTCTACAATCGAAGATAATCGCAGCAGAGTCAAAGGCTCATTTGTGCCAAACAAGACAGCTTCTATTACCGATTCGGCGGTCGGTTTAAAATCGTCTTCAGGCTCTGGAAATAAAACCTGTTGCTTAGCTGGTTTGGGGTCAGCTTGCGTGTTATTGCCGGATGATATTTCGCTAGTGTTTTCTTTATCCAGCATGTCACTGTCTGTT
>CBDUWP010000013.1:0-21746 GCA_965370955.1 uncultured bacterium | reverse complement strand
CTGCATCCATATATGTTTCCAGTGATGTTTTTTTACGCTTTGCTTCTTTTTTATTGGGTGTCTTAATCTCAATTGTCGACTCTGCTAATTGAGCTAAATCATTTCTAACCTGCTCCGGACTTTTGGTAACTTCTTCGATTACAATTGTGTCTGGCTTTTGAATACCATCTTCTAAGATCACCACAGGCAAGGCGTTATGGTCGATTCCGTCAGCCTCTAACATATTTATTTCAGCTGGTTTGTCTATCTGCTGGGCTTTGGTTTGTTTTTGTTCAAACTCAGTGACATTCAGCTGTTCTTGGATTTGATTGGCTAATATGGTATCTATTTTCAAAAGATAATCTTCTGCTGTTTTATTTTTTGGTGCAACCATCAATCCATTTCCAGCTACCTGAATAAAACCGCGTCTAGCCTGTTCTAATTTCCCATCATAATAGTAGTCAACACTTTGGTTGTATAACTGAGCTACTTGTCGTTTTTTTTCAGCTATTTTTTCCTTCAATATGGCCATGTCTTTTTCAAGATTTTTTTGTGCTGCCTTTGATGTGATCAGTTTTTTAGCTTGGGCAAAATGCGCTTTTGCTCTTAACACTTTTCCCAAAGCTAAAAGCTCGCGGCCTTTTTCAATATGCTCATTTGCCAGTTGTTGATCGACCGATGTTTTTTCTACCTTGTCAATTAGTAAATTAAATTGTTTCAGTTTTTTAGGAGTGAGATATTTTTGATACTCTTTGGCTGTATCAAGTGATTTTTGGGCGTGTTTCAAATAGCCTTTTCCATATTGCTGCTGCGCGACTTCCAGCCAATTGTCGGCGAGATCGGTCATAACAGCTTTTTTGTTATTTTGGTCAGCTTCTTGCTGCGTAACTTTTTCAGCTAAAACATTATTGCTGCAATAAAGAGCGAGCATGATTAGTACGATTTTGATTTGTTTTAATTGGCTCACAACAAACCTCCTGTCTGTGGGAAGCAACGATTTCATTTAGTTTTAATTTTTCGTATTCTAGCACAGATCCGTTGGTTTTACATTCATTTTTTATCATAAATTTACTTTCTTTGTTTGTGTTTAGCCAGTATCATCATTCCCTATTATGGAACAAAAAACAGTCATATTAGCCATTGAGACATCCGGCCGCACAGGTTCGGTTGCTGTCTTTGAAAATGATGTTTTGTTATCAGAGCGATTTTTTTCGTCTATGATGAAGCACAGCGCAGAATTATTGCCTACGGCGACGGCATTATTGTTAGAAAATAATTATAAGCCTCTCGACGTAAAACATATCTATATTTCGATAGGACCCGGCAGTTACACAGGGTTAAGGATAGCTGCAACTGTCGCCAAAATCATGAGCTTAGCTATCGATTGCAAAATTGTAACAGTTGACACATTAGACGTAATCGCCGCAAACATTTATGGTCAAAAAAATTACAGTGATATTGACTGCGTTGGTTCTGTATTAGATGCCAAACGCGGCCAGTTCTACATTTCAATATACGATAAAATTCCAGATAATAAAATATCCAACGGCAATGATTATAGCTGGCAAAAAAACGCTTCTGGTTTGGTTGTCACTGCCGGCGATTTTGTAAAACAATGTAACAATACGGGCAAGCCGATTTTATTAACCGGCGAAGGGCTGGTTTATTATGCTGACGATTTCAAAAGCGATTTGATCCAAATAGCAGATGAATCGTTGTGGTATCCTAAGGCTTCGACAGTTGGCAAGCTTGGCTGGCTATTAGCTCAAAACAATGTCTTTTCGGACGCCTTGACATTGGAACCATCCTATTTAAGAAAGCCCGATGCTAAGAAAAAAACAAACTAAACTGACTTGGCTGCCTGCCAAATTGGCAATTCGATCCTTTGTAACATGTCAAAAAATGACAAATCCAGACAAAAACCTCAAAAACAATAATCAAAATCAAAACACGTAACCAATTGACTAGCACAAGTTTAAGCATAAAAACACAAAAAATGATAAAGATATTGTTGAAACTGGTACTTATTTTGCTAATAGATAACGGTACGCAAATTTAAGTTATATAATAAAATACAAGGAGAGCAATAATTATGGCAATAAAAGATTTAACGTTTGAATCAAAAGCAAGAGCGGCATTGCTGACCGGCGTAGAAAAACTAGCTATGGCAGTAAAGTCAACTCTCGGACCTCGTGGCCGCACAGTGGTTATCGACAAAAGCTGGGGCGGACCGACAGTTACCAAAGATGGCGTAACTGTCGCGGAAGAAATCGAGTTAGCTGACAAAAATGAAAACATAGGGGCTAAGCTGGTGAAAGAAGCTGCCAGTAAAACCTCTAAAATTGCTGGTGACGGAACTACGACTGCAACTGTCTTAACGGAAGCCATGTTCAAACAAGCTTACCGTAATTTGGCAGCTGGCGCAGACGCAATGAGTTTAGCCCGCGGCATTCAAGCTGCATCTGCTGTTGCAACTAAACAATTAGCAACTCTGGCAACGCCAATAGATATCACCAACGCCAACGACATAACAAACATTGCCGCTATTTCAGCCAACAACGATATCGAGATCGGCCGCATCATGGCAAAGGCTTTTCAAAAAGTCGGCCAAGATGGAGTCATCACTGTCGAAGAAGCTAAAGGTTTAGATACTGATGTTGAATTCGTTGAAGGTATGCAGTTTGATCGCGGATTCTTGTCACCGCACTTTGTTACCGATCAAGAAAAAATGATATGCGAACTAGACAAGCCATATATATTAGTGCATGAAGAAAAAATCGCCAGCATCGCAAAACTGGTTCCAATTCTGGAAAAAGTGGCTAAAAGCAAACGCCCTCTCCTGATCATCGCTGAAGATTTAGAAAGCGAAGTGCTGGCTACATTGGTCGTAAATAAGCTTAAAGGCGTTCTTAACGTTACTGCGGTTAAAGCTCCGGGCTATGGCGACAAGAGAAAAGCTATGCTGCAGGATATCGCAACCTTGACTGGCGCGGATCCAATTTTCAAAGATCTCGGCATCGAACTTGACAGCATATCCGTTTCGCAATTAGGCCAAGCCAAAAAAGTTACCATCGACGGCGATACAACTATCATCGTTGAAGGAGCCGGCAGTGATACTGATATCGCAGCCCGCATAAAACAAATACAAAACGAAATAGAGATGACGACGAGCGAATACGACTGCGAAAAATTGCAGGAAAGGCTCGCCAAGCTAACCGGCGGTGTCGCACAAATCAATGTCGGAGCCGGCAGCGAAGCTGAAATGAAAGAGAAAAAAGCAAGAATCGAAGACGCCCTTCATGCTACAAGAGCAGCTATCGAAGAGGGAGTCGTTCCCGGCGGAGGTGTTGCACTGATTAGGTGTATCGAGTCCGTCAAAAAACTCAAACTCAAAGGCGATGAAAAAACAGGCGCGGACATCGTTGCTAAAGCCATCACGTCTCCCTGTCACTGTATCGCTGAAAACGCCGGCGTAAATCCCAATATAGTTGTCGACAATGTCACTCAAGCAAAAGACAACTATGGTTACAACGCCAACACTGATAAATATGAAGACCTCGTCGCGTCAGGCGTTATCGATCCGGCAAAGGTCACTAGAATCGCACTGCAAAACGCATCATCTATCGCATGTCTGCTATTGACAACTGATTGTCTCGTCACCGAACAAAAAACCGACGATTCGGCCGCAGGTATGGGAGGTATGGGCGGCGGAATGCCCGGCATGGGTGGAATGGGCGGTATGGGCGGCGGAATGCCAGGCATGGGTGGAATGGGCGGCATGGGCGGCGGAATGCCGATGATGTAGTCAACCGTCAACTAATTCTTAACAAAATAACATAATTCAAAATGATAAGGAGTAATAGAATATGAAGCTTAAACCACTGGACGACAGAGTGATTATAAAACAATTGGACGCAGAAGAAAAAACTGCCGGCGGAATCATTCTTCCAGATTCAGCAAAAGAAAAACCGCAGATGGGCAAAGTCATAGCGGTTGGTCAAGGCAAGCAGCTTGACAACGGGTCAAGAGGTGCAATGAATGTCAAAAAAAATGACAAGGTCATTTATGCCAAATATATGGGCAGTGACGTTGAGCTTGACGGCGAAAAATATATCATTCTCAAAGAGAGTGACATTCTCGGAATAGTCGAAAATTAAACAAACAATCAACCAATAACCTATAAGTATAAAGGTAAATAATATGGCTAAACAAATGATGTTCGATAATATTGCCAGAACAAATCTAAAAGAGGGTTTGTCTGAACTGGCCAATACAGTCAAAGTAACTCTCGGACCAACAGGCCGAAATGTTATATTGCAAAAAAGCTGGGGCTCACCAAAGGTCACAAAAGACGGCGTTTCCGTCAGTAAGGAAATAGAGCTGGCTGATCCGTTTAAAAATATGGGCGCAAAAATGATCAATCAAGTCGCAAGCAAAACCAGCGATATGGTCGGCGACGGCACAACTACTTCAACTGTTCTGGCTGAAGCGATTTATTCAGAAGGCTTGAAATTCGTTGCCTCAGGTGCCAATCCAACAGATATCCAAAGAGGTATCAATAAAGCGGCTAAAGTTGTCACGACATTTATCGACTCGGTTAGCACACCCGTCAAGGGACATAACGATATCGCAAAAGTCGCGACAATCAGCGCAAATAATAATGCCAGCGTTGGCAAAATTTTGGCCGAAGCCATGGACAAGGTCGGAAAAAACGGCGTTATCGAAATCGAAGAAGGCAAGGGCATGGAAAACGAGCTGAATGTTGTCAAGGGCATGCAGTTCGACAAGGGTTATTTGTCTCCTTATTTCATGACAAATCCTGAAACAATGGAAACAATCTTAGAAGATGTTTATATCTTACTCCATGAGAAAAAAATCTCAAACATACGCGAATTAGTTCCTGTCTTGGAAAAAACAGCTCAACTGGCGAAGCCCCTTTTGATTATTGCAGAAGACGTAGAGGGTGACGCATTGACAGCTTTGGTAATCAACAGGCTCCAAGGAGTGCTGAAAGTTTGTGCTACTAAGGCTCCGGGCTTCGGCGATAGAAGAAAAGCCACACTCGGTGACATTGCAGTTTTGACAGGAGCGACAGTCATCACTGAAGATCTCGGCATCAAGCTGGAAAAAGTGGAAGTGGCTCAACTTGGCCAAGCGAAAAAAGTCGTCATAGGTAAAGACAATACCACCATCATTGAAGGCGGCGGCAAAAAAGCTCAAATCAACAAACGTGTTGATCAAATCAAGAGCCAAATTGAAAAAACTACCAGCGATTATGACCGTGAAAAATTACAGGAAAGGCTTGCCAAATTAACAGGCGGAGTTGCTGTAATCAAGGCTGGCGCTGCAACAGAGGCTGAAATGAAAGAAAAGAAAGATTTGCTGGATGACGCTCTGCACGCAACAAAAGCTGCCGCAGAACAAGGAGTTATTGCAGGTGGCGGAACTGTTTATCTTCGTGCAATCGCGGAAGTCAAAAAAGCTAAAACTAAAGTCAAAGGCGACGAAAAACTCGGTTTCGATATCATCGCCGGTGCCATGAAAGCACCTGTCACCCAAATCGTCAACAATTCAGATGTCCCCGGTGACGTCATAGCTGAACAGTTGATCGAAAAATTGCAATCTGATATCAATGTTGGCTACAATGCCAATACTGGTGAGTTTGTGGATATGTTCGATGCCGGAATTATCGATCCTGCTAAAGTTGCTAAAACAGCAATCCAAAATGCGGCTTCTGTATCCGGTTTGATGCTGACGACAAATGTGCTCATCACAGACTTGAAGGACGAAGAAGCAGAACCGATCCCTGGCTCAGTAAGATAATCTACCGGAACTTAAAGTTATGGCTAAACAGGATTACTACAAAGTTCTGGGTGTAAATAAAGATGCCTCCGCTGATGACATCAAGCGTGCCTATCGGCGGAAGGCCATTAAATATCACCCGGATAAGAATCCAGACAATAAAGAAGCGGAAGCCAAATTCAAACAATGTGCCGAAGCTTATGAAGTCTTGAGTGACACTCAAAAACGCCAACGATATGATCAGTTTGGTCATGATGGCCTTCGTGGTATGGGAATGAGGGATTATTCTCATATGAAGTGGCAGGATGTCGGCAGTATTTTTGAGGATATTTTCAGTGGCTTCGGTGGTTTCGGTGACATCTTTGGCGGTGGCAGCAGAAGAGGTCAAAATCCTAATGCCCCTGCTAAAGGCTACGATCTCGAGACAACTGTATCGCTGACGTTGGAAGAGGTTGCCTCTGGTACTGAGAAAAATTTTGAATTTACAAGGCAAGATACCTGCGACAGCTGCAACGGCTCAGGCTGCGAAAAAGGGACGACTCCCGGCACTTGCCCGACTTGCGGCGGAGGCGGCCAAGTTTCAAAAGGCGGCGGATTTTTCCAGATGATTTCGACTTGCCCACATTGCAAGGGATCAGGAAAAATTATCACCAACCCCTGCAAAAAATGTAAAGGGACAGGCAACATTCCCCGCAAAAGAGAATTGGATATAAAGATACCAGCCGGTGTCCATCAAGGCCAAGCTGTTCGCGTAAACGGCGAAGGTGAGCCGGGAAAAAATAATGGGCCTCGCGGTGACCTTTATTGCTATGTCCAAATCGAATCACACGAATTTCTCGAAAGAGATGACAATAATTTAATAGCTGTTGTGCCGATCAGTTTCATTCAGGCAACACTTGGCGATACCATTGATGTGCCATCACTTGACGGAACGCAAAAACTGAAAATCCCCACTGGAACTCAATATGGCAATGTTTTCAGGATCAAAGGACAAGGATTGCCCAATATAAGATCAGGACGAAAAGGCGATCAGCTGGTGCAGGTGACAATCGAAACACCAAAGAAATTAAATAATAAGCAAAAGCAGATGTTAAAGGAATTTGACGAACTAAACAAATCTGTATCGCCAAAATCTGAAAGCTTTTTCAAGAAATTAAAGAAAAAACTCGGTAACAACAAATGAATAAAAAAATAGAAAAAAAACAAACCAAAAAGCCAAAAACAAACGTTAAGCTAAACAAAAAAACGTTGCAAGTTCTACAGCAAAAAATCGAAACTTTACAGCAGGAAAAAGAAGAGCTGTTCGAAAAGCTACAACGAATAAGTGCCGACTATGCGAATTTCCAAAAACGAGGGCCAAAACAAATCGCTGATAGTGTAGCCTATGAAAAGGAACAATTTCTTAAATCTGTGCTGCCTGTGATGGATAATCTCGAGCATACTAAACAAAATGCAAACAGTGCTTCCGACTGCGAAACATTGGCCAAAGCAATCGAAATGATTCATGAGCAATTTATAGATATTTTGAAGTCGCACAATGTCGAACAAATTGACGCTAAAGGAAAAATGTTTAATCCAGAGCTACATCAAGCAATGATGCAGCAACAGGATCCAGATCAAGAAGATAATGTCATACTCGAAGATTTCCAAAAAGGTTACAAGCTTAACGATCGCGTTATTCGGCCGAGCAACGTCATAGTAAATAAGCTAGCCGCTGATGAAAACGACCAGCCGCAAGCAGAAGAGCCAGCCCAACAGTCAGAGGATGATAAATAATGCCAACCTATGATTATTTATGCGAAAATTGCGGGTATCGCTTTGAAAAAATGCAATCGATAAAAGCTGGGTCGCTTAGAAAATGCCCAGAATGTGGAAAAATGTCACTCAAAAAATTGATCTCAGCAGGTGCAGGACTAATTTTCAAAGGCTCCGGGTTTTACAAAACAGACTACAGAAGCGCAGACTATAAAGCAAGTCAATCCAAAGACAAAAAGCCGACTAAAGAAGCAACCTGCAAAAAAGAATGTCAAAGCTGTAAGCATAATCCAGACAACAAAACCACAAAAAAATAACGTCATGCCTTTATCTGGCCAAACAATGTCAAGGGACTGGCCTTTACGATTTCAACTTCCACAAATTCTCCAGCTAGTGACACTTGGCCATTAAACACAACAATCCAATCGCCGCTAGTTCTGCCTACAAGCTGGGGAGTGTCACCGGCGGTATTATTAAGATGCGGCTTTTTACTTAAGCCTTCAACAAACACCTTGACCTTTTTGCCAACAAAATTTTGAGCAATTTTTTCGCTAACCAACTCGCCAACAGAAAGCAATTCAACATTTCGCTGCTGCTTTATCTGCTCTGAAACATCGTCAATCATACGGTTGGACGAAACAGTGGCTGGTCTTGGCGAATATTTAAACACAAAACAATTTCGATATTTAGCTTTTTTCACCAGCTCAATTGTTTGTTGAAAATCCTGATCAGTTTCCCCGCTAAAACCGACAATAAAATCACCGGCAATGTCAATATCGCCAACAATCGCTCTGGCTTTATCCAGCAAATCGAGATACTGCTGGCAAGTATAATGACGATTCATGGCTTTTAAAATCCTGTCAGAACCGCTTTGAGCAGGCATATGCAAATAATTACAAACCTTATCAAGGTTGGCCATCGCGTGACATATCTGGTCAAAATATGTATCGCTTGGGTAGCTAGTGACAAATTTAATCCACTCAATTCCATCAATGCGGCTGATCATTTCCAATAAATCGGCTAAGCAATAAGTTCTGTCACCAGCTGAATATTCATAGGAATTAACCGTCTGGCCAAGCAATGTCACCACCTTGACGCCATCACCAGCTAAACGCTTGATTTGCTCCATGATCACCTCGGGCGACCGACTCGTCTCTGGGCCCCTAACGTAAGGAACTATGCAATAGCTGCAAAAATTGTTACAGCCTCGCATGACACGAACAAAAGCATGGCCGGCCGTCTTGCCAAAAGCGCGGTCATAAGCCAATTCAAAATCGTCCAAAGCCAGATTCTGCTCCAGATCAATCGCTCCTCTAATTTTTTCCGTAACAGCCTTTTTTTTGTCAGCATTATCTGCAATAGCTTGGCGAATCAAGTCAACAATTTGAGAAATTTGCGTAGGCCCACAAACAATATCAACCGCCGGATGACTCAAAAGTTCGTCGGATATCCGCTGAGCCATACAGCCAATCACCGCGACAATAAGCCCATGTCCATCCTGTTTCATTCGCTTATAATTGCCGAGCTGTGAAAAAACCTTCTCCTCAGCTCGATGCCTGATCGAACAGGTATTCAGCACAACAATATCAGCAATGTCAGCTGAATCAACAAATCCAAATCCAGCCTCTCTTAATGCGGCGTGGACAAGCTCCGAATCAAGTTTGTTCATCTGGCAGCCAAAATTGCGTATAAAAACTTTTTGTACCATAAGTAACCATCAAAAAATAATAGAGCTGGAGATTGTAGCCCATTTTACAGTTAAAATCAAGGACAGCTCTAATAGTTGCTTTTGAGCGGGAAGTAGAAAATTTTTGTTGATTATCAGCCGGCATCTTAGTATATTGGCTGAAAGTTATAAAAAAATCGTTGAGCCGTTGTTCTATGGAAATATGTTCTCTCTTATGGCAAAGAACCAACAAAAAACTGAAGAATCGAAAGCCTTAAATTTCGAGCAAACAATAACTGAACTAAACAATATTGTTGACGAAATGGAACAAGGACAAATCCCACTGCAAGACAGTCTAAAGAAATATGAAAAAGGGATGTCACTCATAAAACATTGCAGGGGAATTTTACAAAAAGCAGAAACAAAGATTGAAGAGATAACTGAAAAAAGACAAAATTAACAATTGTCGGTTTTTCAATAAACTAAAAGCAGCTATCAATATTGGTTACAAATATGCGAGCGTGGCGGAATTGGCAGACGCGCAAGGTTTAGGTCCTTGTACCCGAATGGGTGTGGAGGTTCGACTCCTCTCGCTCGTATTTTTTTTTAATGACAGTGAGCCGAAAATTAAAGACGTTAAGTATTCAAACGTAATTTCCACACAAAACAGCCCCCCGTTTCAGGCCCCTTATAGACTGTTGACGATTGCGGCTGTATGAATGGCAAACAACATAAGATAATCCAAATCGCTGGTGACATATCGCTCATGAGCCCTTGAGTTGTCTAAATAAATCACGCCAAAACAACCTGATGGGCCTGTCACCGGAGCAATTAAAGCTGAACGAATCCCGTCCTCACCGGCATCCTGTATACCGATCTTCGGCAAAAGCATAAAATGGGCTCGCTCGACCGATTCGGTAATCTTTTCCCGCAGAGAAATGTCTCCAAATGATATAATTTTACCGTCAAGCCGGCGACCACTATGATGGGTCATGTCACCTGTCGGCAAATCACGAAGCGCACACCAACAATGATAGGCACTAAACTGCTTTTCACAAAGCTTGAGAATCGCAAGCAGTAAACTGTCAATATCTTCGGCTTTACATATCACCTCAGTAGCCTCGACAAAATCACTCGCCCTTCTCGCAGGTAAACGCATCGCTGGAGCATGTTCGGTATCAGGTTTCTTCACGATAACCTGCGTGTCAATATAAGCGTCAGCCAAAGTGTCAGACAAATCTATTGCATTATTGTCCTGTGATTTAACGTCTATAGTGACATCTATACTGAACTCGCCAATACGAATTATGTCACCATCTTTTATCTCATTTTTATGGATAACCTTGTCATTAACATAGGTCTTATTAGCCGAGTCAAGGTCCTCAAGTAACCAACGCCCATCGCTTGATAAATAGATGACAGCGTGCTGTCTCGAAACCAAACTCTGCGGTAAAAAAACCTGACTGTGGGTATGCCTGCCTATATAGACAGGACCCCTGTCAAAATCAAATTCCTTAAAGGGACTGCCATTTTGTTGAACTGTTAATTTTATCAAAGCATCTCTCCGCTAACGATAAACTCCTTCTGGTCGCATTATCAGCAAAAATGGCTATATTGTCAAGGAAACTGTTGGACAATTATGATTTGATAAAAAAAAACGGCATCCAAACCATTCAAATCAACATTTTTAACAAATCTAAGAAATAACAAAAATCAAACAGACTTGTTGCAATTTAAGCTGTTTTGTAATAAATTACGAGCTATTAAGTGACAATTAACATCAAGAGCAACTATATAACGATTATGTGAATTTTTATGAATTCTAAAAAAATTAAAACTGTTATCGCAGTAACTCTGCTGATTTTCGGCGCAAGCCTGTTGATTTATCAATCTGCAAAATCTATGGCTGTATATTATTACACAGTCGACGAACTGATGACCAAAATAAAATCCAAAAATTTGTCGACCAAAATCATACGCGTTTCAGGAATGGTTCAGCCGAAAACTCTCGAAATTGATTCAGTGAATAATAAAGTGACCTTCCGGCTACAAGGCAGTGACAACTCCATCAAAATATTATTTTCAGGAACAATTCCCAATACCTTATGTGAAAAAAAGCATGTATTGGTCGAAGGATATCTCGTCAAGCCAGAAACCTTCGAGGCATCTAAAATCATAACTAAATGTGCATCAAAATATAAAGTTAAGCTTAAAACTAAATGATAGACATTCTTTATGACCAAGACGCTCGCAATACAATTAGTAAATGTCACAAAATCTTTCGGAAGCCACAAAGTTTTAGCATCAATCAATCTAAAATTAAGTCAAGGGCAAAGTTTATGCCTTTGCGGAAAAAACGCACAGGGTAAAACCACTTTGATCAAAACTGTCGCGGGATTGCTAAAACCAGACAGAGGCCAAATCATAATAAATGGACATAACAGTGTAACTGGTCAAGATTCACAACAGAACAAAATTGGGCTTTTGGCTAATGATTCAATGCTGTATGGCCACATGACGATCATGGAAAATCTATCGTTTTACGCCAATCTATACGGCATAAAAAATGTTAAAAAAACAATAGAACCAATCATCGAATCAATGGGATTGCCTGCTGTACAAAATCAGCTAGTAGAAAACTCCTCGAGAGGAACTGTGCAAAAAGCAGCCATAGCACGAGCTATGATAAACGAGCCGAAAATATTGCTCGCTGATGAGCCATTTGCCGGCCTTGACGCAAAAGCTCAGCTTGAACTAATTGAAATAATCAAAACATTCAACAATCATGGCGGCACAAGTATCGTCACTACTCACAATGTTGCATTAACTGTCAATTGCTGTGATAAAATCGCCGTCATCAACAAAGGCGAAATAATCCACGAATCCAAAACCAGCGAAATCGACATTAACAACTTTGTCGAAAGCTACATGCCGTAACGCATCATCATCTCATAATCACCGGGACCACCGAATCTGTCACTTGCAGGAGTAGATCTACGATCGTCATTGTTTTGACCCCAATCAACAAGGTTCTCCTTTTTCTTGCTCAACAACTTATTGATACGGCTATAGTCATTACGAATCTGTCCTGACCAATAATTAGGCTTGATTGGTGTTGATTCAATAAAGTTGCCGTCAAATGAATAGAGCATATTGGAATACTTCCTTTGACGCATATTATTTTTGCCGGCGAAGTCACTGATGGAAACAACGTCAACAACAAACGCATTGGTACTAAAATCTATCTTCTCCGGACTGTCAATCTGCTGATCAACTTCATAATCGGACGGAATATATTTTATTTCACCGCCAATATATTCGCCCAAATCTATCTTGAATTCATTGCTGTACCAATAGCCCATGAAATATTTGCAAACCTTAACCTTCGTGACAGTTGAATGGGTCTTTTGATCAATCGGGAAAAAATACAATTTCAACGGCACTTTTATTACAGCTGTAATCTCTGAATAGGCTGTCCATAAGAAAGTGTTATTCTTTTTATCTTTACAAGAATCTTCAAGCTGATCGGTTCCAGCGATCGGATTAAAAACAGCCAGTTTCATCCTATATCGATAGCTATCACCGACAGTGACATCATCATCAAAAGCCCAAAATGTCATCTTCTGTTCTGTCGACAAAAGACCATCTCGTCCTGTGATAACCATTTTCTCCATATCGGCATCAATCTCGCCAACAACCTTTTCTAATCCTTCCAAAAGATTGTCTATATTTTGTTTTACATCTTCTTTATCTTTATCTTTATCTGTCAATCTAGTTGATCTTCTTTGGCCTTGATATCCACCACCACCGCCGCCGCCAGCTGAATCATCCATTCTGCCGCCTAGCATCATATAATCATCACGTGGAGTGGATTGTCTACCTTCTTTTTCACTCTCTTTTTTACGAAGACGATCTTGTTTCTCTTGAAGCTTTTTTTGTCGCCTGTCTAAAATATCCTGCCTGCGATCAAGAACATCTGAATCTGCCTTGTATTTTTCATATCGACTATACAATAAAGGCAAATACCACCTGTCACCAGCTAAGGCAATCTCATAAGCCTGCGGCTGCAATAAATCCAAAAGAACCTCATCATTATTAAAACGAAGCATTTGAACCATCATGCCGCCGACCGGCAAATCATCTACCGCCTCAGGGATATCAAACATATTCTTGCGATGATCAATCCTAACCTTTGGCACAATCTGCCACTTGCTCCAAGTGCCATCATCATTTAAAACTTGCCTTTGAAGCTGGACCGCTGAAAAAACCGGCGTAGCCAAATCTTCATCACGCCATTGAGGATCAATCGTTTCACTGTTGAAACTTTCTTCAAACCGGCGGTAAAGCTCAACAACATCTATGCTCGCCGAAACCGTCACCAAATCCAACTCGCCTGCCGCGCTAGTTTGCTCACAATATGCATGTTCCGGGTCAATCTTCACTTCAGGCAAATACGCAACTGTTCTCATACGCGAAACAGCGACATCACAAACATCGCACATCTCCGGCAACATATATTTTCTGTTATCAGTGATCGCTCGTTGGCTATGTATCGGCAAAGGAAATACAACAGCATTTTCGTTTGGAAACGGGGCATCTATCATTGCCTGAAATTTCCCAAAACAAGGGTCATACACTGACGGTTTGGGCTCACTGGTAACAAACGCACGTTCCAGCCGCTTAGCTGTTTCATCTATTTGTTTATCCACTTGGGAAACAGAATACGGCCTATTGGAAATCTCAACCTTATTGGGGCTAAAAACCACTTTCCCAATCAAGACAATCACAAAAATCACAATGGCAATGACAAGGAAAAGATTCTCAATATTATCTTTAATCAAATTTAGCATTTTAATGTTCATTTGTTATTTCTCAAAAACCAATTAACTAGAAGGACATAGAACTACTGATAATAATTGTTTTTATTAGTATTCATCCTCTGTGAAATCATCGTTATATTCTTCTTCGCCTTCACTAAACAGCTCTTTCACTTGCTCAGGCATCGCCGAGCTATAACTATTACTGTCAAAAATATATTCGCAATTCAATTCAAGCTCAACAATGGAATTTTCTCCATATCTGTAATATTCATGCTCAGATGATTGTCTGTTAATCGCTCTTACATCAAAAGTCAAAATCGTGATTGAATTATGCTTCAAATGTTCATCTGGCAACCGGCCTTTCCATCCATTAAAAACATGCTCTTTTGCTCTGGACAGTTCCTGCATAAAATCTGTGACCGATTTACTATCTACAATAACTGTCACATTAAAGTGAATTACATCCACGCCGTCTTTTGTCAAACGATCTGTATGTGAATCTGTTAGCCAATCAGCAAAATCCAAAGCATATTTCGGCAAAGGATCTCCTCTTGCCTTTTCAGAATTAAAACTAATCGATATCAATCGCTTAACAGGCGAACCGAATATGTTTTCCGATGATAAATTTATAGCCTTTATAGTATCAATCACATCTTCAGCAACCCAATAAGCCAATTGAGTTTGCCAACAAATTATAATGTCATCTTTTCCGACATAGTCGTATCTGGCATTTTTGGTATTTACATTGCGGTTGATCGGACCGCCTGAGGATCTATCTTGAGTTCCAATCCAAAATCCATAGCCAGCAATGTCATTAGCATCAATGTAAACCTTGCCGTTAGCCGCTTTTTCCAAACATACCACGTTGCGTATTGTTTCTTCAATGTCTCCCTGCTTCGACTTTTCTGTAATTCTCTTTTTGGTACTTTTCGTTCTAGTTTTGGGCCTAAAACGTCTTGAGCGAACACTGGACGAACTATCAGACTGCGATTTTTTCTCCAAGCCTAATTCCAAATCAGACGGACATTGAGATACACGTAAAACCCTCAATCTATTATCTATGCTCTTGGCAAACAACTGACCAAAATTAGCAAAGTATAATTTCGATAACTCTTTTGGTACCGGAAATATTTCATTATCCAATAAATTTCTCTTAGTACTGTTGGAGAAAAAAGCCGCTACCTTGTTAGCATCAACACACAAAGCCTCCTGATAGTCACGCTCAATTTCCCATTGCTTTGGGGAAATAATGTCCTGTTGAAGGGATTTGAGAGTATTTATTTTACGAATACTTTTTTTTCTAATATCATTCTGTAATCTGCTGCCAATGACACCGCTAATCATAAATATAATCACAGCCGCAAGCGATATAATCAAAGGCACAATCAAAACACTGTAGCTTTTGACAGAATTCAATATTTCTTTTGTTGATATATTCATTTAACCTGTCCAACAATTAATTGTATATTTAAGAGATATTCTTAACTTTTACCGTTGTAAAAAATCTGAATCTTCATCTTCTTCGCTATCATCGTCAGATTCTTTTTCTTTTACTGCTATTTTCAATTTGAGAATAAACCAATGATCGTTCGTCTGATAAATAGTACGATCATAATCGTCAGATACTTCGCAGCCATATTCATCGAACTTGGCCACTTTTGATATGACCTCTTTAGTCATAGGATCGACCAGCACATCTCGAGTTTGTCCACTCGCTGAGGCTATCTTTTGCTTACCCTTTACACCAACTCCAACCGGCATCTTTTCATCTAAATTCACAATCCCCGTAGTAAAATCAAAGTTTGCCGGAACTTCACGCTCAAACAAATGAAAACCGACAGATTTCAATTTTTCCTCAAGCGTTGAAAATACAAAATAATCATCACCAGCTGATCCTACAGAGACAGATGTAAACAAACTTTCAATGTCTCTATATGGACTATAACCGGATATAGTGACAATAAATCCAGACGTACCTTCTGAAGTGCGATCAATACCCTTATCCGAACCGCCGCCAGAAGCTCTTCCGCCAGAACCGCCATAGCCTCCAAAGCCACCACCAAACTCTGCTTCGTAGGCCATTCTCATGGCATCCTCACCGCCAAAACCACTGACTCCTCCAACAGACCTGCTTGATGTGCGAGTATCTGTGCCGGCTTCCCCCAACGGCGTAGCTTGCAAATCGGTAGTAAAATATGACGAAATTTGCGTAATAAATATCTGCTTACGTTCTAACCTTGGAACAATTAACACACCATCAATGTCAGCCCTATCAAACGCCTGAAATAAGTTGGCCTGTTTGGGAATGTTTTCTGCATTTGGAAAAGATGACACTATAATATTATATAATTTCAAGATCATATCGCGGCCTTCGAAAACGGCAAAGGCTTCATCAATTTTTTGCAGAGATTGCTCTTGGCGGCCTTTTTGCTTTTTCAGCTTTTCCTCAGCACGCTGGACATCATCTATCACATTACTAATATGCCGCCGCACATTTTTGGCGTTAGCATAACCAATATTATCAACATACACTCTAGCCAAAGCCAACACGGCACTTACCAACAATATCAAGGCAGCAACAATGCAATAAATGCTTTTTTTCTTCCAAGCCATCGCCTTCTCAATACTTTTCGGCAAAAGATTGGTTTGAATCTTCGCATAACCCAATCCCTGCAAAGCTAAACCATAAACAATTCCAAAATCACTGACACTGTCATGGAATTTCGCGGCTGAAACATTGTCGCTTATCGCGGCCTTCTTAAACGCATCAGGCTTTTCAAAAGGAATCTGCAAACTCTGCTGCAAATATTTAAGAAGCCCTCGCATCTTAGTACCACCGCCTAAAGCAATCATATGCTTAAGCTTAACCCCGGGATTAGAACTGCTGTAAAACCCTATGGAACGCTGAACTTCAGAAGCTAAATCCGTGAACACAGGTCTCATCGCCTGAAAAATCTGACGGGCATGTTTGCTCATAGACGCAGCACGCTTTAGCTTCTCAGCCTTACGAAAACTCACCTTAAACGTCTTAGCTATCGTCTTGGTGAAAATGTTGCCGCCAATCGAAATGCTTCGCTGCCAAACAGTAGATTTAGTGCAAATTACCAGTGTACTGCTCTCTGTACCAATATCTAAAATAACTGTAGCCTGATCATCGTGACGAACCCTTCTCGGCCTGTCAAAACAAAGATAATTATACAAAGCCATCGAATCAATCTGTACCACATTGACAAAAATATTTTCTCTGGAAAAACTCTCTATCGCAGATTCCACCACATCACTTTTGATGGCGAACAAACCTATTCTCGTTTCGCCCTGCTTAGTGACTCCCATTGTCTGCCAATCCCACTGCACCTCATTTATATCAAAAGGGATTTGCTGAGCCGCTTCAAATCTTACTATCTCCGGAAGCTTTCTTTCCTCAACAGGCGGAAGTGATACAAATCTGGCAAAACTGTTTTGACTCGGCACGGCGATAACAATATCTGCTTTGCGGAGATCGTGACTAGTAACAAATTGACGAACAGATACGGCAACCAACTCATCCTTTTCCACAGAGCCGAGGCCGGGACTATTCAATATCTTGCTATGCTCAATCTCATCAAAATCTATGATCTCGACAGCACCTGACATGTCAGACAAACAGATTGCCTTTAGTGACATGTTGCCAATGTCTATCGCCCAAACCCTATCTTTTCCAGCCATAAGCCTAAAACCCTAACAAATATCGCATTTTTACAATTACAGCAAAAACGATAAAATCCAATCTCAATAATTATTATCTTTGCACTAACCATTTGATACATTATAAACCATGCAAAGAAACTAAAGCATTCTGATGCTTTTATTTTCCTTATTATAGCACATAATCAGCTTTTTTTATAAACACCAATAGCTAAAAATGATGAAAACTTTCGCAATACATACACTCGGCTGCAAAGTCAATCAATACGACAGCCAACAATTACGCCAACTGCTCGAAGATCTCGGCCTCTGCCAAATGAATCTATCGCAAGCTGATCTGGTTATCGTAAACAGCTGCTGCATAACAGCTACAGCATCAGCCAAAACTCGACAATTCATACACAAAGCCCAGAAACAATCGCCAATACCAACCATTGTACTCATCGGCTGTATGGCTACAGTTAAAATAGACGGCTTTGATTATGCGAACTCAAAAATCCATATAGTCAGTAACCGTCAAGAAACTTTTGGTAAATTGCGAAAGCTGGTTAAAGGCTCAAATAACCCCCTAACTATGCAAACTGCACAAAACAACCAAAATCTACGCCAAGAACGGGTTATTAGAGCAAATCAAACCGATAAAATCAAGCACAAAAACTTATCCGGCTCATCTAACGAGTTAGGCCTAATAAACGTTTATAAAGGCAGCACAAGAGCTTTTTTGAAGGTTCAAGACGGCTGCGACAATTATTGCACCTATTGCATTATCCCTATGGTCAGGCCGGACATAATTAGCCTGAATATCGATGATATACTCGCTCAAGCAAGGCGTTTCGTCAAAAGCGGCCATAGAGAAATCATCGTAACAGGCATCAATTTAGGGGCTTACGGTCAAAAAACAACCAGACGCAGGAAATGGCCAACCCCGGAAAACGCTTTTTTTGTCCAATTGATAGAAAAAATCGCCCAAATTGATGGTTTAGAGCGGCTTCGGCTTAGCTCTGTGGAACCGAGCGACATAACGGAGCCTTTGCTCAAAATATTGTGCAAATATGACAATATTATGCCGCATCTGCATATGTCCCTTCAATCGGGATCGGATAACATCTTAAAGAGAATGTGCCGACAATATCGATCAGCCGATTTCGTTAAAAAAGTTAACCTGATAAAAACCCTAATTCCTGATATATCTTTGACCACCGACATTATTGTTGGCTTTGCCGGCGAAACGGACGAAGATTTTCAAGAAACGGTCGATTTCGCCAAATCTGTCGGGTTTTCCCGTATTCATGTTTTTCCGTTCTCTGCGAGACAAGGGACGCCGGCCGCTAAATTAAAAAATCATCTGCCGCCAGCTGTCATCAAAAAGCGAGCGAAAATAATGCGTCAAACAGCCGAAGAGCTGGCTTTTTCCTATAGGCAGAAATTTATCGGCCAAACAGCCAAAGTACTAATAGAAGGCAACAATACAAACAGCGGCCTTAGCGAACATTATTTTGAGGTCGAAATCGATAGTGGCAAGCCAATTCCACAAAATAGTATCGCTAAGGTAAAACTCATCGCAAATCAGCCTCACTCAGCCAAAGCAAAATTGATCAGATTTGATTAACATTGCTCAGCTTACGCAAAAAAATCCCATTGTTTACAGTTTTTCGGCGATTTGTATTGCTCAATAGGCCAAACCGTATAAAATGTTTTTATGTGTGAAAATAATAAGAAAAAAGATTTAATTGCGACCGTAAGTTACAACCGCCCTGTCGGCAGTTGCTTTTATCATTTAGGATTGCAGCTGGACGCAACTCAAGCGAACGATTTTGGCAAAGCCTGTCCCGGACAATTTGTGCAGCTGAATCTAGCCGGCTGTAAAACGACAAAGCCAGACAACTGCAGCAGCCAATTATCTGATAAAGCGGACAGAAGCATTCTCTTGAGACGCCCCTTTAGCTTTTGTAATGTCACGGCCAAAAACAATAGAATCAACATCGATATTTTATATTGCGTCAAGGGGCCCGGCACTATAAAAATGGCGACACTAGCCAGCGGAGATAAGCTCAATATCATTGGCCCGCTCGGCAACGGCTTCAGCATACCAGCTAACAAAACCACTGCTTTGTTGATAGCTGGCGGCACAGGCGCTGGACCCATGTTACATATAGCCAGCGAGCTGACAATAAAATCGTCCGCGATTAAGCCGATCGCTTTTGCCGGCGCTAAAACAAAAAACGATTTGCCCTTTGAAACAAGAGCTAACGAACTCGCCGAAAATATCAACTTTCCTCTTCTGGAGTTTGGCCGCTTTGGAATTGAATCGCATATTTCTACCGATGACGGCTCTTCTGGCAAGAAAGGTTTGGTGACAGATTTGCTGGACAATTGGCTAAAAGAAAACAAGGTCAATCCCAATGAAACTATTATCTATAGCTGCGGGCCAGAGGCAATGCTGGCTGCCGTAGCCAAAATCGCTAAAGACAGAAAAATCGATTGCCAAGTAAATACCGAACGAATGATGGCTTGCGGGATCGGGCTCTGTCAAAGCTGTGCGGTCGAATGTCACGACACAAAAAATCAAGGCCAAACGATTTACAAAACCTGTTGCAAAGACGGCCCTGTATTCGATGCAAAAGAAATAGTTTTTTAAGAAATCGCAAAAAAAAATAAAAAGACGATATTCATTATGACAGAGAAAAAAAATATAGCTGTAGAGTTCGCGGGACTAAAATTAGCTAATCCAGTTTTCACCGCTTCAGGCACTTGCGGTTACTCTGACGAACTCGGCGACTTTCTCGATTTAAATGCACTTGGGGGTTTCATAACAAAAAGCATTTCCATCGAGCCCAGAAAAGGTAATCGGCCGCCAAGAGCTGTCGAAGCAAATGCCGCAATGTTAAACGCTATTGGGCTGGCCAATATCGGCTGCGCAAGATTCATCAAGGACAAGCTCGACATTCTCGGCAAAATGAGCCCTTCTATTTTTGTCAATATCGCAGGCACAACGATCGAAGAATATGTCGCCGTTACGGAAAAGCTTTGCCAGAAAGAGCAAATCGCAGGCTTTGAACTCAACATCAGCTGTCCCAATGTTTCAAAAGGCGGAATTGCGTTCGGAACTGATCCTGAAATTGTTGAGAAAATAACAACAGCTATAAAAAAATGTTGCGGCGATAAAAAATTGATGGTCAAATTGACCCCAAATGTCACCGATATTTCACTGACCGCCAAAGCCGCCGTAAATGGCGGAGCAGACGCTCTTAGCTTGGTCAATACTTTTACTGCGATGGCCATTGACATTGAAACTCAAACTCCGGTTTTAGCCAATCGCACTGGCGGGCTGTCTGGCCCAGCCATCAAGCCGATAGCTGTTTACATGGTCAACAAGGTTTATAACGAGGTTGGCAAGCCGCATAATATTCCGATCATGGGTCTTGGCGGAATTTCCAACGCCTCTGACGCAATCGAATTTATGATCGCAGGCGCTGCGGCCGTTTGCGTTGGTACGGCAACTTTCGTTAATCCAGCTTGCACAATTGACATCATTGATGGTATACAGGAATACTGCTTGCGAAAAAATATTGAAATCGCAGAATTGATCGGCTCCTTAAATTAAGATTAGGCAATAGATGAAAACATTAAAAAAACTTCTGGATTATTTTCCAACCGCCGTATTTACCGGTCGATGCTTGGTCTTCATAAGCCAAGACTGGCGAGTCGAATTAACCGAACACAAAGAAACTGATTTCAGCAAAACAAGCAACACCCCCGTCACGATCCGGATCCGCATATTTCAAAAAGCCTTAAATGGCGAATTTGTTCCCGGCCACTATGAAGATTTCCAACTGGAAAATATGGGAGAATTGGCTGAGCAAATCGAAAAATATGTTCAGATGGCACTTGGCACAAATATCAAAGAAGAAGGTGACTGACACGGCAATAGCAGCAAAAATGGTAAAGCTCTATGGACGATTTCAAATTAGACCAAATCGGCAGCCAGCTGAAATTCACAGTTAAAGTTGTCCCTGCCAGCAGTAAAACCGCTTATGTTG
>CBDUWP010000012.1:0-22095 GCA_965370955.1 uncultured bacterium | reverse complement strand
TGCGAAATATCCAAGGACCATACAGTCTCGAATATTTTGCAACCCCAAGAAGTAAGCTGCTATTTCGAGCATGAGTTCTGGCTTTATTTAGCATCAAAGCGATAGTCAAAGGCTTGCCCATCGGTAATAATCTCCAGTAAACAGTGTTTCCAGTTTAAAATCTGCTTCATTTTGTTCATTATAACAATTATGCTTTCGCAATCCAAGTGATAATTTCGCAAATAACCAAAGATTTCAACGCTATCCATCATTAAAGTCGAAACCCAACAAAAAAAATATTTTGGCTATGACACCCATATTTTGATTGTAAATTTCCTTAATTTTTTATTTTCTAAAAACAACAAGCCAATTACGCAAATTGTGTGTATGTGTGTTCTAATCTTCGCAACTTACCTCTATCTTCTATTCCCCCAATATGGTATAATGTCGATGGGTATAGGTGTAACTAAATTCAGTTTTATTTAGAGCTTATGCTGTTATAGTTTAATGGTTTGTTTTAAGGAGTCCTCACAATGGCCAAAAGATTTTATACTATTTTTTTTTTACTGTTTATTGTCAACATCTCTAGCTCAGTTTTTGGAGCTAGAGATAATTACAGGCATCACCTCTGGAGTGACGGCTGGGCGATTGGCACAGGCACTGGTAATCATTTATGGTCAGCTGGAGAAAACTGGTATCGACCATCGAAGAATACCGAAGGCGAAAAGCCCAGTTACGATTCGTGCTGAGCGTGATTACATTGCAGGACAGATAACAGCTCCTTAGTGGGCATTGATAGTTTAGCAGATTCAAAGGCGGCAACTGTTAAGTTGTCGCCTTTTTTTTATTTCGCCAATGCTAAGGCTTTGAACGATTGATTGGATAATTCAGCTTTGATATCTCTTACGATATTTAACAGGACTTAGTCCCACTTCTCTTTTGAATGATCTCGAGATATGTTCTATGCTGGAATAATTTAGAGCCACTGCAATTTTTCCTATTGGCAAATTTGATTCGATCAGCATTGTTCGTACATTTTTAACTCTAATGTTTTGGATTTCGTCAAAAATTGATCGTTTCAACAGTTTTCTAAACCTCTGCTCCAAACTTCTTCGCGAGATAGGAACAACATCAACCACATCATTAACCTGAATTGCTTGTTTTGAATTATTTTTAATAAACAGCAAAGCCTTTATGACATGCTCATCATTGACCGCCAGAAATCCCGTTGACTCACGAATCACAATATCAAGCGGCTGCATTATGATAGTTTCGGGCTTTTCCGCTTTCCCAGCTATTGCCCTATCGAGCAATTCAGCCGCTTCAAAACCAGCCTTTTGGGCATCCAGTCTTATACTGCTTAAGGGAGGATTAGAAAGTTCACAGATCATATTATCATTATCTACGCCCAGTATGGATATTTTATTCGGCACAGCTATATTCAGATCCATACAAGCTTCCGCAATCACATAGCTGCAATCATCATTAGCAGTCATTAGTCCGACAGGCCTTGGCAAAGATATTAACCAATCCTCGATCGAAAGATGTTTGTCCTCTTGACAATCACCTTTATCTGATCCATATATCTGCACGTCATATCCGACCTCAACAATCCTATCTACAAACCCTTTTTTGCGATCATTAGACCAGAACAAATCATTGTATCCAAAAAAGGCAAAATGTTTAAATCCTCTTTCGATAAAGTGCTCCGCTCCCATTTGTCCAATCTTATAATTATTAGTCGTGAGACAGTGATAATTCTCATAAAATATTGATAAACCGTGTACGACAATAGGGATATTTAATTCGAGTGCCCTTTGCACCATTTCCTCATCTCCCATACCGGAAACAATCATGCCGTCAGGCTTGGTCTTCCTAATCCAATCAAGAGACTTACTGGCTTCATTTATAGAGCTCAATGGTGAGCTGCGAAATCTCCAAGGGCCATGCATTCTCGAATACTTCGCGACCCCAAGAAGCAATCCCTTATTTCGAGCATGAGTTCTTGTCCTGTCCAACATCAAAGCAATAATCAAAGGCTTAGCCATCGGCAATAATCTCTAGTAAACTGTGTTTTCAGTTCAGAATCCGTTGCATTTTGTTCATTATAACAGTTTTGGTTTCGCAAACCAAACAGTAATTTCGCAAATCACCTAAAATCTTAACGTCATTTGTCATCAAAATCAAGGTTCAACAAAAAAATTGCCTATGGAGCCCATATTTTGATTGTAAATTTCCTCAATAACCTATACAAGAGATATTGTTAGCCTGTGGGCTGAGATAACATTAAATCTTATTATTTTGCTGACCTATGAAACGAAATAAAAGTAAATCTCCTTATGAGGTTTTTGGTAAAGATCAGTTGCAGTTGCATGACCACCAAGAGACACAAATTCTAGAACCAATCACCTCGGACAGACCAGAGAGCCATCGGTCTATCGATCAGGATACAGATAACAAGGACACAAACAAGGAAGTATCGCCCAAATGGCCTCGCCAACCAAAGATGCTGATTTGGGCTCAATCTCGGATTCAGATATCGGTTTCCTATCAATTAGCGATAGCCATCATTTTGGGCATCATTTTAATAATTTTAGCTTCTTTTCGTATCGGCCAAAACTTTTCTCGCCCAGTTCCTGCTTCGGATAACATTGTCGATATTCAATCTGTTTCTTCTTCGACAGGCCAAGATTTTAGCTCAACAGCCGTTTCACCTATCCGCCCCACAGGCGGCCAAAACAGAATCGTCATCCAGACCCATAAATTGAGATCAGAATTAGAGCCTGTTCAGCATTATTTCGCCAAAGCCAATATCGCCTGCCACCTGCGACAAATAAATAATAGATACTATTTAGTTACTGATCAAAAATACAACAATCCCTCGAAAAAAGGCAATGACGGCTACATAGCTCGACAGAAAATAATCGAGATAGGCCGTAAATACAGCCCTCCTGCCGGTTTCAAATCCTTTGGCCCTAAGGCTTTTGAGGACGTTTACGGGATGAAATTTCAAGATTAGCCCAAAATAATTCAAAAACCCGCCATATTTTCCTAGCATTTCATCGCTTATCAGCTATACTTTTTGTTTTTGATATTGACGTAAAGACAGTAAGGAATCCCTAAAATGTCCATAGACCCTTCATTAAAAGTAAAAAACGCATTACAGAGACATCGCAATGTTTTAACCAGAACAGAGCGTATAGAGAATCTGATAGAGAATGACGCTTGGCAGGAGGGCGATTCTGTTTTAGGTATAGTTAAGGTCGCCAACCGCAAGGTAGCCGCACAGAAAAAGGAGAAGAAGGCTCCGACCGATGAGGAAGGTGAAGCCATCGGCGATGCTGTCGCCGGTTCCGCAGATAGTGAATAACTTTTGCTGTCCTGCATCATTTAGGCTGAATTTCTCAAAAGAAGGTGGCATTGTTTTCCCTTGACAAAATCTATCTGTTAATTTATCCTTTGCTGCTTTAATTCACGAATAATAGGTTTGGAGTAGAAGAATGTTACCAACAAAAAAAATCAGTAAAACTAGGACAAGAACCAGACGCAGTCATCACAGTCTGAAACCAGTCAATTATTCTACATGTCCTAAGTGCGGCCAAAGCCGTTTGCCCCATACAGCCTGTCAAGGTTGCGGCTATTTAAATCCAAAAATAACACTCAAACTCGGCAAGGATTCCGAGTAAAGGTGGCTAAAAGCATATGCGAATTGCAATAGATGCGATGGGCGGCGACAATGCCCCGGATGAAATAATATCAGGAGTAGTTGCGGCTTCGGCACTTCTCGACAAGGAAGATCGATTAGTCCTAGTTGGCCCTGAAGACCTCATAAAAAGTAAAATCCCCGCCAAGAAACTCAACCAATCCATGATAACTATAGTTGATGCCCCAGAGGTAATCGCTATGGACGAATCTCCGGTAGAGTCTTTGCGCAGCAAACATAAAAGCTCGATATCAGTCATGAGCAAGCTCGCCAAGCGAGATAAGGTTGACGCAGTCATATCAGCCGGCAACACAGGTGCTTGTGTAGCTGCATTTCAGATGCGAATGCGAAATTTGCCCGGCATCAACCGTCCCGGCATTTCCGTTGTTTTCCCGACCTTTGAGGGTCCTGTCACCATTTGTGACGTTGGCGCAAACATTGCCTGTAAGCCGATCAATCTTTATCAATACGCCGTCATGAGCAGCCTTTATTCCCGCCATATCATAGGCATAGATAATCCTAGAGTCGGCTTGATGAGTATTGGCAAAGAGGACGCTAAGGGCAATGAGATTGTCAAAAAAACCCGCGAATTTTTGAAAGCTGACGCCAATTTAAATTTCATTGGCAACATTGAAGGCCGTGACATTTTCAAGGGCATTTGCGATGTCGTTATTTGTGAAGGCTTTGTCGGCAACGTCATTTTGAAATTAACGGAGGGCTTAGTTGGCGGACTTTTCAAAGCGATCAAGCACGAGCTATTGCAAGAGAAGCTTCGTTTAGCCATGAAATTCAAACCCATTATGATGCGTATTTACGACAAATATGATTACAATGCCTATGGCGGCGCTCCCCTTTTGGGCGTCAACGGCACAGCCTTAATCTGTCATGGCTCCAGCAAAAGCATAACCATTTGCAATGCGATAATGACAGCCCGCAAACATTACAATTTGCGTCTTAACGAAAAGATAACCGAATACTTAGCTAACACATTGGTAAGGACACCTGATGAGCAATAATAACAACAAGCACCACGTGCCTGATTTTCGCGCAATGATAACTGGCTGTGGTTCTTACACCCCCTCTAATACTTTAACGAACGAAGATCTTTCCGAATTGGTTGACACTTCGGACGAATGGATCACTACCCGCACAGGCATCAAGACTCGGCACATTGCCTCTGCCACAGAAACCACTGCTCTTCTAGCGACCGAAGCTGCCAAAGAAGCCCTTGCTATGGCCAAATTGAATGCTGATCAGCTCGACACAATTATCGTTGCTACGATCACTCCCGAGATGGTATTTCCATCGACAGCTGCTTTTGTCCAGCGCAATATAGGAGCCAAAAATGCTTGGGTTTTCGATTTAGCTGCTGCTTGCAGCGGGTTTGTTTACGGCGTATCTGTCGCCCAGCAGTTTATTGAGAGCGGCCGATATCAAAACGCTTTAGTGATTGGCGCAGAGACCTTAACGAAGATTGTCAATTGGAAAGATCGCGCAAGCTGTATATTGTTTGGCGATGGCGCAGGCGCCGTTGTCATCCAAAAAAGCACAGATGAAAAAGGCATAATTTACAGCACAATGAAATCTGACGGAGCGAGTTGGGAAGCCCTAAACTGCAAAGCCTATGGCTCGATGTATCCTCCGAACAAACCGCTGGAAAATGAAAATGATATTTACATAGAGGTTAAGGGTCGCGAGGTTTATCAGCAGGCAGTTCGGCGTATCGTTGAGACTGTCACTGACTGCCTTAACCATTGTAATTTAAAAACCGAAGATATAGGTATGTTCATATCCCATCAGATGAACGCCAGAATCATTGAGTCAGCTGCTAAGCGGCTCAAACTTCCTAAGGAGAAGGTTTTCGTTAATATACAGAACTACGGCAACACTTCAGCGGCATCTGTACCTATTGCTTTTAATGACTGCTACAGAAGCGGCAAGATCAAAGAAGGTGACGTTGTTGTGTTTGTTGCCTTTGGCGCTGGCTTGACTTGGGGCGCAAACGTGATTCAATTTTAACAAAAACGCCCAGCATCAGATTTTGATTGTTAACATTTTTTAGAATGGATTCTTGATATGAAGACAGCCTTTTTATTTCCCGGTCAAGGCGCTCAATCGGTTGGCATGGGCAAAGATATTTGCCATGATTTCCCAGAGGCCGATTCCATATTTGATCAGGCAAGCGATCTGTTGAGTTATGACATGAAGTCACTGTGCTTTGACGGTTCGGTGGAGAAATTAAACAGTACAACTTTTTCCCAGCCTGCGATTTTCACAATGTCAGCCGCGATTCTTGAAGTAATCAAAACCAACAAACCAGCCCTTACTGCTGATATTTCCGCAGGCCTTAGCATGGGTGAATACAGCGCGTTATATTCAGCTGGCTTGTTAAACTTTGCGGACGGCCTTTGTTTGGTTCAAAAAAGAGGCCAAGCCATGCAAGCTGCCGCAGACGCAACAGAAGGCACAATGGTCAGCATCATCGGCCTCGATGCCGAAAAGACCCAGAAATTATGCCAACAGGCCGGTCAAGGCCAGATTTTGTCAGCTGTCAACTTCAATTGTCCCGGCCAAATCGTCATCAGCGGCGAAAAAGCCCCTTGCCAAAGAGCCGCCGAACTAGCTGAAAGTTTTGGAGCTATCAAGGCGATTCCTCTTGCCGTTGCCGGCGCATTTCACACGAGTTTGATGGACTCTGCTGCTAGCGATTTAGCTAAAGCTTTGGACGACTGTGACATAAAGAATCCAGATTCCGTAAAAGTCATAGCCAACATCAGCGCCGAATATTATAATGACTCTAGCGACATTAAGACAAGCCTTGTTCAGCAGTTGACCTCGCCATTATTGTGGCAAACTTGCATGGAGCGATTGCTTGACGATGGCCTAGCCAAATTTTATGAGCTTGGCCCGTCGCGAGTTTTGACAGGCCTTATGCGGAGGATTGATCGCAAGATACGAGTCACGAATCTTAGTAGTTCAAAATCCTTACAAACATTATTTGCAGATTGAAAATTAAAGATTAAATTTAATACGTGGAGATTATAAAATGTCTGAAAAAAGATTAGCCATAGTAACAGGTGCAGCTCGCGGCATTGGTCGAGAGATAACTCTTGAGTTGCTCAAGCAAGGACGAATTGTCGTTGGCATTGACATCATGGAAGACCAGCTCATCGAGCTGAAATCAGTTGTCAAAGATTCCGGCTTTGAGGTAATCACTAAATGTCTTGACATTACAAAAAGCGACGAGCTAACCGAGGCCATTGAAGCTTTAGCTAAGGAATATAACGGCATTGGCATATTGGTCAATAATGCCGGCATCACTCGCGACAATCTTTTGATTAGAATGACCGATGCTGAATTTGATCAGGTTATCAACGTCAATTTAAAAGCCGCATTTGTTGCAGCCCGCGCTTGCGCTAGAAGTATGATGCGAAATCGCTTTGGCAGAATAATAAGTTTAAGCTCGGTTTCCGGTGTCATGGGTAATGCCGGCCAAACTAATTATGCTTCCAGTAAAGCCGGCTTGATAGGCATGACGAAAACGATAGCCCGTGAATTAGCGAAAAAGAGCGTAACAGCCAATTGTATAGCCCCCGGATTCATTGCAACAGAAATGACCAAAAAGATGCCGGAGGTGGTAATAGAGGCGGCTAAGCAGGCTATACCGATGAAAAAAGTCGGCTCAGTCGGCGATATAGCCAAAGCCGTCGCCTTTTTAGCCAGTGACGACTCTGGTTATATAACAGGTCAGGTTTTATGCGTTGACGGTGGAATGGCGATGTAAAAAAAAACAAAAAACTTATTGTGAAAAGTGTATTTTATCTGTACTATACTCGTCACAATTGGTGCTTGTTTTTTAGCATTAGATTTTGATTTTTTTATTTAACAATTGAATGTAGGAAGAAAATATAATTTCTGTTTTTCTAAAGGAGAAAGCCCGTGGCAGGTGAAGTTGATACTAAAGCAATCGAGAACAAGGTGATAGATATTATTTGCGAACAAATGGGCGTAGACAAATCTGAGATCACGAAAGAGACTTCCTTTATTAACGATCTTAATGCCGATTCACTGGACACTGTTGAATTGGTTATGGAATTTGAGGACGAATTCGACCTAAGCATACCTGATGAAGAAGCTGAGAAAATTCAGACCGTCGGAGCTGCCGTTGATTACGTAGTTAAAGTTGCCCAAGAAAACGCTTAGAGAGTAAAAGAGTTTCATCATGACAAAACGTCGAATTGTTATAACAGGCCTTGGGTGTGTAACATCTTTGGCAGAATCTGTCGCTGATTTATATCAAGCAGTATGCGAAGGCAGAAACGGTATATCTAAAATTGAGGTTTTTGATGTCACTGACTATCCTGTCAGGATTGCCGGCGAGATCAAGGATTTTGACATTACTCGTTATGTCGATAAGCGTGAAGGCCGTCGCATGGATCGCTTTACGCAATTAGCTGTTGGTGCAGCGATGCAGGCTGTTACAGACAGCGGGCTTGATTTCAGTAAGGAGGACACCACCCGTGTCGGCTCTATTATTGGCACAGGCATTGGCGGCATCAAGGAGATTGAGGCGCAGCATTTGCGTCTTCTTTCTAAGGGCCCAATGAAGGTTTCCCCTTTTTGTGTTCCCCGCTTGATGAGCAATGCAGCCAGCGGCAACGTTGCAATCATTTACGGCCTTGAGGGTCCTAACATGTGCGTCACGAGCGCTTGCGCTTCCGGCAGTCACTCGATAGGCGAAGCCTATTGCAACATATTAGCCGGCCGCAGTGACATAATGGTGACAGGCGGATCAGAAGCTGCTGTGACAAGCATTGGTCTTGCTTCTTTTTGTGCTGCCCGCAGCCTTAGCCAGCGTAACGATGAGCCTCACAAAGCCTCTCGTCCTTTCGATAAAGATAGAGCTGGTTTTGTGCTAGCCGAAGGTGCCGGTATTTTGATACTCGAGGAATACGAACACGCTAAAAAACGTGGCGCGAAAATTTATGCAGAGTTGCTTGGCTATGGTGCTACAGATGATGGCCATCATATCACAGCTCCTTTGCCTGATGGCGCCGGCGCTGCCAAAGCCATTCGTGCCGCATTGAAAGATGCCGGAGTCAGCTCAGGTGACATTGATTATATCAATGCTCACGGCACAGGCACTAGACTTAACGATGTCGCAGAAAGCGCCGCGATTAGAAGTGTTCTCGGCGCGGACGCCTACAATGTTTCTGTCAGCTCGACTAAGGGTTGTTTAGGCCATTCGCTTGGCGCGACAGGTGCGGTTGAGCTTCTTTTGTGCTGTAAGATAATACAGGAATCCATAATTCCTCCGACAGCCAATCTTGACAACGTTGACCCTGAATGCGATTTGAAGATGGACTTTGTTCCATTGAAGGCCAAAGAGCGTAAGGTTCGCGTTGCTTTTAGTAATTCTCTTGGCTTTGGCGGTCACAATGCCTGCTTGGTTATAGGCAAGATCGACTAAGCCCTGAATCTAACATCTATTTGAACTATCAACGAGCCGATTGGACTGTATAAGTTTGTCGGCTTGTTTTTTATTTTTGGATTTATGATATGAGTATCACTATAGCGATAATCGTTTTGCTTTGTGGCCTTTGCCTGTTATGGAAATGTGCTGATTTACTTGTCGATGGCGCAGTTAGCATTGCCGACACTCTTGGTATTAGCCCATTGGTAATAGGGATGACAGTTGTTGCAATCGGCACTTCAGCTCCTGAGATGGCAGCGAGCATATCAGCTGTATTGCACGACAGCGGCGAGATGGCCATAGGCAACATATATGGCTCTAACATTGCCAACATTGGTTTAGTTGGCGGCATCTGTGCTTTGATTTTCCCGATATCGATACAATTTAAAGTCACGCAGAAAAAAATCATGGTTTTGCTTTTTGCCACTTTATGCTTTTATCCTATTTTGCATAATCTTTGGTTAGGCCGCATTGAAGGCATTTTCCTTTTAGCGTTATTTTTTGGTTTCATTTTTTTCACGCTCCGCTCATCCCGCAAAGAATCCTCTGTTAAGCCGGCAACTGTTACGAGCACTGTTGGGACAGCTTCTTTTAAGATATCTTACAGTAAATCCATAATATTCATTTTAGTTGGCCTTGGCGGCACAATCATCGGCGCCGATTTAACGGTTCGTTCGGCGATAGTCATAGGCAAGTATGTTGGCTTAAGTAACACAGTGATAGGCATAACGATCATTGCGATAGGCACTTCATTGCCTGAGCTGGTCACTTGCGTTGTAGCCTCATCGAAGAAACAGCCCGGCATTGTTTTGGGCAATATCATTGGCTCCAACATTTTCAACATTTTGCTTGTCGGCGGTTTCGCTTCTTTATTGAAACCTTTCAGCATAGAGCAGCGGTTGATTTCGGTTGACTATTTGCTTTTCGCAGGCTTTGCTATCATTTTTTCAGTGATGACCTTGACAGCCAAACGCATCACTCGCATTGAGGGCGTGATTTTATTAGTTGGTTACATTGGTTATATTGGTTACATTTTCGGCTTTACCAGCGGCGTGTAGAACAATCTAACTGCTTTGCTTTAATCCCCAGAAGACATCTTTTAGTTGAGCACTCAAGACATTTATATCATATTGTTTAACTTGTTCCGCCGCGATTTTTCCCATTTCTGTTCTCAGTTTTTGATCTTGAATCAATTGTCTCAATTTCTGCATCCATTGCTCGTCATTTTTTGCATAGAATCCGCAGGCCCCGTCTTTAACAAGTTTAGCATTAGCTCCCACAGGCGACGTCACCACGGGCAATTGAGAGCAGAAATACTGCAAAATTTTGAACCCGCATTTTCCTTTTGTGAAATTATTATCACTCAATGGCGCCAATCCGATATCACATTCCGCCAGATCATCCGCCTGACTTTGTTTTGACCATTGAATCTTTTCGACCTCCATATTTTTTAATTCGAAGAAACTGTCACATATAATTCTTAAGGTTACATTTTTGAATTCTTCGCCGATTTTTTCTAATACTGGTTTAATTTGTTCAAGATATTTTAATGTATCTTTCCCCCCTATCCACACTAGCCTGATTTTGCCATCATTTTTTTTTCTTCCTTTACCTTCATATTCTTTTGTATCTAGTCCGGTTGGTATTATTTTGACATTATCATTAAATTTTTCCGCATGCCTTGCCAGATAGCTATTTCCAGCGACCACCACATCAGCAATTTTCACACTTCTTCTAAATTCACCGAACCGTTTAACTCCAATTTCGTCCGGCTTCATTGAGTTATACATAACAGCATCATCGAAATCATAAATGATTTTTTTACTGTAGTATCTCAGGATTTTAGCATCGAGCATATTGAGTCCTTTTTTCTGCAAGAACACTACATCAAAACCAACTGCCAATTTAAATAATTTCCAACGTTGTAAATTATTTTTAGATAACTCTACAACCTCGCAGTTAATCCCATTTTGTCGTAAGCCATCTATATAGATAGAAATTCTCTGCCTAAAACTTGCTCTTTGCAGATTATTTGTCAGCACTAAGCACTTCAGAGATGCCATATTTCCGATAGATTCAAAATCCCCGCCCCCGCCAAACCTTTTGCTCGCTCCTTTATCCAAAGTTTCATCATTTTCGATAGACTTAATAACATCCATTGAGTCAACTTTATCAATCAGTTTTCTTATTTTCCGCGTTGTTTTTTTTCTAAGCGTAAATTCGGCAGAATTAACAACTTGCGTCGCATGAGCCAGATGGATCACATATTGATTCATCATTTTTGGCGGCAATTCAATTGTTTTATACTTTTTATCGATCAGATCAAAATAAAGTTTTTTTCCAGCAGTTAGTCCCGCTTCTCTTCCTTTTAGAAACGACAGACCCTCTTTTTTCAATATTTTTGTTCGATACAATCCGCAGATAGTTCGATTATAATATTTATATTTCCCGATAGGATCTGCTGTTTTGAGGAGTTTTCTTTTTAGGGTTTTGAAATCTGTAATTTGTTTTAGAATTTTTCGCCATTTCGCCTCTAGTTCAATTTTCCCTGTTCCGACGGATGCAACATTTACATCTCTTTCAAAATAGCTAACGAGTTCGCCCAGCCAGCCATTTTTGATAATAAAAACATCCGAATGCAAAGATACAAAGATTGGCGTTTTACAATTTTCTAATCCTAAATCAAGAGCCGCCCCGTGCGAGAATCCTCCGCTTGGATCATTTGAGCTATCTCGTTCGATAAGCTTGATCCATTTCAGTGATTTGAGATATTCTAGTGATTCATCTGCCGAACCATTATCAACCACGACAACTTCATAGTGACATTTCGTAAATTTGCGCAAACTCCTAAGACACAGCCGTGTAAACCCTAGCGTCTTATAATTTACAATACAGATTGTCGCTTTAAGTTGTTGTGCCATATTGCCGACGATTCCATTCACTTAATACACCATTTTGCTTAGGATATTAACAATAAAATCAATTTTTTGCCAGACAATTTCGCCATCAGGTTTATGAACTTTGTTTTGAGTTTAAAAATTAGATTTGCCAATTGCCTCAGATGCCATTAAAATTTAATCAGTTATCACAATTAACAATTTATCTAGCAGGAGTAATTTGATGTCGATTTTGGTAGGAATTGATGAGGCCGGTCTTGGTCCTATTTTGGGGCCCTTAACCGTTTCGTCAGCTAGTTTTTCTATGAGCAGTGATTTGATTAGCTGCGATTTGTGGCAGGTTTTAAAAAACTGTATTGCTCCCAGCCGGCGTCATTTAGCTGGCCGATTGCTGATCTGCGACAGTAAAAAAGCCTACAGCAAATCTATTGGCATAGTGCATCTTCAGCGAACGACTCTTAGCCTTCTTAGATGTTTAGGCCATCAGCCTGAATTATTAGGCTCGCTGTTTAAAGTCATTTCTCCTGATTGCAGAAGCCGCCTCAGCCAATATCCTTGGCATGTGAACTGCGATTCGGTTCCATTGATTTTTGACGAACCAGACATCGCTTTATCTTCTAATGTTTTCACTAGTGACTCTAGTTCCAACAAGATACAGCTTTTGGATCTTTACAATCATTGCCTTGACGTTGGCCATTACAATCATTTAATAGAAAAAATCCAAAATAAATCTGTAGTAGTTTTTAATGTAATTTGTCAATTGATAAAGCGTAATTGGGACAAATTCGGCAGAGACGATTTACAGATAATCGTTGACCGCCAAGGCGGCCGCAGCCATTACGCTGAATTGCTTAGTAGGATATTTCCTGAGACGACTTTGACCATATTGAAAGAAACTTCCTCGATCAGTAGCTATGAGTTAATTGATTCGGATAAAAGTATGAAGATACATTTCGTTGTTGCAGGCGACAAGAAATTCATGCCTGTTGCCTTAGCTTCGATGGTCAGCAAATACATTCGCCAACTGCTCATGGCCAATATTAACAATTATTTCGTTAGCCATTATAGCGATTTAAAACCCACCGCCGGTTATTGGCAAGACGGCCAGCGTTTTATTGCAGATATCGCTGAATATTTACCCAAACTTAAGTACAACCGATCTGATTTTGTGCGACTGAAATAGAGCAGCTTTAATAATTACGTTGTTTCCAGCACCATTAGCGTGACATCATCGACTTCCGCCGGATTGATAACAGTAGTTTTGACGATTTCTTTGAATTCACTTTTGATTTTTTCAGCCGAATTTTGTACTAGCTGCACAAACATTTCGTGAAAGATAAACTCTCCATTATCGTCACAATACCCGATAAACGGTTCCGCTCCATCGGAATAGAGCAGTAATTTATCACCTTTTTCCAATTGTACTTTTTCCATACTGTAGTGACATTGATCAAAGATTCCCAGCAGTGTCCCCGGCGACTGAATCCTTAACAATTGCCCCGACTGTTTAACAATAATCGGATAAGGATGTCCTGCTCTGCAAAAAGTCACTTCCAAAGTTTCAGTATTCATCACACAATAGCAAGCTGTTGCGAATTGATTTCCGGACAGTTTTTGCTGACAGAGTTTATCATTAAGATTAGCCATAACTTCTTGCGGCTGAAATATTTTGTATTGATGTCCCGTTGTCTCTCTCAGCTGCATTGATTGTTTTAAGAAAATAGTCAACAGTGCCGCTGGAATTCCATGTCCAACCACATCAAAAATATAAAATCCGACATTTTTTTCGTCCAGCCTTACGATATCGTACAAATCTCCAGAGACCCATTCCGCCGGCTGAAAAAAAACTGACCATTTCATATTTTGATTATCCGGCAGCTGTTTTGGCAGAAAATCTCTTTGCAATTGCCCTGCTATTTTCAGTTGCTCGGAAAAATTATCAACAAATGCTAGGGCATCCTTATAATTTTTACGAATTCGGAAAGTACTTTTCAAGGTCTTCTGCGTCATTTTTAAAAAAAAACCAATCAACTTTTGTACATTATTCTCTTAAAGCGATCAAAACACTCCTGATACATTACCATCGACATAAACGGTAACAATTCTTCGGCTTTTTTTAAGGACTGGCTGATTAGAGCATTTTAAGATTTTGTGTATTGATCTAGGCAGTTGGATTGCGTTTTACGATTTTTATTCTGTAAATTTTTTGCTTTTATCCTGCAAATATAGCTGACCCGATTCTCAAAATAGTAGCCCCTTGTTCGACTGCGATTTTGTAGTCTGCGCTCATCCCCATGCTAAGTTCAGCAAATTGCCTTCCCACGACATCGGTTCTGATTTCTTCGAAGATTTCTCTACTTCTAGCGAAGCAGCTTCTAACAATATCCTTATTCTTTGTCAGAGGCGCCATAGTCATCAGCCCCGTCAATTTAAGATTGTCTAAACCCATCATTTGCTCAGCCAGATGGGTAGCTGCTCCGACAGGTGCGCCATATTTTTGTGGTTCGTTAGAGGTATTAACCTGCAGCAGCACCTCGATTTTTTTGTTTTGTTTTTGAGCCGCCTCATTAATTTCTTCAGCCAGCCGCAGCGTATCCACCGAGTGGATCAAGCCAACAATTGGCAAGAGCTTTCTCACTTTTTTCCTCTGCAGATGTCCAATCATATGCCATTTGATTTGCGTTTGTTTTTTTTCGTCGAACGCCAGTAGATATTCATCCATTTTCTGCGAGACTTTTCTCAGCTGCTGTACCCTATTTTCCCCCAGTTCGGAATATCCGAGTTTGACTACATGCTGGATCTGTTCGATTGACACAGATTTCGTTACCACTACCAGCTTAACACTTTGCCTTGCTCTGCCAGCTTTTTGACAAGCCTGTTCGATATTTTCCTCAACAGCCTCTAATCTTTCAGCTATTTTATCCATAGACAAACGCTCAATTTCCACGAACCCACATTCACCGCTGCGTTTCGGTCCCCACAGCCCTGCTCTCACTTTTTGTGAGTATATCAAATCTGCTCAACATTTCCAGTTAAAATTTTTTGGTTGAGTTACGGCAGGAATTTTTTAACGTTCGCCAATTTTTCCGGCAGATATTCATTAACGACAAAATCGAGTCCATGTTTAGCGAAAGCCTGCTGCTCCACGCGTACTCCCATTTTCAGCATTTGATTGATAGCCTTCTGCCACGGCTTATGTGTTTTAACGAAGGGATCATTTCTCAGAGCATCTTTAGCCCTTTTGATATCGATTTCTTTTAGCGGATGCGTCGGCAATTTGTAATCGATAATATCTTGCGGCGTTACCCCTAAGAAGCTAGCTGTCGGCACACAGAAAAATTGATTTAGATGAGCGGCATTTCCCGATCCGACCTTTAGCGTTCGATAGATATTAAAATATCCGTATGGGTCACCATCGACGAAGGAATAGACTGGGATTTTTAGCTGGTCGCTAAGCCTTCTAATAAATCTTCTGCACGCCCTAGTCGGCACTCCTCCCATACTAACAAGTATGCAATTATTTTTCGCCCAATAGTCATATTTGACCAGCCTTTGAAACATACCAGCCGTTTCGATAGCCATAATAAATTTAGCATTGCTTTGAAATTGGAGTTGTTCGACTTCGCTTGGGACTGAATATGCTCCTGACCCAAATTTAGTGCAATCGATTTTGAGTTTTTTTCCGTTATTGTCCAGATCGATCACGATAAGTTTTCCTGCGATATCTCCGCCTTTTTCTTCCGGCGTAAATTTCAGTTGTTCTCTATTAACCCCGAACATAGCCTCCACATCGTCCATAATAGTATCAGATTCTGTTTGCTCGCTGAATCCGGCTTTCCCCCAGTTTTTCGATATATAGTACGCCTCTCTTTTGGTGGCCATATCCTGATTGTCGATTAGCTCTTTTGACAGTGACATCATTTTCAGTGTTTGTGCAAAAGTTTTAACTGTATTAGCTGTCAAGTTTCTCGTTTTATTTTTTCCGAGCATTTCGAAATAACCTGTCTTCGGTTGATATTTAACATTGCTCAATGACCGTATTGGCGTTGTCATTGTCGGCGTTTTGCTATCCAATATTTTCAGCTGTACATCTTTCGCTTTATCTTTTATTTTTTTAGCGACATCAATAATTTTAACTTTTTTAGCCATATAATCCTCAACACCTTGATACTTTAGTGCCTAAAGGTTTCGGCACATATAGAAAAACATCGATCACATTTGGGCATTATAAGCATTTTATCTGTCATAGCAAACCTTAGTTTTTTCATCCTGATAAGCCTTCAATATAATAGACATAAAATAGGTAGAAATTAGTTTTTTTTTGTTTTTACAGTTGACAAGTTTATCGAACTAACGCAGAATGATGGTTTAGCTTTATATCATGAATTGCATCTACGACTTTTGAAATGCATCGCGGGATCAAGCATTTCTTCACTACAATGAAGGACTTTCATCGGGGATTGGGATTGGAGCTGTTATTTTAAACAAAAATACCGTTTCGCGGTTTTTTTAGACCTCGGCGAGGCAGTGTGGTATGTCGGTTTCCCCCCCAGCCGGTACCGCCTCCTCGCCTTTTTTATGCATTTTGAGAGCATTTCATACACTTTTAGGGCGTTTCATGGGATTAAAAGTACGATGGTTCAAGCCATTGATTGCGATTGTGTTTATGTTTGATGTCACTCAATCGTTTTGAGATTTTTGCGGACCGCCGATAAGCTGAATCCTATTTTTTCCAGCCTTTTTAGCTTCTATCAATCTTTGGTCAGCCTGTTTGAAGAGTTCATCAGCCGTTTGGCCATCTATTGGAAAGCTAGCTAGACCTCCGCTTATCGTCAGGGCTCCCCTGCCTTCTGGCCCGAGCATAGAAAATTCAGTTTTATTGATTTCAGCCCTGAATCTTTGCGCGATAAATACTGGTTCTTTCGGTCCTTTAGCGGTGGAAGCTCTTCTTTCATCCTGTGTTTTCGCTGCGTCTTCTTTTGGGTCATCCCAGAAGACCACAAGAAATTCATCTCCACCGATTCTTGCGACGACATCATGATTTCTACAGCATCTTCTCATCAGCTTTGATGCCTGCTGTAATATTTGGTCTCCTGCACTATGTGAATAGACATCGTTATAATGTTTAAAATCATCAATATCAAAGACCAGCAATGTCACTATCCCTCCGACATCTTTTGCGATATCGATTACTTGCCTGATAAATTCCCATACATATCGCCTGTTTTTCAAACCGGTTAGTTCATCTTCTGTTGCCATTTTTTCCAGCAGCTCGATGTTTTGTATTTTTTGTGTCGGCTCCTCTGTATCATGCTTTTGCGTGACATTAACGGGACACTTCTGCCCGTTAGTCAATTCAAATTTTAGCTCTTGGCAACTAATTTTATAGAAGAATTCAAAATCCATTGGCCCGACCAGATAATCATCTATTTTCTTATTCTTCAGCATTTGACAAAGAGCCGGTTCATCTAGCATTTGTGACAGCACCACGATTTTCGCTTCTTTTTTGATTGAGTCAAAAGCCGCTAATACCTTTTTCAACTTTTGGATTTTTTTCGGCATAATAATTGCGATCAGGTCGAAATCTTTTTTCGCAGCGGCATCGATGGCATTTATGTAATTATTTTTCACATCACAGTTTGTTATGTTTTCAAAATCGCTATGGACAAAAAAAATATCTTTATCGCCAGCTATAAGTATTTTAATTTTGTCCGCCATATCCACCATTTTTACATCTCCAGCAACGCATCAAGTTCTTCTTTTGTTGCGGCATAATCGCTTTGATCAAAATCGTTTTGGCCTGCCATTACATTAGCATTGATATTGGTGTCATTTAGATCGAATCTTTGTTCGATGACATTTTTTAGCTGCTCGATTTTTTCGACAATTTGACAGCCATATTTGCTTGCTTTTTCGACAATTTTTTCATTAGCCGTTTGATTTACAGCCGCACAGTTGCAATTATAATCTACTGTCAATTCCAAGAAGGCGTAGTTTTCTACTATTAATTGTTTGACGGTTGATATCACCATTGCGATTGGCCAGTTATTATTAGCTAAAAACGCTGTCGCACTGTATACATCAGTATATTGCACAACATTTAGACCATTTTCGCTTGCAAGCCCCTCCACATAGGCCCACAGGACGCCCATTGGCTTACCTACGAACATAATCGTCATTTTATGGTCTAATTTTCCCATAGATCTCCAATATATACCAGATTGCCCAGATTTTAACAAAAAACTCATCTTAAATCAACGTAATACCGACATCTTTGAGTTGCGCTAGTTAAAAATCAACGTAATACCGATATCTTCGGCTACGCTAATTAAAAATCAATGTAATACCAACGCTAACTAAAATCAGCTGTATTGACAAAACCATTGATACTTTTCTCGTTAGCTGTTATCATTAATCGGAATTTCGGGGATTAAAACTAATTTAGGATTGAAAAGGATATTATTTAAATGACGACAGAAACCACAAATGTACAGCCGTTGGATTTGACACTCGACCATAAAATCACTAATTTATCTCTGGCCAGTTGGGGCCGCAAGGAGATGGACTTAGCTGAAAATGAGATGCCTGGTTTAATGGCTCTTCGTAAAAAATACGGCAAAGCCAAACCACTTGCCGGCTTAAAAATTACTGGTAGCCTTCACATGACAATTCAGACAGCGATGCTCATTGAGACATTGGAGGTTCTCGGCGCGGACATTCGCTGGGCCAGCTGCAATATCTTTTCGACACAGGATCACGCCGCCGCCGCAATTGCAAAAGCCGGCCGCACTAAGGTTTTCGCTTGGAAAGGTGAAACGCTTGAAGATTACTGGTGGTGTACTGAGATGGCATTGACATGGCCTGACGGCTCTGGCCCTGATTTGATTGTTGATGATGGCGGTGATGCCACGATGCTGGTTTGTGAAGGTTCAAAAGCAGAAAAGGATCCATCTATTCTCGATAAAGAATATGACAACAAGGAATTTCAGGTTGTCATGGACAGGATTCGCGCTTCGATTGGTTTGCAGAAGGACAAATGGACAAAAGCTTCAGCCAATCTCAAGGGTGTTTCTGAGGAAACGACCACAGGCGTCCATCGCCTTTACCATTTAGCCCAGCAAAATCAGCTTCCTTTTCCAGCGATCAACGTCAACGATTCTGTCACCAAGAGCAAGTTCGACAATCTTTCTGGCTGCCGCGAATCGTTAGCTGACGGCATCAAACGAGCCACAGACATCATGATTGCCGGCAAGGTTGTTTGCGTATGCGGTTATGGCGATGTTGGCAAAGGCTGTGCCCATTCGATGCGTAGCTTGGGAGCTAGGGTTTTGGTCACAGAGATCGATCCCATTTGTGCCCTTCAAGCCTTGATGGAGGGTTACGAGGTAGTGACAATGGAGACAGCTGTTCCTGAGACTGACATTTTTGTCACGGCGACTGGCTGCTATCATGTAATAGACGGACCTCACATGGAGCAGATGAAAAATGAGGCGATAGTTTGCAACATTGGCCATTTTGACAGTGAGATAAACATGGGTTACATTGAGACCAGCAGCGATTGGACGAAGGAAGAGATCAAGCCGCAGGTTGATCATTGGCGTCACAAATCCGGCAAGTCGATCATTGTTCTGGCGGAAGGCCGCTTGGTCAATCTTGGCTGCGCGACAGGTCATCCGAGTTTTGTCATGAGTAATAGCTTCACGAACCAGTGCCTAGCTCAGATGATGCTCGCTGAGGAATCGCTTGAAAATAAGGTTTACACTTTGCCGAAGAAATTGGACGAGGAAGTTGCCCTGCTGCACATTCAGCATATTGGCGCAGAGCTGACAACATTGACCAAAAAGCAAGCCGACTATCTCGGTTTGCCTGTCGAAGGTCCCTTTAAGCCAGACCATTATAGGTATTAAATCTATCTGCCTATTTGCGGATATATTATTACGAAAGAAAAATAAAATGGTTGACGATCTAAAAGATTCGACTATTGTCGGCAAGAAATTGAGCAAGCCGTTCATGGCCGCAGGCCCTGCGCTTCATTACAGCCATCAAAACGTCCAGAGTTGCTGGATGCTGATTTTGTCCGGCTTTGTGTCGAGCTGTTTTTTGTGGTCTAAGATTGTTTCTGGTCAGCTTTTCAGTTTCAGCTTTCAGTCGTTGATCAATTATGAGAGTTGGCAGCTTTGTGATTTTGTGACCAGCGGCATCAGCATTTTTGAATATCCTTGGCAGATTGCCGTTCTTGGCATTTTGATGAGTATTTTGATTGTCGTTCCAGTGATTGTATCTCAGATGATGAGTTTCGTTTACAGTTGGCCCTTTTTGTTTTCTCTGATATTTTTAGCCAATTTGCCCTTTTTAGCCGTTGTGGTTTTGATTAGCTGCATCGCAGTATCCTGTCGTCCGTTGCGTTTCCGCAGTCGCTTCATATCGATTGCTCTTTGCATTATGCCGCAATTTATTTATGTCATGTTGTTTGGCCGCACGAGTGGCCTTGACCCTGTCAAGTGGGGTTTTGCTTTCACTCCTTGGCTATTTGCTTGGGCAGGTTCTTTCACGATAGCTGGCATTGTTTTGATTGTCGGCCATTTCAACAGATACAAGCCCGGCATCATTTATCAAGTGACCATTGGCACAGTATTATCAGCCCTGATTATTTTCATGACTATGATTGGTTTTGACGAATTGGATTATCAATTATATGTAGCCAAGAACAATCCCGAGCAGATCAACGAATTTTACGATCACAGTATCACCGGCGCTCTTGATGCCACGATAGAGGAACCAGCCTTTCAAAAATATTTATTGACTGGCTATTTTTATCCAATTGAGCCGATTGAGCAACGTTCTACTTTGAAAAAGGAGATCCAATCGGAGTTATTGCAGGATCGCTGGCCAAGTTGGTTCATTATTCCGCCTGATTTGAATTATCAGGATCAAAAGCGTCATCTTCTGGAGCAGTATGACCGTTTCATCACGACATGGCCCAAGAGCAATCGCATGCCGATAGCCCTGTACTATAAAGCTATGCTAAGTGAATACAGCGTAGACATTCGTATGTTGGACAAGAGCGAAGAATTTTTGCATTTTTACAATGACTATCCATTTTGCCGTGCTCGCGGCATTTGGCATCATCTTTACAACAAGTTCAGCAACAGCTTAGAGTCATTGGAAGCCCGTTGGCGACTAGCCAAACATCTCTCCGGTAGTGGTGTTTTCGCTCAAGCCAACATTCTTTTGACCGAAGCCGACGATTTGATAAGAGTTCAACAAGCCGTTCGCACCACTGGTTCTGTTCAGGCTGAGACATTTGAGCGATTGTTAAGAGTTTTCGAGTCCCCTTGTCAGACTGTCATGACTGAATTAAAACTTCGTCAGTTGCATCAGCGGATCAAGTATTTAACTCTTTTGATTAGCGATGAAAATCAAGATCAAACTATTGAATCAAAGAAGCGTTTGGCCAGATTTGTCATGCTCAATCCTCATAGCCAAGATTACAATTGGCATTTAGATGAGTTGCTTGACCAGATGGATTCAGATGACAAGTTGATTGACAACATCTCATTAGCGAAGACCAAGCTCATAGCCGATGATCATTTGAAATGCCAGCGACTTCTTGAGATTTATGAAAAATACAGCGACAGGGACAGCGGTATAGAGGCCCTTTATGAATTTGGTCTTTTGAAGCGTCGGCTTTGGAATCAAACAGACCGTACAAATCTTCAGCAAAAGGATCAGCTTTTGCATCAAGCTCTCGAAGCTTTTGAAACCTTGATAGCCAAATATCCGCACAGTATTTTCGCTGCTCAAATTCGTAAAAATTTAGCTGATTTGCCTAAGGCTAAATAGCGCTCACTTAAAATAATACCCGATCTAAACAATGGCCAGTTCTTTTGGCTTCGCAAGCTTTATTTGCGGCAATTTATCTAACAGCCTCGCCCAACTTCCCCCGCTGCCAAAAAAAAACGCGTCCCAATTCTAAATTTGTCATTGCGAAGGAGGCCGTACGGCCGACTGCGGCAATCTTTCGTCAAGGAACCGAACCAACC
>CBDUWP010000011.1:0-23257 GCA_965370955.1 uncultured bacterium | reverse complement strand
AGGAATCTGTGACGATATTTTGAGTACGACAATCTGCAGCTGTTGGAATAAAGCTGTGTTGATTGCCCCCACTATGAATGATAATATGTGGCACAATCCGGCAGTTATCGAAAATGTTGTCGCAATTCAAAAAATGGGTTTTAAAATCATCGGGCCAGAAACAGGCAGACTCGCCTGCGGAACAAATGCTATCGGTAGAATGGCAGAGCCACCGCAAATTGTAACCAAACTTGCCGAGATGGCATCTTTGTTGGGCTAAATTACAAGGGGCCAAAGGGGCGAAATCGGGACGATGATGATGCAATCTGATTGGTACGGCAAATCAGCGGGTGAAAAATAAAATGCAGGGAGACAGCATGAAGTTTTTGATTACTGCAGGGCCCACAAAAGAATATATCGATCCAGTCAGGTTTATATCCAATGCCAGCAGTGGAAAAATGGGACACCTGTTGGCGCAAGCGGCAATCGCAGAAGGCTACGAGGTGATATTGGTAACAGCAGCAAATCTTGAGCCGCCAAAACACGCAAAAATTATCAAGGTCGAAACGACAGATCAAATGTTTAGGGCAGTCAAAGATGATTTTGATAGTTGTGATTGTTTGATTATGGCTGCGGCTGTGGCGGACTATACGCCAGAGAAAATCAGCAGTATAAAAATCAAAAAGACAAAAGATGAAAATCTTTCACTCACATTAGTGCCGACTACAGATATCTTGAGGTGGGCTGGCGAGCACAAAAAGACAAGCCAAATTGTGGTGGGATTCGCACTGGAAGATCAGGATATTCTCAAAAATGCAGCAGAAAAAATGGCAGCCAAAAAGCTGGACATGATCATAGCAAACAGTCCAAAAGCAATCAATGCAGATAGTGCGACCGTCTATATCAAAACACGAGCTAAACAAGCCAAATGGCAGACGATGGAAAATGCAGCCAAAAAAACAATTGCTGCCGAAATTATTGACTTGGTGACAGGATTGATGTAAAAAAAGCCGACTAGCAAAAAGCTGTCGGCTTTATATGGTTCAAATTTTTATGTAACAGATGATTCTTATGGAGCCCAACTAATATTTTTGTCGGCTTTAACTAGCCATTCGGGCCAAGGGCCATCTACAGCGTTACTTGCAACGGGAATATCAGATAGTTTGCGAAGTGCGTCGTGGCCCTGAGCAACTCTTAATTGCCACACACCTTGAAGGGCAATATTGCGAACAGAGCCATCAAGAAATAAGTTATTGACGGATAAATCATGTCGCGGTGTTACGAGTCGGGCTATATCTTGAACTGCCAGAGGCTCGGTGAGATTCAGTCCGGGATGAGGTGGTGGAGGGGAGTCTTTAGGTAGTTGCCACCAGCCATCAAGCCAAAAACCACCTGCTAGAAGCGGAATCTCGAAACTGCGTTTTATATTTGTGGTACGCCAGTGTTTTGTCGATTTTCTTCCCCAATTGGTGAGAACAGGGTTTTGAATCAAGACATTGAGACTATAACTTCCGCTATACGCAGGATATTTACGAGAAGGCGGTGGTTGGGTGCCTTCCCAGTACCACCCTAAATGAGCCCAAGCTTCTTCTGGAACATTAGATTGGGCCAAATAACCTTTCTCTTTCCAAGTTTTAGAAGCAGAGGGACAGAAAAAAGAATCAACTCTTCGTTCTGTGTTGGTTTGGTTGGTTCTAAAAACGTCAGGATCAATGTATCTGCTCAATATATCAAACCATTGTACTGCTCCCGTTCCGGCGCTGCCCGTAAATCCTTCCCAAGTTTTGCCTTCATATTCAACTGTGTAGACCATGAAAGCAAGGCCAATGCCTCTTAATTGCTGCATGCACATTACTTTTTTGGCTCGTTTTTTGACAATACCCAGAGCAGGCATAAGCATACCCATCAGCAGGGCAATAATCGAAATGACAACGAGCAACTCAACTAATGTAAAACCCTTGTTACGTTTCATAATAACTCCTTTATCCTTTATGTTGTGTATTAAATCATGTAACATGAACTTTGCCAAAGTTCACTAATCCGGCTATAGTAACAATATCGTACAATTACGTCAATATCTTTTGCAAACTATCTGAATTCAGTAAAAAAATCGTGCAATGACTTACATATTATTGAATTACTCTACTTATAACAGATGCGCAATGTATAAGGTCTGTTGCAAAAAAATTTAAAAATTATCCAGATCGATATCGGTTTTTAGAAATAGATAGTACAGCTTGCCCTCCTGATAGGTCGAGCCGGCTAGTCGGCCAGCTGCTTCGCCAGTACCCATATATACATCGCATCGGCCGGGTGCGCGAATCGCGCCGCCTGTATCCTGATCCAAAGCAAACCCGCTATAAACCTGATTCAAAATGCCAGATGGGGTGAACTTAGGCAGTGATGTCGAAATGAACGTCAATGAACCTCGCGGAAATATCGATTTGTCTGTGGCTATCGAACGCATGGCGAGCACCGGCTCGTTGAGGCTGCCGCGAATGCCGCTATCGTCCTGCCGAAAAAAGACATAGCGAGGATTTTTATTAGTATAATGGCTGACCAAATCAGGGTTCTGCTTGAAAAAGGCAATCATAGAGGACAAACTCAATTGACTGGAAGTGATTCGGCCATCGTCAATCATCGCTGATGAAATGCCGCGATAATCGTGACCGTTATTGGCAGCGTAGCCAATTGTCATCGTCTGGCCGTCTGGTAACTGAATAATCGCTGAGCCCTGAACCTGGGCAATATAAGCTTCAAAAGCATCGCCTAGATACAAAAGCTCGTTGCCGATGAGCATGTTGGTGGCGGCAATTATCGCGCGAGCAGGATATGGCACGAGTTGGCCGCTAGAGCTTCTGCGGCCGCGAATCTGGCCTGTTGATGTCTTGACCAAATCGGCAGGTTGGCTATACAAAGGATAGCGGAATTTTGCGTCTGAGGTCAAGGAACCGTCAAAAATCGGAGTGTAATAGCCAGTGAACAGTACCGTGCCGCGATGGTCGCAGCCAACGGACATATAAATGTCAAATTTAGCTAAAATAGCAGAATTCAGCGCAGAAGGTGACAAATTAGAGTCCAACAGTTGAGCAAAAGCTGTCAGGCTGTCGAGATTACGCCGATGAGTGATGCCGCAACTAGGGAAAAATTGTTTACTCGAGGCTTTTTGCAAATAATGGAGACTGTTTGTCACGGCCTGAGCTAAATCTTTGCGATTGATCGATGCTAACGTAAAATCGGGAATCCCAGCTGGATCGGTTATCTTGACCAGTGCCTGTTCGCCGGGCAATAAAGGTTTATTGTAGTTGGGACCGGAAGAAATGTCCTTTTTGACTTTTTGGCCGCAACCACCGACCACAAATGTCGCCAGCGCCAGCAGTAAATATAACGCGATATGTCGTTTCATAATGACTCCAGAAAAATTGAATATCTAAATTGCAATTAGTAACAACTGACCACAATGCTTAGCGAAATCAGCGAAAAAAGCGTACTCAAAATCACGATCATCGAAGCAGTCCTTTTGTCAGAGCCTAACTGGTCAGCTAATACATAGGACGAAATGGCTGTCGGGCAAGCGAGAAAAATCATCGCCATCTTAGCATTATTGTCACTTAGGCCGAGCAAGGGAATAGTCAAAAGGCCAGATAGAGGGGCAATGGTGGTTTTTATGGCGGCAGCGATTATTGCAAATTTGATCTTACCGTAAAGTTTTTCCTCTATCAAGGTTGCGCCAATACCTATCAAAGCCATCGGCAAAGCAACCTGACCCAAAGCATTGAACGAACGGCCAATAGTGATCGGTAAAGAATCAAAAATTGAGGCATAAGCTATGCCGGACACACAAGCGATTATCAATGGATTGGTGCCTATCTGTTTCAGCACGTTCAAAAATGATTTGAAATTCATCTGATGCTGACTGACGAGCAAAGTGGTAACAGCGGAAATATTGTAAACAGGAACGATCAAAGACAAAACCAATACGCCAATCGTTTCTGTTTCGCTGGAAGTTATTTGCGAGAAATCAGAGAAACTGTAAAGGACTATCGGAAGGCCAATGTAAGCTAAATTGCCGCGAAAAGCGCCCTGAACAAATGCGCCGGCTTGCTTAGAAGGCAGCTTAAATAGCCAAGCGATGATTATGCCTATGACGGCACAAGCAATAAGGCCGCCCAAAACCACAGCGAAAACCTTACCGGCAATACTGTAATCGTAGGTGGCGGTCGACATTTTATAAAATAATAAGCAGGGCAGGCCAATGCGGTATGCGAACTTGTTGATGCCTGTCACGAAGTCGGCGGTGATGAAATGAGATTTGCGAAGAATCGCGCCGAGAGCTATGACCAGAAAAACGGGCAGGACTGTGTTTAAAATGTTCATAAAAAAGCCGTCAATTGTTATTTCATTAGCTCTGTAAAACAGTTAAAATGTTGAGCGAAAAACTATTAACTGATACAGTAATAAGTTATGCGAATGTTTGCAAGAGCTTACTTTGCTGGAAATGAGTTTCTAAAAAAATGACGCAAAATTTATAGATATGGTGTTAATCAAGGACGGAAAACAAATGATGAATATTTTGATTATCGGCGCTGGCGGATTTTTTGGGGCGGTGGCGAGATATTTGTTAAATGGGCAGGCTCTGAAAATGATGCCGCAACTGCCAAGTTATGGTGGGATTTTAATCGTTAATGTGGTTGGCTGCTTGCTAATAGGGTTACTGGCAGGGCTTGCCCAAGCAAAAGGAGCCTTTAATCCGCAACTAAAACTGTTTTTGATCGTGGGATTTGTGGGAGCATTTACAACTTTTTCAACGCTATGTCACGATGCTATTGTGCTTATGTCGGCGCAACGATTGCTAGTGGCGATAGTACATGTGGCGTTAAGTGTTGTCTTAGGGATCGGGGCTGTGTATGTCGGATATGTTATTGTAGGCAAAACAGTTTAAGAGCCTCTAACAAAAATAAATCGCAAGTTGCTAAGCTAATATTGATGGAAAAAAATAATGATTTATAAGGATTGTGGCGAAACCGGCAAAAAAGTTTCGGCTGTCGGCTTTGGCGGAATGAGATTTGAAACGCCGGAAAATATCGAAAAAAATGCTGCGCTAGTGAAAATGGCTTACGATGCCGGCATCAATTATTTCGACAGCGCACCATTTTATTGCAATGATAAATCAGAGGATATTTTTGGCGAAGCAATAAAACAAATACAAAAAACAGCGGACAGAAACTCGTTTTATATAGCAACAAAAACCTCGCAAGATAATCCAGCCGCCGTGCGGAAAGAACTCGAACGGTCATTGAAAAGATTGAATGTTGAATATATCGATTTCTATTATTTCTGGTGCATTATTAACTATGACCAATATGAAAATCGAAAAGCAAATGGGGTGTTGGCGGAATTTGAAAAGCTCAAAGAAGAAGGATTGATAAAGCATGTCTGTGTTTCAACCCATATGACTGGGGACAATATCGCGAAAATGCTCGACGATTATCCGTTCGAGGCGGTACTGTTGGGATACAACGTGACAAATTTTGCCTATCGACAAAAAGCTCTCGATTATGCCGCTAAATTACATAAACCTGTGGTCGTGATGAATCCGCTGGCGGGTGGACTGATTCCTGAAAATCCGAAAATGTTCGACTTTATTAAAACAGCAGCAAACCAAACAGTTACTCAAGCGGCTATCGGATTTTTGATCAATGATCCAACAATAATGACAGCCTTGATAGGATTCTCTAATCAAAAACAAATTGAAGAGGCAATCGCAGCAGTGGACAATTTTGAACCGATTAGCCAAAAAAAAATAAACGATATTAAAAAGCATCTCAATAAATGCTTCGATAAAATCTGTACCGGTTGCAGATATTGTGATAAATGTCCACAGGGAGTCGAAGTGCCGAAACTAATGGATGCCTATAATCATCTGATGTTAAGCGGTACCAAATCAATGATCGAAAGGCTCTATTGGCATTGGTCAATCGATCCTAAAACGAAACCGTGGGACAAATGTGTTAATTGCCGATTATGCGAAAAACTGTGCACACAAAAATTGCCCATCACAGAAAGGCTGCAGCAAATGCAAACGGCTTATGACGAATCTCTAAAGCAAAAATTGTAAAAAACAATATCACCTAAACAATTTTAATATTACACTTAGTATCGCAAACATTACTTAGGTAAGTTCGATATTACATTTTGGCAAAGCAGTTAAGAATCGCCGGCCATAACGCTTGGTGACAATTCGGCTGTCTAGAATGACGACCGTGCCGCTGTCTGATTTGCTGCGGATCAAACGGCCAAACCCCTGCTTGAATTTGATGATAGCTGTTGGCAATTGATAATCAAAAAAAGGATTGCCGCCTTCTGCGCGGATCAAGTCAAGTTTACCAGATAGCAAAGGCTGATCGGGAACGGCAAAGGGAAGTCGAACAATAATGACGCAGCTTAATGAGTCGCCGGGAATATCTACGCCTTGCCAGAAACTGTCTGTGCCAAACAATACGCAATTTTTGCCATCTCTAAAATCGTCCAGCAACTGCCAGCGGCTTATGCCGGAACCCTGCTGCAATAATTGGATTTTATTGTCCGCCAGCCAAGGACCTAATTCGTCAGCCATAGAATTAAGCATCTTGTAACTGGTGAATAAAATAAAGGTTTTACCCATACTTTTAGCGAGATGTTTTTTGATTACCTTACAGGAATCCTCAATGAAATTGGGTGAGTTGGGATCGCTTAAGCTTTTTTCAATATAGATAGTGACATTCTTTTCATAATCGTAGGGACTGCCGAGTTTTACGGAACGAAAATCTTTTAGGCCTATCCGGTTTGCAAAAAAACCGAAACTGTTTTTATCATCGCTGCCGCAACTAAGAGTTGCGCTGGTGACAATAACACTATCAAAGGTTTCAAACAAAGCACGATTGATATCTACGCCGATATTGACCGAAGCACTTTTTAGACGGATTGTGCCTTTGGCGGCTGGGCTTACCTCAACCCAATAGATATGGTCGGGCAAATTCTGATCAAAAAATGTATCTAAATCTAAAATTAAGTCAGACGTCTGGTCGGCAAATCTGCGCAATTCAAAATCAATGTCATCTTCTTCAGTGGCTTTGGCTAACTTGATAAGGTGCGATCGCAATGTTTTTAATTCAGTAACCAATGAGTTCTCAATGAAATGACTCTCACATTTTCCGCGATTACGCATTCCGGTATGCTGATACCAATCAGTAATATCGGCGAAAAATTTTTGCGATTGTTTCGAGAGGTTTTTAACGAGATCAATTGTTTCAGGTGCGTCTTGATAAGCGAGCAAACCGAGATGAGTTCTTGTGTCGTAAAGATTATTCAGCAAATAACGAATTCGATGGTTGTTGATATCGATGCCAAAATGATTTTCGGCAACTGATTCAATGTTGTGGGCTTCATCGATTATGACATATTTATATTCTGGCAATACTGCACCGCCTTGAGCTTTTAATACCAAATCGCTGAACATTAGCGCGTCGTTAGCAATGATGATGTCGGCTGTTTCTAATTTGCGTCGGTTAATCCAGTAAAAACAATCCTTATAATGGGAGCAATTACGGCCTCGACAATTGCCGTGCTCGCTTTTGATACTGTCCCATAATTTTGAGCTGGGAGTCAGTGGAATGTCACTTAACGAGCCGTCTTGAGTTACATTAGACCAGTGGCTTATGTCCATAAGTTTTGACCAAGTACTGTCAATTAAGCCGCGCTGGCGGCGAATGGCAAAGTTCAAACGGCGACGACATAAATAATTGCCGCGACCCTTTGCTAATATGGCAACGAAATTATGGTCAAGGCATTTTTGGAGCATGGGAATGTCTTTATTGAGAAGCTGCTGTTGCAAAGTGATGGTAAAGGTGCTGATGAGAATCTTGGCTTCTTGTTTTAGAGCAGCTTCTGCGGCGGCTAAAAGATAGGCGAAACTTTTGCCCACGCCAGTACCGGCTTCAATCGCTAAATGATGCTTGTCCGATAGAGCTGATTGAACAGCTAAGGCCATATCAATTTGTTCGCTGCGCGTTTCAAAATTAGCGTACGACCGAGCTAATGGGCCATCGTCGGATAAAAAATGCCGAAAATCTATTGAATTGTTTACCTGTGTCATAAGCCAGCAATAGTAGCTGAATTAACGACAGATGACAATATCAAAATGGAAATGGTATCATGGTCATTCGGCTGCGCTAATGGTTGACTCGATGGCTGATTTTAATAGCAGTTTGGCTGGCTGTGAAGCGTTAGGCGAATCAGTCGAATCTGATTGCTCTGGCGGTGCTTTTAGTGATAAGTTGATCGCTGTCAAAGATTTTTGCAGTTGACCGTCTTGGTAGTAAAGATAACTCTGTAAAAAACTTAGTTTGGGAGAGCCCTGCTGCCTTATCCAGCTCGATAGGTCAACAAAGTGATTATCTAATTTGTCACGGTCAGTTAGCCAATAAGATAAATCAATTTTTTCGACAAAACCAACTGACTCGATGCTCCATGCTAAAAACAAACTGCTGCTACAATACTCCCCAGCTGCAAATAACGCCAAAGCCTTGCCGCGATAGGCAGCGGAATCATGTGGTTTGTATATCAAGGCTTTTGAATAGCTGTGGTTGGCTAGATAAAATTTACCACTTGTGAGATACTTGTCCGCTTGGGCCATAGAGTCACTAAAGCCGAACTGATTGTTTTTTGGACCGCTGGCCATATTGATCTGAGCCTTGATCTTTTCAAAGGCAGTATCCTCGCCAATCTCATCTTGTAATAGGCTCTGTTGTTTTGATTCAAAATGGCTTAGCTCTTTATCGGCAGTGTCTTTACCAATTTGCTTATTCAAATTGGCAATTACTGTTTGAAGAGTTTTGATTTCCTCTTCAGATTGTGACTGCAACTGTTTTTGACGCAAAAGATCTTCAAGTTGCTTTTTGAATTCCACTGATGACAAGGCTTTTTTATCTGACTGTTTTTTCTTTGACAACAGATCTTCGATGGTGGGCTGCTGTTTTTTATTGGTTGGTTGAGTTTTATCTTTTTGCAGCTTGATAATGGTGCTCATGTTTTCAGCATTTTGTTTGATGTCAAGCAGATCCTGCTCAAGCTGGGTCATCAATTTTTTGCGATTGGCAGTGACGCTTGTTTTGTCAAAAGACGGCTGCTTCAAGCGGTTAGTGAGTTGGTTGCCAGTAGATAAAACAGTGTCTCTTTGCTTTGGAACATATCTCTTGGCGGACAGTTGATAGGACTGCATTTTTTTTGGCGCTAAGCTGGGAATATCCAGTTTGCGAGGTTTGATTAAGGTGCCGCTGCTGGTCAAATCCAAAGGAGCAATCAATCGCGAATTATGAGGATTTATCTTGGTGACCTGACTCGACCGCAAATAATAAGGCACATAGCGGCCAGAGGAACCAGACATATTATTGCCGGCTGATTGACGCAAAAAGGAATTGATATAGGATGAACCCATCGGAGCTGTGAAATCTGTCGAAGCATGATAGGGAATGGTCCCGCGAAAATGTTTGCCGCCTGCGACATGGCCTGTGATCGGCAGATTGCCATTGGTGTATCTCGAAGAGGGGTTGCGAACTAAATAGTCACGGCTCGGAGGTGATGTAGGATTGGCCACTGCCCGATTGAGAGAAGCCAAACATTCCAAAGATAATAAGCCAACCATTATTAAGAGCACTAATCGCACAATTTACCTTACCTATTTTAAGGGAACCTCAAAAGCAATCATTAGATCTGCCCTTAAGTATTACAAAATGGTTCTATTATTCTGCGTTCATCTATCTATTATTACGGCGATTTTAGGTGAACTGTTCAACTGTTTTTTGATTATTGCCCATAGCTGACTCAAATCTTTATGGCCTATTTGTCATACTTGGGTTTTTCTGCCCACTTCAGCTTATCGCCTAACGTGTCCCATTGCGTTCGCATAGGATTGTTTACTATTAGAAAATCGTGCTTTTCCCGCTGAATCTTAACTACATCTTTCGCGCAAAGCTGTACCGATACCTGTCCGTCAACCGATAATGTAGTAGCCTTATTCACGCGAAGTCCGATAATCTCGATTTTTCTGGTTGAGTCAACAACAATCGGCCGAAAACTTAAGGAATGTGGACAAATGGTGGTGATGACCATTGCCGTTAACTTTTGCGATAAAATGGGACCGCCAGCTGACAAATTATAGGCGGTTGAGCCGGTCGGTGTTGATACTATCAGGCCATCACTGATACTGCTGGTGACAGGTTCGGCATCTATGAACATCTGTAACTCTATCATGCGAAACGGAGGGCCGCTGGTTACGAAAACATCGTTGATCGCTGTCGAGCTGAATTTCTCCTTGCCGTCATTGAAAATCTTACAGCTTAACGTCATGCGATTTTCTATCGGTAACTCATGGTTAATGATCTGGTCAAAAGAAGCCTTGAGTTCTGAAATACTGAATTCAGCTAAAAACCCAAGTTTGCCAATGTTGACACCGATGACAGCAGTGTTGGTGGTTTTAAGACTGCGAGCTGCCGAAATGATCGCGCCGTCACCGCCGAAAACTATTGCATAGTCACAACTGGTTTTGAGCTGATCGTTATTCAAAACATTGTATTCGCCAATAATATTAATTTTGGCTGCGGCGAAATCTTTGAATTCAGCAATCGCTTTTTTGACAGATGTTTTATTGGGATCGCCAAAAATTGCGATCATGGGCGTCTTAATTTTGTTCGTCATAATTAATTTTCCTGCTGATGAAATTTAGCTTAACAATTGTTTCACCTTTGCCATAATTGTATCGGCATTTATTTTAGAATCAATGAATTGATTTAATCTAGTATCGTGAGCGATGAATCTTTTTGGAACAGCTAACGTGATAATGGAGCCTGTATATTTTGGCTGGATTTTGGCGGCGGCTTCGAGAATAGCAGAGCCAAAACCACAATCGGCACGATGATCCTCAACTGTTATTATAGATTTGCCCTGCCTGATTAAATCAATGATGGCAGGATCTAATGGAGCAGCGAATCTGGCGTTAATCAAGCCAGTCTCTAGCCCATCGGCTTTGAGTTGTTCATGAGCTGAAAAGGCCTCCGTCAACATCGAGCCGTAACTGACAATAATGACAGAGGGTTTCGAGCAATCAGAAACAATAACCGATTTGCCGAGAACAAAAGGCTCATTGCATAAGTCAGCAAGCTCAGGGCTGACGCAATCGCGAGGGTATCTGATGCAAACCGCTTGATCGCAACTTGTGGCAAAATGCAGTGCGGCTTTTGTTTCATATTCATTAGCGCAAGCGGCGACAACAATATTGGGCATCATGCGGGCGAAGCCGATATCCATCAGGCCATGATGGGTAGGGCCGTCATCGCCAACTAAGCCGGCTCGGTCAATGCAAAATGTCACCGGCAGATTCTGTAGGGAAATTTCCTGAAAGATGTAGTCGAAACCTCGCTGCAAAAATGTTGAATAAATACAGACGACAGGTTTTAAGCCAGCTTTAGCCATGCCGGCTGCCATATCAATCGCAGCGGACTCGGCGATACCAACATCGAAAAATCGGTCGCCAAACATCTGCTTAAATTTATCAAGCCCTGTGCCGCTAGCCATAGCGGAGGTTATTGCAACAATTTTCTCGTCCTTTTTAGCTTCTTCAACCAGTGCATCGCCAAACACAGAGGTGAAGCTCTTTTTGCCGCTAAAGGTTTGTTCTAAATCAGAATCCTTCACAGTAAATGGGCCGGTGGAATGCAGTTTGTGTTTGTGATCTTCGGCTATCGCGAAGCCCTTGCCCTTTTGGCTGTAAACATGCAAAATCGCAGGCCGATCAAGTTGAGATATCATAGTAAAAATTTTGACCAGTGACTCAACATCATGGCCATCCACTGGGCCAAAATATGGAATGTTCAAACTTTCAAAAAGCTGACTCGTAGGCAGAGCCATCCTAATCGTTTTCTTGATCCGTTCTATCGCACCTTCGACACCTTTGCCAATAAAAGGAGTGTGTTCTAAAATGTTGGCTGTCGTGCGGCGAACCTCTTCGTATGTATGGCTCAAACGTAATTTAGAGAAAAACTTGGCAACCGCTCCTTGAGTCGAATCTATCGCCATCGAATTGTCATTCAAAACTATTAACAATTGACGCTTGACGAGGCCGAGATTATTTAAACCTTCAAAATTTGTGCCGTTGACCAAGCTTGCATCACCAACAAATGCAATGACCTTATTATCGTTGGCTAAATGCTGATTGCCGAGAGCAAGGCCTATGGCTGTCGAGATCGAGGTGCCGGCGTGGCCTACGCAAAATTGGTCGTAGTCACTCTCTTTGGGATTAGGAAAACCGCTTGGTCCGCCTGCTTTGCGAAGTTTGTGAAAATTATTTTTGCGGCCAGTAAGTATTTTGTGCGTGTAGCATTGATGACCGACATCCCAGACAAGTTGATCCCTATTGAGCTCAAACACATAGTGCATGGCGAGAGTTAGTTCCACAGTGCCGAGATTGCTGCCGAGATGACCGCCGGTTTTACTGACACTATTCAAAACGAACGAACGAATTTCTTGAGCCAGCTGAGGCAATTGAGTTGCCGCGAGTTTTTTCAAATCGGCTGGATTATTTATGTTCTCTAAAAGCGTTTTCATGCTTGGTTTATTTCTTTCCTTATTTCTGTCTTTTTAGTAGGGCGGTAGTTAATTGTTTTAAGATTACCGCTGATTCGCCAAATTGAGCTAAAATATCCAGCGAATCGTTAGCTAGAAGTTGTTGCTGTTTTTTTGCTTGGGCTAGGCCGATTAGGCTAGGGTAGGTTAGCTTGCCGGCTTTGGCATCTTTGCCGGCGGTTTTGCCGAGCTTGTCGCTATTACCGCAAACGTCTAGAATGTCATCTGAAATCTGAAATCCTAGTCCGGTTTTTAAGCCATAATCACTTAGAAGTTTTAACTGGTCTTGACTAGCATCTGCGCAGAGGCCGCCGCAAACGCTCGCGCAGCGAAACATCTTAGCTGTTTTATTCGCGTGGATGTAATCGAGTAAAGCTTGGTCGCCTCTAGAATGTTCGGCTTTGATATCTGCTATTTGGCCTGCGATCATTGCGGCAGGGCCGGCGGCTTGCGATAATTCTGATATGAGGGCGACGGCTTTAGCGGGCTGGGATATGTCTGTCGCCAATAGCTCAAAAGCCATAGTCAAAAGGCTGTCGCCGGTTAAAATTGCGGTAGCTTCGTCAAAAGCCTTGTGACATGAAGCCTTGCCGCGCCGCCAATCGTCATCGTCCATCGCCGGCAAATCATCGTGTATCAAGGAATAGGTGTGAACCATCTCGATTGCCATCGCAACAGTTATGGCATCTGGGTTGATGTCGCCTGAAACCATTTCGCAGCACCACAAGGTAATCGCAGCTCGGATCCTTTTTCCGCCGGATAGCAATGTGTAAGCTAAAGGCTCGCGAAGATTTTCGTCCAAATTTGGCCAAGTCTCAAGCATCTGCGCTAAGCGAGTATTTATCAAATCAGCTTTTTGCGATAGCTGCGTTTTGAAATTATTGTCTTTCGTCTTCATTTTGTTGAGATTATACGCCTAAATTTTTAAAATTTTGATAAAATGTACCATTACAAATCACGACAATATTATCAACATGGTATTATACGCTTTTAAAACTCGCAAAACAGGGTAAATTATGAATAGTCGAAAAGTTTTAATATTAGGGGTGACCGCCTCAGGCAAAAGCGGCTTAGCGTATAATCTGGCGAAAAACGCCGATGCCGAGATCGTTAGCGTAGATTCCATGAAAATTTATCGCAGAATGGATATTGGAACGGCAAAGGCCTCCGCCCAATTGAGGCAGAAAATTAAATATCATTTAATCGATGTGGTCGAGCCGTCAGAAAGCTTTAGCGTGGCGACATATCTAAAAATGATGGACGAAGCTGTGGCTGATATTCAAGGCAGAGGCAAATCGGTGATAGCTGTCGGGGGAACGGCATTGTACATAAAAGCTATGATTTTTGGCCTGTTCGAGGGGCCGGGAAATGATCCGGCTATTCGAGCTAAATTGCAACAACAAGCAGAACATCAAGGTTGGCAGGCGATGCACGAAAAACTTAGCCAAATCGATCCCGAAGCAGCGGAAAGGATCCATCTTAATGATGCGAAGCGTGTTATCAGAGCATTGGAAGTGTATGAGTTGACGGGCAAGCCGATATCGAGTTTTCAGAATCAATGGGGGCAAAAGCCAATCGATCATGGCTGGACGATTATTGGGATCCGCCGGCCAAAAGAAACCGAAAGCCAGCGCATAAATGTCAGAGTGCAAAAGATGGTGACAGATGGCCTGCTCGATGAGGCCGAAGCTCTCGCCGCAGAAGAAAAACCGCTGAGCGAGCAAGCCCAATGTGCTATTGGCTATGCCGAAATGTTTGAGCATTTGGCTGGGAAAATGACGTTTGATGAGGCTGTCGAGCGGATAAAAATCAATACAAGGAAATTTGCAAAAGCACAACGCACGTGGTTTAAGACATTTGCTAATGTTCATTGGCTAAATGTGGCTGAGGGTGATTCTCCGCAAGATGTGCTCGTTGCAGCTGAAACATGGCTGGTGGCTGATAACTGGTTGGCGTGAAGTGGTTGTATGGTGTTATAGGGCTATTGTGATGTTTGATTATGGCGATAGGCTGTTGACGCAGGGGCCAGAGATAAAATTTATTGCTACCATATTAAGCCCAGTTTTGATAAAATATTAGGCTATTGTTGCTACGTGCAGGCCTAATAAAGAAAAACAGCGACAACATTTATTGTAAAAAGGATGAATATGAAGCTGAATCCAAAAACAATGGAAGATTGGCAAATCGCCGAGATGGCAGAAGAGAATATGAAGCCAATCGATCAAGTGGCACAGGAATTGGGAATACAATCGGAGGAGCTTTTGCCCTATGGCAAGCAGCTGGCGAAAATCGATTATCAAAAGGTGATCAACCGCATTGGAACCAAAAACAATACTGCAAAATATATCGATGTCACAGCAATTACGCCAACGCCGCTGGGTGAGGGCAAAACTACTACGACTATCGGATTGCTAGATGGCTTGTGCAAAATCGGTAAAAGAGCCAGTGCTGCGATACGTCAGCCGAGTGGTGGGCCGACTTTTAATATCAAAGGCTCTGCGGCAGGCGGCGGACTTGCGCAATGTATTCCGCTTGTGCCTTTTTCCATTCGGTTTACCGGCGATATCGATAGCATTACAAATGCCCATAATCTGGCGATGGTCGCGCTGACAGCCAGAATGCAGCATGAAAGAAATTATGACGATCAAATCCTTGCATCAAAAGGGCTAAAAAGATTAAACATCGATCCTGATCGAGTGCAGATCAAATGGTTAATGGATTTTTGCGCGCAGTCGCTAAGAAATATCACTATCGGAAAAGGCGGCAAAATGGATGGCTTCGAAATGGAGTCGGGCTTTGCAATTTCTGTTTCCAGCGAACTGATGGCGATTTTAGCTGTAGCAGATAATCTGGCGGACATGAGAACCAGAATCAGCAAAATGGTTGTGGCATATGACAAAACTGGCAACGAAATTACGACAGCTGATCTCGAGGTCGACGGGGCGATGGCGGCGTGGATGGTCGATACAATAAATCCCAGCTTAATCCAAACGATTGAAGGCAATCCGGTTTTTGTACATGCCGGGCCATTTGCAAATATCGCTATCGGCCAAAGCTCAATTTTAGCTGATAAATTAGCCTTGCAACTATCCGATTACCACATAACAGAAAGCGGCTTTGGAGCGGATATCGGATTCGAGAAGTTTTGGAATCTTAAATGCAGAACGTCTGGCATAACGCCTGATGTAGCTGTTATCGTGGCAACTATCAGAGCTTTGAAAATGCACGGTGGAGGCCCGCTGGTAAAGCCGGGACAGCCGCTGCATGAGGAATATACAGAGGAGAATTTATGGCTGCTCGAAAAGGGCTGCCAAAATTTATTGGCTCATATTGATATCGTAAAAAAAAGCGGAATAAAACCAATCGTTTGCATCAATGGTTTTGAGAGTGATAAAAAAGCGGAAATCGAAATGGTGAGAAAATTTGCCGTCCAAGCAGGAGCTACCGCAGCCTACTCGCAACATTGGCTAAAAGGTAGCGAAGGTGCTATTGAATTAGCGGAGGCTGTTTGTCAGGCTTGCGATGAAAGCAATCGAAAAGATTTCAAATTCCTATATGATTTGAATACGCCGCTAAGAAAGCAAATCGAATTGATAGCGATCGAGGTTTATGGAGCAAGCGGGGTCGACTATACTCCAAAGGCATTGGAAAAGGCCCAAAAATTAGAAGCTGATCCGCAAACCAGAAAGCTTGGCACCTGTATGTTAAAAACACATCTGAGTTTGTCGCATAATCCTGATATGAAAGGACGACCGACGAGCTGGCGGTTGCCGATAAAAGATTTTTTGGTCTATAAAGGGGCTGGCTTTATCGTGCCGGTAGCAGGTGACATTAAGCTGATGCCGGGGACGGCGTCAACGCCGGCGTTTAGAAAAATAGATGTTGATGTCGAAACAGGAAAAGTGACAGGATTGTTTTAGTTAAAACATAAAAAAATAGAAAGTGACACCGATGACAGCAGTGATTATTGATGGGAAGCAAGTCGCCCGCGATTTTAGAGATGAGTTAACAAAGCAAGTGACAGAATTAAAAGCTAAAAATATTGTGCCGGGACTCGGCGTAATATTAGTTGGCGACGATCCGGCATCGGCGTCCTATGTCAAGGCAAAGGAAAAAGCCTGTCACCAGATCGGTATCTATTCAGATAATCGACAATTGCCGACAGAAACCACCGAAAGCGAGCTTCTAGAAATCATAGATGCAATGAACAGCGATCCTAAAATCAATGGAATTCTTGTGCAATTGCCGCTTCCAAAACATATCAATGAATCAAAAGTGCTGCTAGCCATCAAACCGGAAAAAGATGTCGACGGATTTCATCCAATGAATATCGGCAAAATGGTCGCTGGCGAAAAAGCGTTTTTGCCCTGTACGCCAAATGGTATCATACAATTATTAATAAAAAGTAATGTCACTATTGAAGGGGCACATGTTGTCGTGGTCGGCAGAAGCAATATTGTCGGAAAGCCTATAGCGAATATGCTGATACAAAAAAAAGCTGGCGCAAATGCAACTGTCACTGTCTGTCATACCAGAACGAAAAATCTGGCGAGTTTTACAAAACAAGCTGATATTATTATTGCGGCAGCTGGCAGGCCAAACACTATTACAGCTGACATGGTGAAGCAAGGGGTGGTCATAATAGATGTCGGTGTTAATCGAGTCGAAGATGCCTCGAAAAAACGCGGCTACAGGCTTGTTGGCGATGTCGATTTCGAGGCGGTTAAAGAAAAAGCGTCCATGATAACGCCGGTACCGGGAGGAGTCGGGCCAATGACAATAACAATGCTGCTCTATAACACGGTCGAATCAGCAAAACTTGCTGCCGGATTGTAAATTTGGCAAGGGGCAATAAAGCTAGGCCGATTGTTATTTTTTGAACTTATCCATTAAGTCTGTGAACGTTTTAAATAAATAATTTGAATCATGCGGGCCGGGCGACGCTTCCGGGTGATACTGTACTGAAAAAGCAATTTTCTCCAAGCAGCTAATGCCCTCGACTGTATTGTCGTTCAAATTCATATGAGTAATTTCAATCGCTGCATCACCAAAAGAATCTACGTCCACGCAAAAGCCGTGATTTTGGCTGGTGATTTCAACAGTACCATTTGCCAAGTTTTTGACAGGATGGTTTGCGCCGCGATGGCCAAACTTAAGCTTATAGGTTTTGCCGCCTAGTGCCAGTGATAAAATCTGATGGCCGAGACAAATGCCGAAAATAGGAATTTTGCCAATCAGTTCCTTAACGCAATCGATAGCATAACTGACAGCGGCCGGATCGCCTGGACCATTGCTAAGGAAAACGCCGTCAGGGTTTTTGGCCAAGATATTTCCAGCTGATTCCGAAGCAGAAACGACCTCGATATCGCATCCGTGCGAATAAAGAAGTCGTAAAATATTATGCTTGACGCCAAAGTCTATAACCACAACTTTATATTTTGAGCTGCGTTTAGCCGGCTTGTCACTTAATATGTCAATGACAGGTTTGGTCCATTTATAAGCAGACTCTGTGGTGACATCCTTGACAATATCGCGACCAACGAGTCCGGGATAATCGGCAAGCTCGGCCTTGAGCTTATCAATATCAAATTCAATTGATGAGATAATTCCTCGCATAGCGCCTTCGGTGCGTATATGTTTGACGAGTTTTCGCGTGTCGATACCCTCTAATGCGATGATGTTATTGCTGGCTAAATAATCGCTTAAAGATTGATTGCTCCGCCAGTTGCTGGCATAGTTACAATGCTCTTTAACGATGAAACCTCGCACAAACAGTTTGCGGGATTCGGTGTCTATTTCATTTGTGCCGTAATTACCGATCAAAGGATAGGTCATTGTCACTATCTGTTCGTTATATGAAGGGTCGGTCAAAATCTCCTGATAGCCGGTCATGGATGTATTGAAAACCACCTCGCCGCAACTTGTGCCGGATGCGCCGAAACTGCGGCCAGTAAAAATTGTACCATCTTCAAGTAATAAAATAGCTTTCACGCGTAGTCCTTTATATTTAATTTTCCTTCGTAATACTCATCGCTAAGGGTGTAGATGGAAGCATCCGACAAATTTCATGTCCGTAAGGGCATGGTGGTTTACTTGTGATACATTTGGATCGGCTTAACCTCCATAGGTTGATTTTTTAGTGCCGCGATTGCTTTAGATACTGCTATCGCTCCGCGAATTGTGGTGACATAAGGAATCTGCCTGTCAAGAGCTGTTCGCCGGATCGAAAATGAATCTACCAGTGATTGTTTGCCGATTGTTGTGTTGATTATCAAATCTATCTTGCCGGTGAGTATGGTTTCGACAATGTCAGGATGGCCTTCTGAAACCTTGAGCACAAATTCAGAGGGAATGTTATGCTCTATAAATTTTATGCAGGTACCTTTGGTGGCAAGGATATTAAAGCCATTTTTGTGCAGCTCTTTCGCAGCTAATACGGCGCGATCTTTGTCACTGTCTTTAACGCTGAAAAGAACGTTGCCGCCAGTTGGAAGATTGTTGCCTGAAGCCATTTGAGCTTTAGCGAAAGCCATCGCAAAATCGTCACTGATGCCCATCACTTCGCCGGTAGAAAGCATCTCTGGGCCGAGAGTAGTGTCAATGCCGGGAAATTTCAAGAATGGAAAAACAGCTTCTTTCACGGCGTAATATGTTGGAATAATTTCCTCAGTAAAGCCAAGCTCTTTAAGTGTCATGCCGGTCATGATTTTAGCTGCCAGCTTAGCTAGAGGAACGCCGATAGTTTTGCTGACAAATGGAACAGTACGAGAAGCGCGAGGATTGACCTCTAAAATATAGATGTCATCGCCCTTGACGGCAAACTGAATGTTGAGCAGGCCTTTAACTTTCAATTCCATAGCCAGCAAAGTGGTTTGACGTTTTATTTCTGCCAACAGCTCATCACTTATCGAGATAGGCGGCAATGAACATGCACTGTCACCGGAGTGGACACCGGCTTCTTCTATATGTTCCATCACACCGCCAATCACAACCTGATGGCCATCGCAAATAGCATCGACATCCAGCTCTGTTGCGTCACTCAAAAATTTGTCGATTAAAATCGGATGGTCGCCTGAAGCTTCGATAGCATTTTCTACACAAGCTTCGAGGCTGCTGTCGTCATAGACTATTTCCATCGCGCGGCCGCCGAGAACAAACGATGGGCGTATCAATAAAGGATAGCCCAATTCTTTGGCGATTTTGACTGTCTCTTTGTAATTTTTGGCTGTGCCGCTATAGGGTTGGCGAAGGCCGAGCTGTTCAACCAGTGCATTGAAATATTCGCGGTCTTCAGCTAGGCGGATACTTTCAGGTGATGTGCCGATGATTTTTACGCCGGCTTGTTCGAGTGAATCGGCGAGTTTCAATGGGGTTTGTCCCCCAAATTGGACGATTACGCCGTCAGGCTTTTCCTTTTCGACAATCGTTAAAACGTCTTCAAAGGTCAAGGGCTCAAAATACAGCCTGTCTGATGTGTCATAATCTGTGCTGACAGTTTCCGGATTGCAGTTGACCATGATCGATTCGATATTGATTTCGTTTAGGGCGAACGCAGCGTGAACGCAGCAATAGTCAAATTCAATTCCTTGACCAATTCGGTTTGGGCCGCCGCCGAGAATTATGACTTTACGCTTTTTTGTGGGATTAGATTCGCATTCATCCTCGAAAGTTGAATATAAATATGGCGTGCTGGCCGCAAATTCTGCGCCGCAGGTATCAACTGTTTTATAGACGGCGTTGACTTTGCCGAGTTGTTGACGGTGTTTGCGGAAAGCATATTCATCGATGCCGAAAATCTCAGCTAAATATTTGTCACTAAAGCCATATTGTTTGGCTTGCAGCGCGAGCTCTTCGCTTAAATCGGCTAAAGAGGTTGATTTTAATTTTAGCTCAAGATCAACTATGTCCTTGATGTTATTTAGGAACCAAGGATCAATCGAAGTCAGTTTGAATAGTTTCTCAACAGCTAAACCTCTGCGAAAACCTTCAGCGACATACCACAGCTTGTCCCAGCAATTGGTTTTTAGTTTGGCTGTCAATTGTTTATCTGAAAGTGATTGCTTGATATATTTGGTATCCAGCGAATAGCGGTCAATTTCTAACGAACGAATAGCCTTTTGGAACGATTCCTTGAATGTTCGGCCAATCGCCATAGCTTCGCCGACAGATTTCATTTGAATAGTTAAATTTGGTTTAGTATTAGGGAATTTTTCAAATGTGAAACGGGGCCACTTGGTGACGCAATAGTCAATAGTTGGCTCAAAGCAAGCTGGTGTTTTCTTTGTGATATCGTTTGGAATTTCATCGAGAGTAAAACCTACCGCTAAAAGCGAAGCGATCTTGGCAATAGGAAAGCCGGTGGCCTTTGAAGCTAAGGCTGAACTGCGGGATACGCGAGGGTTCATTTCGATTACATATAGCTTGCCATTTTTTGGATTGACGGCGAACTGAATATTTGAGCCGCCAGTTTCAACGCCGATTGCACGGATGATTTTTAATGAAGCATCGCGCATTATTTGATATTCTTTGTCCGTCAAGGTTTGGGCTGGTGCTACAGTGACACTATCGCCAGTGTGAATGCCCATTGGGTCAATGTTTTCGATCGAGCAGACAATCACGACATTGTCGGCGCAGTCTCTCATCACTTCCAATTCATATTCTTTCCAGCCGACCACAGATTCTTCAACCAAAACTTCGCTGGTAGGGCTCAAATTCAAACCCCACTCGATAAAGCGTTCGTATTCAGCCATATCTTGGGCAATGTTGCCGCCCATGCCGCCTAATGTATAAGAGGGGCGAATGATTGCTGGAAAGTGAATTGTCTTGATGATTTTTTTAGCTTCTGCCCACGAATGGGCATAGCCGCTTTTAGGGACATCTAGCTGACATTCGGCAATGACCTTTTTGAATTTGTCACGCTCTTCAGCTTTTTTGATTGATTCTAAATTTGCGCCGAGCATTTTAACATTATATTTGTCTAAAACACCTTTTTCAGCTAATGCGACAGCTGTATTTAAGCCGGTTTGGCCGCCTAAAGTTGGTAATAAACTGTCGGGACGCTCTTTAGCGATAATTTGTTCGACAATCTCAGGAGTGATTGGCTCAATGTAGGTTTTGTCCGCTAATTCAGGATCGGTCATGATCGTTGCAGGATTGCTGTTGACAAGCACGACCTCAAAACCATGTTGTTTTAACACCTTACAGGCTTGAGCTCCGGAATAGTCAAATTCGCAACCTTGGCCAATGACGATTGGGCCAGAACCTATGATGAGTATCTTCTTTATGTCTGTGCGTTTAGGCATTTTGTGCAATTGCTCCTAGCCAAATATCTTTATTTTTTTCTTCGTAATACTACATCGTTAAGGGTGTAGATGGAAGCATCCGACAAAGCCCACGTCCGTAAGGGCGTGGTGGTTTACTATTGTCAATGGTAATTTGCCGCGTAATTGTAAATTGCGTAAATTAGTAGCATATAATCGGCGGCTTGTCGAGAGATATCTGGTAAGGGCAGCTATTTCGCGGTAAAAATAAAAAAGGCGGCAAAATATACCCACAGCAATCACTGTATTCAATTATTCAATTGCTCTATTTCAAGAACAGCATCTGAGCATAGCTCGGAAGAGGCCATAATTCAGAATCGACAATCAATTCCAAGCTGTCGGCAATAGAGCGGACTTGGTCCATAGCAGTTACTACTTCATCGCGATAAAGACGAGCGCGAAGGATCAGGTCTTTCTCGACGGAAGCGGTTTCAACTGCTTTAGAAAGGGAATCGATTGCAACATCTAAGGAGTCTATCAGCTTACAAAGTTTGGTGAGCTTAGCTTTATGGGTTTTGGAATCGATGCCAGCTGTAGTAACTGCATTTGTGGCGTTGGCTAAATGTTCACTATAAAGCAAAACAGCCGGCAGAATCTGTTTTTGAGCTATATCCAAAGCGGTCTTGGCTTCAATGTTAATGGTCATACTGTAGGAATCTATCAACACCTCTTTGCGGGCATAGAGCTCGGTTTCACTTAATATGCAATGTTTTTCAAACAGGGCAATATTTTCTTTTGACGTGATGGTTTCTAATGCCTCAACTGTGGATTTGATATTGGGCAGATTACGTTTTTTAGCTTCATCGGCCCAGCTTTGCGTGTAATTGTCACCGTTAAACACGATGCGGCCATGTTCGGTTACTATTTTGCATAATATCTTTTGAACGTCACCAACGATATCACTAGATTTTTCCAGCTCATCAGCGATGTCACACAGGCTGTCCGCCACGATTGTATTAAAGACAAAAGTTGGGCCAGCTGTCGATTGGGTTGAGCCAACCATGCGAAATTCAAACCGATTACCTGTAAAAGCAAATGGCGATGTGCGATTGCGGTCTGTGCAGTCTTTGGGAAATTGCGGCAAGGTGGAAACGCCAAGTTGCAATCGTTCGCCCTGTTTGGATGTTTTTGCTCCGCCAGAAGCTAATAGCTGATCGAAAATATCCGTCAACTGATCGCCTAAAAAAATGGATACGATAGCAGGAGGGGCTTCATCAGCTCCTAAACGATGCTCATTGCCGGCAACTGCAACGGCAGCTCGCAATAAGTTAGCATATTTGTCAACCGCCTTGACAACGGCA
>CBDUWP010000010.1:0-24022 GCA_965370955.1 uncultured bacterium | reverse complement strand
CACGCATTGGAACAGTTTTTTTCTGACTGGTTTGGCTAATTTATATCGCGGAAAGCTTCGGTCACTTATTCTGCCATTTGCTACAACGATAGGAATGTTAAGTCTTTTAGCTGTCAGGGCGAAATTAGGCCATATTTCAAGTTCTACAAGAACACATATTGCCGGATTGATATTTTTGAATGTTTTTTCGATTATCCATGAAAAATCGAACGGGAAAAATATTACTTGATGATCTTTTGCATAGAGCTTTTGGGCTTGATCAAATCCGGTGTCAGTAGTAGTGCTGATTACAATGTCTAAATCAGGCTGTTGTTGGTTGAGCTTTTCGATGATTAATTTTGTTTGATTTACTTCGCCAACGCTTACGGCATGAATCCAGATACATTTTTTATCAGGATTTTTTCTTTTTATATTTCCTAGCCTATCACTAAATCCTCTTTTATAACGGTTATGCTTAACCCTTCGATAAATAGCGATAGGGCAGAACAAAATCAGAGCCAATATATAAACGATATCTAATAAATATTTCATAGTTTCATCCCTGAACAAAATTTGAGGCTTTGACAAACAATGATATTGATAATTGTCTATTGTGTCAATTTTTAATATTTGGTTATGTGCTATAGGTTTTGATAAGCGATGGTTTTTGCGAACGATAAAGCTTGACTAATATCTTTTTGGCTGGGATAATTGACGCTATAAGTTTTTTTGTCCCCGTGGTTCAATTGGATAGAGCGTCGGCTTCCGAAGCCGAAGATTGCAGGTTCGAATCCCGCCGGGGACAAATGTCCCCGCAAGGGGTGAGAACCTGCGTGGCTGCATCGCAGCCACTATGCTTGGTTCGACAAAAGCGCAGCGTTGCCCGCAAAGAATGATATACTATTCTGCGGAATCCCGCCGGGGATATAAAAAAAACAAGCTCTACAAAAAATTATAGGGCTTGTTTTGATATAATCTTATTAAAAATTTTGTGCTTATTTCTTTTTTGTATTCATCTTTTTTTGTTTTGGAGCTTTTGTTTTTTTAACCTTTTTTGTTTTTGGTTTTCCAGAGCCGCCGGATGTAACAAGGCCGATAAGCAATATTAAAATAGATGCTCCCGCCATCGCCGCTGCGGCATACCATATCCAAGGTTGTACGACCGATGTTATGGTCAATTTTATTTTGCAAAATTCAGCGATAGCGACAGTAATGGTATAAATTATAGCCATTAGCGGCAAAAGCATAACAATGCCGTAAACTGTGCTTGTCGGGTCTAAAATGCTGACTGCTGCAAAGGCAGTTCCTGTTGACTGTCTTGTTGCCATCGCTTGGCCAGAATCGCCCATCACCGAACCCATCATGCTTTGTCCAGTAAAGCTTAATTCTGAATTTGCATCGGCAGCCATATCTTCTTCTGGCGTATAAATCTCATCCAAAATGCCGCCCAGAGAGGTGTCATCAGCTTGCAGTGACAAATCGAGCAGTCCTGAACCGCTTCCAAAAGAATCCAAACTGATATCATCTTCTATCTCACTGATTGACATTTCTTCCATATCTGAACCTGATCCCGCATTCACATTCGAGCTAGTTCCTGTGCCGAACTGAGTGCCGCCTAATGTGTCATCAGAAATAGCCATTTCATTCGTAGAATCGTCAGCTAGAATATTCATATTATCAGAGATAGCTGAAAGATTTCCATCAGCAATAGTGTCAGCATTTGTCAAACTGTCTTCAAGATTGATGATTGACTCGTCAGCTGCCAGTAAGATTTCTGATGTTTCATCATTATCAGTAATCGCTTCCAGTTTGAAGCTGTCACTGATAGTTTCACTAGCTGATTCTGATGCTAAGTGAGTTCCATTGTCAGCTAAATCGGTTTGATCTATTTCTTGTGTGTCACCGCTATCAATTAACCCTGTTTCTTGTTCATCGACTAAATTAACGGTGGAGTTTGTTTTATTGTCAACAGGGTTCGTGGTTATGTAAGCCTCAACCTCATCGACTTTAAAAAGCAGATTTGGTCCATCGCGGAACTCTCGCAATTTCCCTTCTTTGACTAATTGCTGCACTTGTTCATCTGTTACGCCGATTTTTTCAGCAACTTCCTGCAACGAATAAAACATGCCGGCCATTATTTATTCCCCTATTTTTGAGCTAAATTGCGACTCTATATTAGAGCCTAAAACAAACACTAATTATAACTTCAATTTAGGGTATTTGCAAGCGAAATATTGCTGTGTTTGATTGTTGGGGGCTGATATATACTTAAAAAAATTGGGATAGTTGGAATATAGTTGTTGTAATTTTGGCTGTTAATCTGTAGTATGACGACTTTTCGGGGTGTAGCTCAGCTTGGCTAGAGCGCCTGGTTTGGGACCAGGAGGTCGTAGGTTCGAATCCTGTCACCCCGATTGTGAAAAGGCTGTCTAATGGATTAACATTAAACAGCCTTTTTTTTATCAAGATCTATAATTGTTGATTTTTTAAAGATAATCTTAATCAAATCAGAGCAGATTTTTAGGGGTTGTCGGTATTATATTCTTCTTTTAAGGTTTCAACGAGTTTTTCAACAGAGATGATTTTATCGGTTCTGTAAGCGTTAGCTCCTGCAAATGCAAATCCATTATCCATGTCTCCATGTTGGGCATTTGTCAATGCAATAGCGATGCAATAGGGTGCCTGTTTGAAATCGCATGTTCTTAGGCATTTCCAGTTACATTGGAAAGGTTTCCTGCTCCCTGATTCGACACGTTTAATGAAAGCGTTGCGTATTACTCTTCCCGGTAATCCTACAGGGCTGTTTATAATAGTTAGGTCTTCTTTTTTACAGTTTATATATGCATTTTTGAATGCTAAAGAAGCATCACACTCATCGGTAGTGACAAATCTGGTGCCCATTTGTACTCCTTGTGCCCCCAACTGTAGGAATTTATGGATATCACTTCCTGTGTAGATGCCACCTGCAGCAATTACTGGGACATCTTTATTAAACCGGGTTTTGTATGGCTTTATTGCTTCAATGACTTGAGGTACTAATTTTTCTATTGCGTAATTGGGATCATCTAGCTGTTGTTTTTTAAATCCGAGATGGCCTCCCGCTCGCGGACCTTCTACAATTATTGCATCTGGTATATGATTAAATTGTTTGGCCCATGATCTAAATATAATGTTAGCGGCTTTACCGGACGAGACGATAGGGACGAATTTAGTGGCCAATTGGCCTAAGTTGTCCAGTGGCAAAGTGTCCGGCAATCTGATGGGAAGTCCTGCTCCGAGTAAAATTAAATTCACTTCTTCTTCGACGGCGCACTGTATAAGGCCATCGTAATCAGAAAGTGCTACCATAATGTTTACGCCGATAATTCCATTTGTCAATTTTTTTGCTTTTTTGATTTCTTCACGCAGGGCTCTTTGATCAGCTTCTTTACCATTGGTGACTCTATCTAGTTCAAATTGTCCGATACCAGCTGTAGCGATAATACCTACTCCGCCGGCGTTGGCAACAGCTGCCGCCAGTCCTGCAAGCGATATTCCGACCCCCATGCCTCCCTGAATAATTGGTACATCCGCTTCCCAATTTCCTATTCGGAGTTTTGGCATTTTATTTAAACTCATATTTTTATCGTTTCCTTTCGATCAAGCTGCATAACAACCTCAGGTTTTTAGCTAGTAGCCGAGCACCTAGAATTATCCCACAGAGTATAAGATGAAACCGGTCATTTTAGAAGCTTAAAATAAGTTAATTTTTGAACTGAGCCTATAATTATCTATGAATATTATGATTTACCTGTTTGGCCTGTTTGTAACTTGGGTTATTTGTGAGGAAGTCTACTAAAGCATAGAATGCCAAGCTAATTGAAGCAATCGGGGAGAGAGGATTTGAACCTCCGACCTCTGCGTCCCGAACGCAGCGCTCTATCCAAGCTGAGCCACTCCCCGGTATATAAACCAGACCGGAAATGGTAACACAACATTTGAAAAAATGCAATAAACAATCACGATTGGGACACAAAATCATTGTGAGAGATAGCTGAAAGACTTGAGATTAACTTATTGTTTCAACGGCTTGCCGATATACTCAGGAACAATGGTTTTTATTTTAGCGACTATCTCAGCGTGGTTCTGGCTGTGGGCTATTTCAACAAGCTGGGTTATATTGGCATAAAGCTTGTCGCGATCAGAGGGGATATTATTCCATACGCCAATTTTTGGATGGCAGGTTGGCTGCATATTTTCACCTTTTATCGATAGCTCCTCGAAAAGCTTTTCGCCGGGCCTAAGGCCGGAAAAAATTATCTCTATATCTTCGTCAGGAACAAGGCCGCTTAACGTAATCAAATCTTTAGCTAAGTCGACAATCTTAACAGGTTCGCCCATATCCAAAACGAAAATCTCGCCGCCTTTACCCATACTAGCTGCTTGCAAAACAAGCTGGCTGGCTTCTGGGATCGTCATGAAATATCGCTGCATTTCGGGATCTGTGACAGTGACAGGGCCGCCTATAGCGATTTGTTTTTTGAAAAGAGGAACCACCGAGCCATTTGAACCTAGAACATTACCAAAGCGAACTGTAATAAAATCTGTTTGGCTGGTTGTATTCAAATTTTGTATATACATCTCGGCAATACGCTTAGAAGTCCCCATCAACGATGTTGGATTTACAGCTTTATCGGTGCTGATCATTACGAAATTGGTCGAATTATGTTTACAAGAGGCGTCAGCAATTGTTTTTGTTCCGACAATGTTGTTCTTTATTGATTCGCCCGGATTTGTCTCCATTAACGGAACGTGCTTATGGGCTGCTGCGTGGATAATTACCTCTGGCTTATATTTGGAAAATATATCATTTACTCTGATGCTGTCCGTTATATCGCAAATGATGGCTTTTGTCTTAATGGCTGGATAATCTTTTTTTAATTCATTGTCTATGTGGAAAAGAGGATTTTCAGCTTGCTCAACCAGCAGCAAAAGAGCAGGGGAGAATTTACATAATTGGCGGCACATTTCTGAACCAATCGATCCGCCGGCTCCAGTGACGAGGATTGTTTTGTCCTTGCTAAATTTTTCGATTGCACCCATGTCAAGCTCGACCGCTTCACGGCCAAGAAGATCGTTAATGTCAATCTCTCTGATTTGTGAAACACGTAATTTGCCGGAAGCAATATCAGTGATGGACGGGACTGTCGTAAATTTAATCTTGGAACCTTGACAAACTTGAATGATGTTGCGAATTTGTTTTTGACTAGCTGACGGAATAGCTATCGCGATTTCTTCAATATTACGTTTTTTGCATATATCGGATAATTGGCCAACGTTGCCGAGCACAGTTATGCCGTGAATACTGGTACCACGCTTGGCGGGGTCGTCATCGATAAAGCCAATGACATCGTAACGGGTTACTGACATGCGGTGAATTTCACGAAGCAGTGCCTCGCCGGCGTTACCGGCTCCTAAAATCAATATACGTTTTAGATGGCCAGCTTCTTCGGTGCGAAACTCCTCGTGATATAAGCGGATCATCATTCTAATGCCAGCCAAAATCATGACTGTTGCAAAAAGATCGAAAACAAAAATGCTCTGTTCAACTCTGGCAACTTTTGAAAAGGTTTGACGAATTTGGTCCATCTGTAGAAAAACGGCAAACCATAAAACAAATAGAATCAGTGTGCTGACCAAAGATGCTCGCAAAATAGCTGTTAAATCTGTTACGCTAACATAACGCCACCAGCCGCGATATTGCTTGAAGAGTCCGAAAATAATGAATTTTATGCAAATGAAGACTAATAGCAAGATTGGATATTCAGTTGTAATCCAGTCGCCAAAAGTCATGTTTTTAGCTAATAAAAAGGAAAGAAAAAGTGAAGCCGAAAATGCCAATAAGTGAGCTAAAATGATCAGAGTTCTACGGGTACTAAAAGCTAGGCTTGTTAGTTTTGAAGAGAAAGATTCATTGTCTAACTCCGGATATTTGACTTCTTTGGCCATGAAAATTCTCTAATTAAAATTATAGCAGTAACCAATATATCATCGGATTATTCTAAGCTGAACTTGAAGAGATGTCAATAGATTGATGGCTTTACAATATCATATTATAAGCCTAATAATCATACAAATCTTCAAAGGCTCCCTTAATTAATTGTGTCAACAGAGATGTAGTCTACCTGTTTGCGAAGGGTAACATATATTAAGCTGCAACTTATAAGATAAAAATTTATAACAAATGAGATTAAAAAAGCTACAAAAACAAATAAACAAAATTTAATCGCATAAGATGGTAATGCAAGATACCAGCTTAGATCGGGCATTGTCTGGCTTATGAGATTTGTAAAGGCAGGGGCAGGCCAAATGGCATCTAATTTATTTATTGAACCGGCGTGAGTGAAAATGCCAAGCGATAGGAAAAATCGGGTGATCAACAAAGTCATAAAAACGGCAAACCGGACGACGATATAGCAAACAGAACCATAAAATGCGGAAATGATGAAATAGCTAATGATGTGCAGTGGCTTTTTGAGAACATAATCAAAGCAGCGACTGATTATGTCGTAAGCGTTTGAGCTTTCAAAGGCAACAGCAGGAAGTGACAAATGAATAGACAAAAGTATAATTACAGAAAACAGAGCAATGATCAATCCTAAAATTATTGAAAGCGGAGTTAGAATTGCCATCAGGAATTCACCGGCAAAAGGTATATTGCATAGTAGCGACAAAGTGATGATAAAGGAGCCGCCGACAGCAATAACAATCAGAGGTAAGATGGGTGTATAGATAACCAAACCAATTTTTCTAAAGCTGAAAAGAAAGGCTTCTCTGATACCTATGTCTTTATTCAAGGCTAGTTTCAATGCTGAAATACGGCATATCGCAGCGGCCGAAATAAAAGCTATTATGCTCGAGGCAAAAAAGAAAATGCAACTGGTGAAAGGGTGAAAAATAAATGACCAGTAAATAGCACGGAAACATTGGCCAGTATTATGCAGAATACCCTTGAGATTTCCATGTAATGCAAAATCAATGCTCTCTTGAAATTTCATTGAATAAAAATGGTGCAATGTAGAAAATAATCCTGTTTTGGAATTGTTATTTTTATGGACTCGGCTGAAATAGCGATTTAAATGTTGCGGCGATTGAGTATAGGCTTCTAGTTCATTGATGGTTGTGTCCATTGACGAACAGGTGACAGGTTTGAAGATATCTACTAATTGGCCACAGCCGACAATCAACATTATGCCGATAACGCCGATGAATAATTTTTTAAATTGCAACGATGATCTAAAAACGCCAATTATGCCGGAAGCGAAAACATTGGCTTGGATATTGGGAATATGACTGTTCATTTGGTTAGCCTTTTTTGCTTGAATATAGCTAGGTTAATCGGGATTTTCATCCGCATCGAATCTTGCTGACATTACGTAATTGCCATCAAACCATTGGCCGAGGTCTATTAATTTACATCTTTGACTGCAAAACGGTAGGTGTTTTGACTGAACCGATTTTAATGACAAATCCAGCGGTTGTTTGCATGTCGGGCAATATTTCATTTTGATTTTATCTGATTTGTAACAAAATTATTGGGGTTCTTTGACAAGGCCTTGTTCTAGCTTGGTGGCGAACTCGACAGAATATTTTGCCCATGGCTTGGCGTTTAATCTAGCTTTAGAAATAAGCTTGCCTGTTGCGACACATTTACCGTAAGTACCATTAGCAATGCGGATCAGAGCTTTGTCGATTTTCTTCAAAAGCTTGATTTCATTGTCCATTAGCTCTAGGGCGAATTCCTGCTCGTAATTGTCGGTGCCCATATCCGCCATGTGGATCGGCATACATGATAGGTCGCCTGCCGCCTCCATGCGAGATTTTTTGAGAGCCTCATTTTGTATCTCGTTGACATTTCCAACAAGTTGATGACGTTTTTCTAAAAGCATCTCTCGGAAATGAAGAAGATCCTTCTTTCCTAAAGTCCGCTTTCTCGTTGTAGGTGTCTGTTTTTTAGTTGTTTTCGTTTCTTTTTTAGCCACTTAATTATTCACCCTAAATGATAACAAATATTACTATTATGACAAAAATGTATTATAGCATATCGACGTAGGATTGAATACTGAAAAATCTAAGGGCTATTGCGGTTTTTATGGGTTTTGCCCTAAACAATCCGTACTTGTCATATGCTGTGGGATTATTTTGGGGCTCTTTGGGGAATATAAAAAGTTTTGTCAGCGAAGTTTGTCGCTATAATTTTGACATCGAACATTGTTTGAATATTATCAGTGGACAAAATTGATTCACTTTTGCCATATAAGTATTCGCGGTCTTTAGATAGAACAAGTGTTGTGTCGCTATATTGAACTGCTAGATTTATATCATGTGTTATTGACAGAATGGTTTTTTTCTGATCCTGCTGCATTTGTTTGAGCAGATCACAAATAACGATTTGATTTTTGATATCTAAAAAATTGGTCGGCTCATCGAGCATGATAATAGGGCTTTGTTGAGCGAAGGCTCTGGCAATAAAAACCCGTTGACGCTCACCACCGCTTAATTGAGAAATTGGCCGATTAGAAAAATCGATAGTGTTGGTTAGGCTCATTGCCTGCTCAATGGCATCAGTATCTATTTGTGATTCTAGGCCGAGAGAGCCGATGCGAGCTGCCCGTCCCATTTCGACAATTTGTCTGGCTGAAAAATCAAAAAGGCTGCTGCTGTTTTGGCTGACTACTGCTATTTTTTTGGCAAGCGTTTTTGGCTTATACGATTTTATGTTTTTATCATCTATTGTTATTTGGCCGCTATCTGGTTTTAAAAAACCAGTTAAAAGATTAAGTAATGTTGTTTTACCGGCGCCATTTGGTCCAATGATGGAAATAAATTCACCCGCAGTAAGTTTAAAGCAAATGTTATTGAGTATTTTTCTCTTTTGATAACTAAAACAAAGATTATCGACTTCGATTATATTTTTCATTTTACCCAGCTAATTTTTTTCTGATTTTTTATCATTATGAATAAGAAAAATGGCCCGCCTGTAATGGCTGTTATCACGCCGGCTGGCAGTTGCTCTGGAGCGACAATCGTTCTGGCGATAGTGTCGGCGATGGCTAAAAATGACGCGCCGGCAAAAGCTGATGCTATGATGAGTTTGCGATTGTCTGGGCCTATTAAAACTCGAACGCCATGAGGAATGATGAGGCCAACAAAACCTATCAAGCCGCTTAAACTTACAGCTATGGCTGTTGTGAAGGCACTTAAAGCTAAAAGCGTGAAAGTGGTTGTTTTGGTATTTACACCGAGAAATTGAGCTTGTTTGGAGCCCAAACTAATTATGTTCAGTTTGTGGGATAGACAAAATATAGCTGATATCGAAAAGATTATCATTAGAGCAGCGGTCCATAAAACAGATTTATCTTTAGCTGTGATATTGCCCATGAGCCATAAAATTGTTTCTGAAACCTTATCGCTGCTGGTTGTGGCTGTGATAAACATTATGACAGCTGAAAAAATGGCATTGATAACGACGCCGGCTAAAAGTAATTGCGTGGAGTTTGTTGTGCCGGTGACATTGGCTGTCAGCCAGACAATACTAACTGTTAACATTGCGCCGGTAAATGCGAAAATGGTGATCGCGGAGTTACCTAAAAAGGTAAAGCTTAATCCAGAAATAATCGCAATGATCGCGCCGAGTCCTGCTCCGCTGGATATGCCTAATATATAGGGATCGGCTAAGGGGTTTCTGAGCAAGCCCTGCAAAGTGACACCGCAAGTGCCTAAAGCCGCGCCAACAATAGCAGCTAACATGACACGCGGCAGGCGAATCTGGACAAAGATGCGATAGTCAATATTGATATCACATTTGCCGAGAATAACCTGCAAAACTCGATTAAGAGATATCGATTGAGAGCCGACCATCGAGCAAAGTAAAATTACCACCGCTGTTGCAAAAAAACAGACTATTGTCATAGTGATTATTTTTGAAGGAGTTAGTATCTCGTTTTTCATTTTTTGCCAGAATCCAAATGAATACAGCGAGCAATTTCCGCCAAACCTTGCGGTAATCTCGGCCCAATTCTTAAACAAATGTCAGAATTTATAGTATAAATTCGATTGTTCTTGACCGCCGGCAAATAGGGATATTGTTTATGCCAAAATTCGCTTGTGCTAAGCTCTTCAGCGGCAATATCCGATTGGCCTGTTGTTGTGTGGATTATTACTTCTGGATCGCAGATTAAAAGCTCTTCCTTGCTAATGGTTGGATAGTGAGCCAGCGTTTGGCCTATGGCGTTTTGGCCGCCGGCTAGTTGTATTAGATGATTTATAAAGGTTTTCTCACCAGCTAATCTTAGAGGTTCTTTTTGAACGACGAAAATGGTACGCATTTTACGATAAGGCTTATACTGAGCCTCTATTTTTTGAAATTGTTTCTTTAATTTTAGATTGAGGGCTTTGCCTTGTGTATCCTTGTTGACTAAGTGGCTGATTTTGGTGATGGCCTTGTATAAATCCTCAATAGATTCTATTTTGAATGATTTCACATTGTAGCCTAACGAGGTTAGCTGATTGGCACAACTTTGCTGCTGATTAAATTGTAAGGTTAAAATCAAATCAGGTTTACAAGTAACAATCGCTTCAATGTCAGGCTGCCAAAATGAGCCGATTTTTTTTATGCTGTTAGTTTGCTCTGGATAATTACTGCCGGATGATAAACCGATGATTTTGTCTCCGGCGTCAAGAGCAAATAATATTTCCGTGATATTCGGTGCAAGAGAGACAATCCGTTGGCCCATTACTTTTATTTGAGACATCGCAGTGATTGGTAATAAGAAGAGGATTAAAATAATTATTTTTTTCATTGCTATGTTCTCTTAAATTGTTTGTTTAATTCTTTCAGGGAAAAATCAATTATTGTCGGGCGACCATGGGGACATGTACTGCCCAATTCGACATCATTTTTGTCATTTAACAGCTGAGTTATCTCGCCATCAGAAAGTTTCTGGCCTGCTTTAATGGCAGCTTTACAGGAGGCCATCTTGATTATTTCATCAAGAATATCCTCTCGGCTGAGTGAACCCTTGGTCGTTTGCAATATATCCAGAAGGTCTCTGACGAAATCACAGGGTTGGGCTTTTGCAAGGATAGAGGGAAAAGATTGAATTATTAGCAATGTGCTGGAAGCAAATTCTATTTCAATACCAAACGATTTAAATATATCACGGTATTGCTTCACAGTTTCTACCTGCAAATGGGTCAATTCAACCGATTCTGGTATCAAAAGCATTTGAGACTGTAAGCTTTGACCACTTAGCTGTTTTTTAAGCCGATGGTACATGATCCGTTCATGCAGAGCGTGTTGGTCAATAACCGAAAAACCATTCTCTGTTTGAGTAACTATATAACTGTCATGAATTTGCAAAAATGACGGTTTAATAAAGGATTGGTCGTTTGGGAAATTATCACTTGAATTGTCACTTAAAAAATCTTGTGTGTTTGAAATTGCGGTAGGGCGATTGAAATTTAGTTTTTGCTGCTGCTGATTTGAACCAGAACCTTGATGATGTGCAAAAAAATCGTCCATAGCACGCTTGACAGCCGGATCATTATATTTGCCTTTATCCGATGTTGTTTTTTGATGGTTGAAATTTTGCTTATAATCAGGTGCTATATCTAAATTGCCTTTGGTATCAAGATCGGAACTCAACAGTTTTTGTTTGATTGTTGCCATAATCTGTGAATGGAGCAAATTTGAATTGTAAAAGCGTATTTCAAGTTTCGCGGGATGCACATTTACATCAAAATCCTTAGGTGACATTTCAATGAACAAAAATATCGTTGCAAAACGCCCAACCTCTAAAAGGCTGCGATAAGCTTCTTTGATAGCATGACTAATAGTTTTGTCGCGTATAAATCTATTGTTTAGAAAGATGTATTGCATTTTACTGTTGGTGCGGGATATTTGCGGTTTGCCGACAAAGGCGGTAATTTTGACTTGTTTTTCGTTGCGGTTTGTGGCTAGAATGTTGTCGGCAATATTTTGATTGAAAAGCTGAGCGATTCTTTGAATTATTGATTGATTGGCTGGTAAGTGGAACTGTTTCTTACCGTTTTTGATTAAACAAAATTCGATATTGCTGTTGGCAAGTGCTATGCGAGTGAAACATTCCGTGATATGAGCAGCTTCTGTGTTATCAGTTTTGAGAAATTTTGCTCTGGCTGGGATTTTATAAAATAAATCTCGCACTTCAATTGTTGTGCCGCCAATGCCGCTAGAGGGAGTTATTAGAGATTTTTCACCGCAATCGATTTGCATAGTATAAGCTTGCTCTTGATCGATCGGTTTGCTGACGATTTTTACTGAGGATACAGAACCGATACTAGCTAAAGCTTCGCCACGAAAACCCATAGTAGATATTGTTAAAAGGTCATCAGAGGTTTTTATTTTGCTGGTGCTGTGAATTTCAAAGGCTAGCTGCAAATCTTGATTGTTAATACCGCTGCCATCATCAACGACAGATATCGATCTTTTGCCGCCATTTTCTATGGCAATATCTATTTTTGTCGCACCTGAATCGATGCTGTTTTCGACTAGTTCTTTGACAACGCTGGCTGGACGCTCTATGACCTCGCCTGCTGCGATCATGTTGATCAGATTTTGATTAAGTAAAGCGATCTTTGCCATTTATTATCTTTATTTTTCCTTCGTAATACTACATCGCTAAGGGTGTAGATGGAAGCATCCGACAAAGCCTGCAGGGCTTTAGCACGTAGCGACCAATGCCACGTCCGTAAGGGCGTGGTGGTTTACTAATTCTGAAATATCTAATCCGCATCTGCTAGAAGATTTTTGCCTGTCATTTCTACCGGTTGGTCAAGCTCCATCATTGCCAGCAGAGTAGGGGCAATGTCAGCTAAGATGCCATCCGTTAATTTGCGATTTTTATTCTTTTCATCAAACACGATCAGCGGAACTTGTCCGGTCGTGTGAGATGTAAAGGGTTGGTTTGTTTGAGAATCCCATATTTTTTCAGCGTTACCGTGATCAGCTGTCACTACCGCAGCGCCGCCGAGAGATTTAACCTTTGCAAGAATTTTGCCGACACAACTATCCACAGTTTCAACAGCTTTAATAGTTGCTTCCATTATGCCGGTATGGCCGACCATATCGCAATTAGCGAAGTTTATTATCATAGTGTCATATTTCTGGCTGTCGAGTTTGGCTAAAACTGTATCGCAAACCTCAAGGGCACTCATCTCCGGCTGCAAGTCGTAGGTTGTCACTTTGGGTGATGGAACTATTTGTCGATCTTCACCTGCAAATGGTTCTTCTCGATAGTCGTTGAAGAAAAATGTTACATGAGCATATTTTTCAGTTTCGGCGCATCTGAATTGTTTTAAGCCCAAATCTGACCAATATCCGCCTAAGGTGTTTTTCATTTTTTTTGTTTTTTTAAATGCTACATTGGCATCAATACTGGCTGCATATTCTGTCATGCAAATGTAATAAACATCGGGACGGTTGGTTCTGTCAAAACCCTCAAAATTTGAATCTACAAAGGCTCTAGTTAATTCTCGAGGTCTGTCGCCGCGAAAATTAAAGAAAATCACTGCGTCACCATCGTCTATTGTGGCAAGAGGTTTGCCGTTGTCGCCAGTCATATAAGTTGGCTTGATAAACTCATCTGTAACCTCTTCGTTGTAGCTGTCTTGTATCGCTGAAGCGGCTGACTGAGCTTTATTGCCTTTGCCGTTTCGCAGACAATCGTAAGCTTGCTGGACTCTGTCCCAGCGGCTGTCTCTGTCCATTGCATAAAACCGACCTGTTACTGAGGCTATTTTTCCTATGCCAATTTCTGCCGCTTTGGCTTCTATTTCTTTTATATAGTTTGAGCCGCTAGTTGGCGGCGAGTCACGGCCATCGGTAAAGGCATGGATATATACATCGCTAAAATTTTGGCGTTTAGCTGTTTCCAAAATACCGTAGAGGTGCTCAAGGCGTGAATGAACGCCAATGTCACTGCAAAGACCCATGACGTGTAATTTGCCGTTTGTTTTTTTGACGTGAGTTATGGCATTTAAGAATTCTGGATTGTTGAAAAAGCTGCCGTCTTTGATTGCAAATGTTAAGCGAACAGATTCTTGAGCGACTATGCGGCCTGCTCCAATGTTTTGGTGACCAACTTCGCTATTGCCCATTGTGCCTTCGGGAAGGCCTACCTCTTCGCCGTAAGTATTTATCAAGCAGTGGGGATATTGGGATGTTAGCATATCTTCAGTGGGGGTGTTGGCTATTTTTAATGGATTGTTTTTGTCATCAGATGAATCAGGATTATAACCCCAGCCATCTCTTATTATGAGTAAAAAGGGGCGACGGCTAAGTTTCGTTTTTTCTTGTGACATGTTGAGCCTTTTTATTAAATTTAATCCAAATCAAGTAACAATCTAAAAATAGATAAGCCAGCTGATACTTTAGGCCAATATGATAGGTTCTGGATAAGTTAATGTCAACGATGGTTTTGGATATGCGATACTTAGCAAAATGCCATTTGGTTGTTTAAAATAACCTGCATTTAAGCAAAAACGTCAATTCTTATCAATTAAAATTTTTGACAGCCACAACTATCCTGTTATAATCAATTTAGTCGATATATGATGTTTAAGCGGAGTCGCCGTTGGATGGCTTTGGTTTTTTTTGTTAAGGAGAACATAAATGTTTAGCGGACGAACTTTAAAAAATATAACGGTGTTTGTGGTCATGGTCGCAATGTTGTTGTCTTGCGGCTGTAATATAAAGAGGCGTCGCAGTGCGAAGAACACTTCTGTTGGCCATTATGTCGATGCTGTTATGCTTAATGAGCTTCAGGAAAATGACAAGGCAATTGAAAAGCTAGATTCCGCTATCGAGGTCAACGATAAGTTTTCGATGGCTTATTCACTTCGCGGCGATATCTATTATGACATGAATGATTATAACGCAAGTGCTGTCTCGTATGAGAAAGCGAGCGAGTTGAACCCTTGGTCATTTAAGGATTTTTATCGATTAGGCAAATCATATCAGGCTGTGAAAAAATATGGACAGGCTATTCGGCCTTATGGCAAGGCTTGCGAGCTTAAGCCGGATCATCTAGATTCGCATGTTAATGTTGCCCAATGTTATTATGAGGTTGAAGATTATAATAACGCCTATGATTATGGTCAGCTCGCCGGGCAGATTGATCCTGATTATTGGCTGGTAAAAAAGCTTGTAGCGGATGTTTATTGTAAGCAAAAAGATTATGATCAGGCGATCGCTTCGTATAAGAGGGCGCTGGAGCTCGATAGTAACAATGTTGAAACTATGGTGGCTTTGGCGATTGTGTATTTGCGAACAGAAGAAAACGAACTGGCAAATGATCTGCTCGATGCCGTGATTGAAATTGATGCTCAAAATGCTGATGCTTGGCAGTATAAAGGTTATTGCTATTTAAGGCTGAACGATTCGGAAAATGCCATTGAAAGCTATCAAAAGGCAATTAGCGCCAACGCCAAAGATTGGCAGGCCTATAGAGGGCTGGGGGTTGCATACATGCTTGACGGAATCAAAACTAAGGATAATCAATTGAAATTGCGAGCTGTGGATATGTGGAAGATGTCGCTGGAAATCAAGCCCAATCAGCCGAGACGTGAAAAATTACAAAAACTTATCCATAAATATTCATCAAACTAACGATAGGTGACATTGCTTGTGATTAAGTTTATCAAAGAAAAATTTTACGCCAAAAATTTCAAAATATCAGTCACCAAACAAGGCTGGATAATTTTTTTGAGTATTTTTGTCATTGGCGCAATTGCTGATTTGTGGACCAAAGACGTTGTATTTGAAATGGTTCAGAATTCACAAAATTTATCGATACCTATTTTGGGCGATTTTATTCGCTTTGTCACCACCTTAAATGACGGAGCTGCTTTCAATATGGCAGCTGGCCAACAAGGCGTTTTGATAGGCATTTCTGTAATTGCGATTTTTGTTATTTTTGGGATTTTTTTGTTTGTCAAACATTCTGGTATTATGATTATGGCTTTTGGTTTTTTAGCTGCCGGCATTGTTGGAAATCTTTATGACAGGATTTTTAATGATGGGCTAGTTAGAGATTTTATCGAGGTGAGGGTTTACTATTGGCCCGGTAAAATTTGGCCTGTTTTTAATATCGCCGATAGCATGCTGTGCATTGGAGTGGGAATCATTATTCTCTTGAGCTTTTGCGATCTATATAGCGAAAAACATAGCCAAAAATCTCAAGATTCATGATGCCATCAATACCGCCAATTATGATTTGAGCTGGTTGATATGTTCGGCGATGATCTTTAATTGCTGCGTTAATTCATCAAGTTTTTCTCTGGCTCCTGCGACAACTTCAGGTTTTGCTCGATTGGTAAAATTTTCATTATTCAGCTTGGCTTCGACAGTAGATTTGCCTTTTTCGATCTGTATCTTCTGCTTTTCTAATCTAGCTAGTTCTTGTTGAACATTTATTGCATCGTGCAGGAAAATCTGCATATGGCCGCAAATAGCGGTCGCGGCATTTTCCGGTGTTTTAACATTTTTTTCGATGATAAGTTCAGACAAGTTGGCCAGATAAGTAATCAGTTGGCTGTTATTGGTGAGGGTTGCAATAACGTGGCCTGTCCCTGTTGCGGAAGCTATTTTTTTTTCTGATGGAGCGATGTTATATTTGCTGCGAATATCCCTAATAGCTTTTATTGCTGTTTGAATATCGATGATCTCCTCTTCGATGTCACTATCAATTAAATGGCTGATGTCGCCGGGCCAATTTGCTATAACGAGGGCGTTACTAGAAGTCGCTTCAGCTAAACCTTGTAATGATCTCGAAGATACAATTTCGTTTAGCTTGGCAAACATGCTCTCTGTTACAAATGGAACAAACGGATGCAGAAGTCGCAGTGTCTGATCCAGCACAAAAGCCAAAACACTTTGAACAGTGGCTTTATCAGTCTCATCTTGCAGACGAGGTTTCGCCCATTCTACATACCAGTCACAAAAATCGTTCCAGAAAAACTTGTAAATATCGTTTAATGGCTCGCTATATTTGAAATTATCCAGTGAGCCGGTTACATTGGAAATTGTTCTAGCTAGCTTGGATAGTATCCATTTATCGATTGTTTTGAGTTTTGTTTTATCGAATTGGCTAGGGTCAATATCTTCTAGGTTCATCATGACAAAGCGGCAGCCGTTCCATAGCTTATTGCAGAAATTGCGGCCAATATCAAATTTTAGCGATGAATTAATCTCTCGCCCGTCAGGCAATTTTATCGTCTCGATCGGCATACGGATATCTTGCGTGTCAGTGATCATGGTGGCGATCGTGAATCGCATTGCGTCAGCCCCATGGCTATCGATAATGATCAAGGGATCAATACCGTTACCGAGACTTTTAGACATTTTTCGGCCTTGACCATCCTGAATCATTGCGTGAATATATATGTCACTAAACGGTATGTCACCAACACAATATTGGCCCATCATTACCATTCGTGAAACCCACAGGGTGATAATTTCTCTTGCGGTACAGAGGACATTACCGGGATAAAAAGATTTCATTTCAGCGGTTTCGTCCGGCCATCCTAAAGTGCTAAAAGGCCACAGGGCAGAGCTAAACCACGTGTCAAGCACGTCAGGATCTTGGGTGAAACCGTCATTATTTAATTTTTCAATAAGAGCCTCATCATCTTGCCCTATACATATATAAGCAACATAGCCGTCTTCAGTTTTATTGATAAAATATGTGTCTTTATCGGCTGCGACCGATGATAAGTATGTTTGAAGTTGAGATTTTTCTCCTTCTTTTGACCATATTGGTATTTGATGTCCCCACCATAATTGACGGCTGATTGGCCAGTCGCGGAGGTTTTCGAGCCAATTTTGATATGTTTTACTGTATCTATCTGGCGTGAATTTAATTTTTTTATCCAGCAACGGTTTTAGTGCTAGACCTGCTAGCGAATTTAGCGGGACATCGGTATTGTCAATTAAACCAGTGCCGAATTTTTCAGCTAAACTCTCGATAGGTTTTTTGACGGCGATATACCATTGGTCAGATAGATATGGCTCTATTGGTACGTGACTTCGATAGCTATGACCAACCGGATGGGCGTAATCTTTAACATCTGCTAAAAGTTTTTCAAGCTTGAACCATTCGACGATTGCTTTTCTAGCTTCGAAGCGGTCAAGGCCTAAAAGGTTTTGAGCTTCAGGACAATCGCAATCTTCCCAGCCGTATTTATCACTTATTGAGCCGTCTGGTGCCATGATATTTATTACATCGAGATTATGGCGCAGCCCGATTTGCCAATCGTCTGGATCGTGAGCTGGCGTGACTTTCAAAAAGCCTGTGCTGAATTTAGCTTTATCGTCATCACTTTCTGGATTTGGCAGCACGACATGTTCATCAGAGACGATTGGGATTATTCTGCCAACTATTGGCAGTCGAACGGTTTTTCCAACGAGATATTTCGCACGTTTGTCTGATGGATTCATGGCAATAGCTGTATCACCCAGCATAGTTTCCGGCCTTGTTGTTGCGACAGTGACATGCTCTACTATTTCGCCATTTATTTCGACAGGCTTGGTCAAAGGATACGACATATACCAGAAATGGCCATGTACTATTTCATGCTCAACTTCATCGTCAGCCAAAACGGTTTGCGTTGCCGGATCCCAGTTTACCAGCCGTTTGCCGCGATAGATCAGCCCGTCTCTAAACAGCTTCATGAAATTTGCCCGTACAGCTTTCGCGCAGACTTCATCCATAGTGAAACGTGTTCGCTGCCAATCGCATGAGCAGCCCATCGCTTTTAATTGGCCTAAAATTTGTGTTTCGTAGGTGTCTTTCCATGATTTGATTTTGTCGATAAACTCTTCGCGTGTAAAATCCGTTCGACGTTTCCCTTGTTCGGCAAGAATACGTTTTTCGACCACTGTTTGCGTCGCTATTCCTGCATGATCGGTGCCGGGCATCCACAGAGTATTGTAACCTTGCATTCTGCGAAAGCGAATCAAGATATCTTGCAATGTGTTGTTCAAAGCATGACCGAGATGCAGAGCGGCAGTGACATTTGGCGGCGGAATAACGATTGTATAAGAATCTTTATTTTGGCTGGGTTCGCAGTGAAAATGATTGCCTTTAGCCCATGTTGCGATGGCTTCGGCCTCGACATTTTTTGGTTGATATGTTTTGGATATATCCTGCATATTCGTAATCCTGTTCTGCTCTGGAATTTAATAAAAAAGGCCGGCACATACGGCCAGCCTTGAATTCTAATCAAATATAAGTTTGTTGTAAAGCGGCAATAATGTTTAATCTAGGGTCATCGACATCAAAAATTCCACGTTGCTTTTACATTTTGCAAGTCGGCTTTTTAGGAGTTCGATTGCTTCGACTGGGTTTAGTTCGCTTAAGACTTTTCTCAAACGATAAATCAATTTAACTTCCCGCTCGTCGAGCAGCAGTTCCTCACGTCTTGTTCCGCTTCTGCCGATATCGATTGCCGGCCATGTTCGACGGTCAACCATTCGCCTGTCCAGATGAAGTTCCATGTTACCGGTTGCTTTGAATTCCTCGAAAATAACCTCATCCATTTTTGATCCTGTGTCGACCAGTGCAGTTGCGAAAATCGAGAGACTTCCGCCGAATTCGACATTTCTGGCAGCTCCGAAGAATTTTTTAGGCATCTGCATTGCCCCTGCGTCAACACCACCTGTCAAGATTTTGCCTGAGTGAGGCATTACTGTATTGTAGGCTCGGGCTAGTCGCGTTATGGAGTCTAGCAGTATAACGACATCTTGGCCGTATTCCACCATACGCTTAGCTTTTTCGATAACGATTTCAGCAACTTGGCAGTGACGTGTTGCTGGCTCATCAAATGTTGAGCTGATGACTTCGACGTCCTCAGCTGTCTTGCGTTGCATCTCTGTCACTTCCTCTGGACGTTCGTCAATCAAGAGGACGATCAATTTGATCTCTGGATTATTGGTGCTGATGGCGTTAGCCATTTTTTGCAAAAGTACGGTTTTACCTGTTCTCGGAGGAGCAACGATCAAGCCGCGTTGGCCTTTGCCGATAGGGGTAGCCATATCAATGATGCGAGTGCTGAGCTCTTGCGATGTTGTCTCAAGGAACATTCTTTCTTCTGGATGCAGAGGAGTCAGGTCGCTAAAAACAGTTTTGTCAGCTAGTTGGTCAGGGTCCTCGAAATTTACCGCTTCGACACGCAGAAGAGCAAAATATTTTTCAGAATCTTTGGGCGGACGAATTTGGCCGGAAACTATGTTGCCAGTTCGCAGGCCAAAACGCCTTACCTGAGAGGGCGAAACATAAATATCGTCAGGGGACGAGAGATACATGTAATTGGTGTTTCGCAAAAAGCCATAACCGTCAGGTAATACCTCTAAAACTCCTTCGCCATAAAGAAGGCCATTTTGTTGAATTCTTTCTTTTAGTATTCTGAATATGAGGTTTTGTTTCTTGAGAGCGTTGAATTCTTGTATATTTTCTTCACGGGCTATTTTGTGAAGTTCTGGGACGGTGAGTTTTTGTAAATCTGTTAGATAAAGACTGCCTTTTTTAACTTTCTCATATTTAGCGTGAGTTGAATCTTTTTTTCTCGGCTTTTTGGAAGTTTTTTTCTCCGGGCTCTTGTCGTTAGCTTTGACTTTGGTTTCTTGACTCTTTTTTACGTTAGAGCTTTTTTTTGATTTTGGACTTTTTTCGATATCTTTATTTGTGTCACTTGCCATTTCTACTCCTTGATTTTTTGAATCCTAAAAATATAAATTTTCTAAAGTAATGCAATCTTTTTTCTAAAAACTTGCTAACATACAACTCTTTATACAGTAAAGTTGATATCTTAAAAAACCGCTAAAGGAAAAAATGAAAATAAGAGCGGTTTATTGATAAGCTCAAACAAGAATTGATTTTTTATAGAATATAAACACCTTTTTAAGGTGATAACAAACTCCCGCCCGAAACAACAACATTGCGTAACATAACGCAAAAACTTAAGCTAGATTAGTTTGAAAAAAACATTTTTGACTTGCTTGGTTAAGGTAAATATATCTGAGTTGTTAACGACTGTATCATCGGCGATAGAAACCTTGCTGTCCAGTGAAATTTGGAAATTTTCTCTAATTTTTAGCTGCTTTGCACTAATAGAAGTTCTTTTTAACCGATTTTCAACTGTACTATCGACAAAAATCAGCTTGTCACATCGCTTATGCCAATCAATTTCCATCAAAAGCGGCAGGTCAAGAACAATGGCTTTTGCTTCTGGATCGCCTTGATATTGCTCCATCAAATCCTCAACTTTACCTAATACTAAAGGGTGAAGTGTTTTGTTGAGATAGGAAAGATTGTCTTCGCTGGCAAAAGCTATCTTTGCTAGTTGGCTGCGGTCAATTTTATTGTCAGAGGTTATTTTGGCCCCAAATTTTTTTACAAGCTGTTCTATAACAGGTGTTTGTGTCAAAAATTCATGAGCTAATTTGTCCGCTGATATTACTCGACAGCCCAAGCTTTGAAAGCAATTAGCTACAGTAGTTTTGCCTGAGCCGATGCCGCCTAAAATACCGATAACCATTTTTTTCTTACATGTGTTCACAGCAGGGTATTTTAATGGCATAATCTGTTGTGGTCAAGATAGCAAATAGATATATTTTTTAAAACTCAATGGATCATTTTTGCTGGTATTTGGTCAACTGTTTCTATTTTAGATTGACTTGACTTTAGAGCTGGCAAGAGATATTTTTTTACCACTTGATCCCAGCTCATATTTTTAGCGAGATTGTAACCAGTTTTGACGAGTTCCTCGAAATCAAACATATCGTTAGGCAATCTTGAGCATATTTGCATTGCAATTTTCGCGCTAACAGTTGCCTCTGTTTGCTCCCTTACATATTGGTCTATCGTGAGAGGGTCCTGTGTCTGTGAAAATCCGCTATGGCTGAGGTCTGTATAATCGGCGATGATGACATTTTTGACAGTTTTGTTACCTGTCGTATCATTGACAAAGCCGGCGCAGCCACAAACATTGGTAACAACGCAAATGCTTCCGAAAGTTAATGGTTCAAGTTGTGCGATTCCGAACGGCTCGTAAATGCTTAAGCCAAACTCAACATCAGAACCTCTGCGGATATCCATAAAGCTCATTTCTTCCGGCATTTTATTTCCACAAAGCTTACGTGTAAATCCGAACTGATTTATGAAAACGATTTTGATATTTCGACTTTTAGCATTAAATAGTTGTATTTGTTCGTAGAAATTAGCTTCACCTCCGGACAGATCGCAATGTCCTTCTCTGTGAACGACAGGCCAATTGTATTGCTGTTCCATCCTTTGGATTTCTGATGGATTTCTCTTGGCTACTTCGGTAGAGAGCAAAAACATGACGCCTGTTTTATTTTCTGTCCTGAACTCTGTTTCCATGTGTTCTAGGATTTTTAAGTCCCGCCACAGGCCTTTGCTTTGTACGAGCCTAGTGACATGAGTGAAAATATAATCGGGTTTATAGCCGAGCAAATTATTGCAATAGGTCTGTAATCGTTGGCGTGATGCAGCTTTTTCACCCATCTCTGTATGATAGGATGGTATGCCGTTGTAGACAACGTTTATGTTAATGTTATCAAATTCTGACCCTAGAAATTTTAGTTCCTGAGCCACATAATCGCCGACAGCCAAAATTGTGTCACAAAAACGGCTGGCTTTTACGAGCGGATGTTTGAAATAATGATTTTGATCCCCGAAGACTTCGTCGACATATTGATGTCCCGCTTGGCCTTTTTGCATAGCATTATAAAACATTGTATCGTGGCCGGAGTTCTTTTCAACAATGCTTCTTATTGGTGCTACTTCGTGAGCGTGAAAAACCGTTTTGAAATTGCATTCCGGATCCGCTATCGCCGCCAGAGCAGTTGGCATTCCCATAAATTCGTGGGCGAAAATTGTTGTTTCAGAGTGTAAGGTATCGATAGCTTTTAGTGCCGCAATTGCGACAGGTGCCAAGCGAACATATTGTTCATATTCCCAGATATGCTCGTATTGGTTGCTTTCTATGCCAAATTGTTCAAACATTATTTCTTTGAATTCATTTATTTTTGATTCGTTGATATATCTCACGTCAACAAGTAAAACTTCTGGTTGGCTTTTTATACCTGTTTCTGGATCAACAAATGTACGGCGTCCGTAAACGATAGCTGTTTCATAAACGCTTTCGATTTTTTTGAAAGCTGACGAATAGCCTGTATTGATATAGCCGTCGATTGATGAGTATAAAACCTCGCCATCGTCGCCTAATCTATTTTGCACTGGGCCTTCGGTAGTGAAGAGAGGTCCGACTAAAATTGATCTGGCTACGTTTTTCAGATAGATTTCGCTAGTGAAAAATCCCTCTAAAACTGCACCGATACCGCCAATTTTGTCAGTGGCTTCATGCGTGACATGTACAAATGTTGTTCCTTTTACCATAGCAAGTTACTCCGAGTAGTATTTCGTAAAATTTTCCTGTTTAAGTTAGTACCATACAGTCAAAGCTTAAGAAACAATTGGGTGATTACAAAATTTTAAGGCTTAAAATCACTAAAATTTCGTAAAAAATGATGTTTTTATGGTTTATGATATGCAGGTTTGGTTGGGGATATATATTTGTTCACGAGTGACGTTATGGGACTTTTGTATTAGCTGATATAGTTTCTCAGTTGCCTTATAAATGTAGCCAAAACTTGCGGCGGCAGAGAGTCTAATTCTTGATTTGTGATTTGATTAAAGGAAATTTTGTCGAGTATTTCACTTGTTTGGTCACTATTACCGGCTATTTGTTCTATTAGATTTTTTGCTTGGTCGAGCTGACCATTGGACATGTGAACGAGATATTTTATAACCATATTTTGCAAATCTTCATAGCTTAAAGGTTCTAGCGATGATTTTTTTGGCAGTTCTTTTTGCTGCAGAATGATTTGGCTTAACTGAAAGGTTTCCTGCATCAATTTTTCACGTTTTTTTTCTTCGTTTGG
>CBDUWP010000009.1:0-24828 GCA_965370955.1 uncultured bacterium | reverse complement strand
TCACAAATTTTGATTTGTCCAAACCGCTCGATCGGTATTGATAAATTTTTTCAAAGCGGCTTAGGCATTTCCATATTTCCGGCTATGAGTAAAGAGGCAATAAAAACTGGTGTTGGCATCTTAGCGAAACTGAGAAAAACAGTATCTTTTCCGCTGGCGTTTGCGGCAATGTTTTCTGGCAGTGACACAAAGCAAGCTCTTATTTATTGTAAACAGCTTAAACTAAGCAATGAACAGTGCCGCCATATCAAATTTTTATTGGATAATCGGTCAGCTCTTTTAGATAGTGACATGTCACTCGCCGATCTCAAAACATTTCTCGCCAGCGAATATTTTGACGATTTATTTCAACTTGAAAAAGCTGTCCAAAAAGTTTTGGCTAATTCTGCTAAGTCTTTAACGCAACTGAAAAATAGAATCAAGGAATTAGGTGATGTTCAATTGCAACCTGACCCTTTGCTAAATGGGCATCAGCTCATGGATTTGGGGGTTCCTGAGGGGGCAATTTTAGGGCGTTTAATGAAAGATTTGTATACAGCTCAGCTTAATGGTTTAATTGAGACTGCCGAACAAGCTCAAAAATGGGCTAAAAAATGGCTTAAAAGCAACTAAAATTGCAGTAATTGTTCTCTAAAAAAAATGTTTTGCAAGATGGCCGAAAACATGTCAAAATGCCGAACGAATGGTTAGTGAATTAGAAAGGGGAAATAATGGACTCTAATTTTGAAGATTCTAATTTAAAAGAGGCTAACATTGAGATTCTTGACGATTTAGATGCTACTGCCGGTCGTTGTGTTGATATTTTCATCTCTACTGCAGAAGAAGCAATTAAATCAGACAATCGTTTTTGTGTTGCTGTTTCAGGTGGGCGGACTCCTAATAAATTCTTTTCATTGCTAGGCCACTCGCCGCAGGCGAAGTCTCTCGATTGGAATTGTATCCATTTGTTTTGGGTTGACGAACGAATGGTTGACATTAATTCCAGTGACAATAATTACAAGATGGCTAGTGACACATTTTTAGCTAAGGTTTCGATCCCGCTGACCAATATACATCGTATTCCCACAGAATACACAGACCTTAAAGCTGCTGTTGATGATTATCAAAATCAAATGCAAGAAGTTTTTGATTTATCTAACGGAGAAATCCCTGAATTTGATTTAATATTTTTAGGTATGGGCGTAGATGGCCATACTGCGTCATTGTTTCCAGATAACTGTGCTTGTTTTGACACAGGCGATTTAGCTTGCGTGGTTTATTTTTTGGGTGACACACTCGATAGAATCACCTTGACAGCTCCGGTTCTCAAAGCTTCTAAAAAAATCATTGTTTTGATTAATGGTAATGACAAGGCCGAGATCATTAAAACTGTTTTGTCTACATCGGCCGACGAGATCAAATATCCAATTCACGCGATTTGGCCTATTTTGGATAGAGTGACATGGCTAATCGATCAAGATGCGGCAAAATTGTTATAGCCAGTGATAATTACGGTATAATGAGTTTTGCCCCATTGGTCAATCTGTGTTCATTTGTGATTATATCTTTATTTGCATCGAGGATTTTCTTCCAATCTTGCGAATTGTGATAGTATTGCTGGGCAATAGACGAAAGCGTTTCGCCTTTTTGCACAATGTGATATTTGATAACAGGCTTTGGCTTTAGCGGGGCAGCTGGCACATTTTTCGGGAATGTTTGGCCCTCGATTTGGGGCTCCTCGAGGTCTTGGGCAATTGGCTTGGTTATTGTTGCTGCAACCGGCTTGTCAGATGGTATATAGACTGTGAAATCTTCTTGTCTTTTATTGCAAACAGCCAGCAGGATCGCAATAATTCCGGCAATCGGTATTCCAACAATCATTCCTGTTTTGAAATCTTTTTGCATTTTGTATTAGGTCAGCTAAGCCGAGACATTTTTCATTCCCAGCTTAGCTCAAAGTTTCAAAATTATTTATCCTTTTTTGCTCCGAACAGCAATATTGGAGCTGCGATTGCAACTGACGAATAGGTTCCGACAATGATGCCGAACCCGATAGCGAAGGTAAACCCTCTCAGGCCGTCACCGCCAAAGATATACATAATCAAAACAACGATAAATGTTGTGATCGAAGTGGCTAAAGTTCTCAGCAGAGTTTGATTGATACTATTATTGATGATATCTTTCGTAAGCATTTTTTTATGCCTGTTCTCACGAATACGGTCGAAGATAACAATGGTATCATTAAGCGAGTAACCGATGATGGTCAAAAAGGCTGCGATGATAGCCAGATTGATTTTGAAATCCCCGATCAGCATACTTTGTCCCAGTGCCGTGCTAGCCATATATGTACAGCCGGTAACAGCTCCGAGCGTTATGCAGACATCGTGAACCAATGCAGCGATAGCGGCAAAGCCATATCGTAAATTTCCAAATCTAACCCAGATATATCCCACGATAGCGATCAATGACAATACGATAGCGATCAGAGCCTGAGTTTTAGCTTCTTGCCCGATTGATGGATTTATTTGCGTTACTCTCGGCAGGGCGCTTTGAATGCTCAGTGCCGCAATAAGCTTGTTTTTCTCAACATCAGCAAACAGCTGCATTTGTTTGTCAGTCAATCTGTTTATCACAGCATCATCAGCCGCCGAGACATAAATAAATTTATCCATCAATTGATCTTCAGCTGGTGCTTTGAGCTCGTCAGTCATGATTTCGAATTTATGCCATTTAATGTTCCTTGCTTCCGGCTTAATTCGATAATCGTTTAGCCTTTGCCTGACTTGCTTGGCAGTTGCCGAATTTGCAATAGCCATTTCGATTTTTACGCCGCCGTTATAGCTGGCCAGTTCCGGATTTATGTCGACAAGATTATCCGTAACCGCCATATTTGAAATCACATTAGGTTTAAGGCTTTTCGTGATTTTGAGATTATCACCGAACGCCGCAACGATAGCATCGCTAACAGTTTCCTTTACATTGATTGATCCAACTGTAGCTTCTGGTAAATTAGTTGCTATCAAATTTGTAATTCTGGAACTATTGGTTTCTGCAGTGACAATCGTGAATTCGCCATCTGGGTTTTGTGTCACAACCAATTTAGTCAATGAACTTAATTTTTTCTCTATTTTCTCCTGACTTATATCTGCTGCTTCATCGAAGCTAATAGTGACAGTCGCCGCATTTGTGGCTGTTGTCGTGATTTCATATTCAGTCAGCGAGTTGTTGATACTATAGATATTAGAGGCAGCCAGATCAGGATTCTGCAATGCTTGGCCGGTTTTGATCATTTCATCTCGTACCTGCTGGATAGTCATATCATTTTTGAAATTGACTATGACCGCAGAGCCGCCGGTAAATTCAATATCATATTTTTTATTTTTGCTCTCATCTCTGGTGAAAAAGACCAGCAATCCGCCAATTATCATTATCGCAGAGATTGTCATGAACACTGGCCTAAGCCTCATCCAATCAACGTTAGGTTTTTTAAGAATTCTCATCATCACGAGATGTTCTTTTATGATTTTGGCTTTCATTAGCAACTCAAAGATGACTCTCGTCACGAACAGGGCAGTGAACATACTGGAAATAATACCGAGCATTAACACGATAGCAAAGCCTTTGATTTCTTCGCTGGCTACCCAGAACAAAATCGCAGCCGTGATAAAGGTTGTCAAGTTGGCATCAAAAATCGTGGTGAAAGCTTTGCTGTAACCGTTTTGAATAGCGGTCCTCATCGATGAGCCTTTTGTCTGCTCTTCTCGGATTCTTTCGAAGATCAGCACGTTCGCATCGACGCTCATGCCGATGGTCAAAATGATACCGCCAATACCGGGCAGGGTGAAAGTCGCTTTTGAAAAAGCCATGATCGCCAAAACAAACAATATGTTTAATATCAGTGCCACATCCGCGATTCCGCCAGCCAATGTATAGTAAAACAGCATACAGGCCATAACTGCCATCAATCCATAGAATCCGGCTTTGACGCCTTTATCCCTATTGTCAGCTCCGATAGCTGGGCCGATAGTTTTTTCCGAGATGGGCTGCTCAGACAGCCTTGCCGGCAGTGATCCAGCGTTGAGTTTTTGTATCATGTCCTGCACCTCTGTCACTGAAAAGGAGCCGGTGATAATGCCGCTTCTAAAGATTTTGCTTTGTATATTTGGAGCCGACAGTGCCATGCTATCTAGCGTGATACACAACGGCCTGTTGATGTTGTCACCTGTTATCGCCGCAAATTTTATAGCACCTCTATCGTTTAAGCTAAAAGCGATAGCTCTTTTGCCTTGCTGGTCTCTGCTGACGGAAGCTCGTTCGAGTTTCCATTTTTTGCCGGCAGAGTGCAGCATAGTTTCTTCAGTTTTATTGCTAGCCAAAACGTAATATTTTTCCCCGAACGTTTCGACAATTCCTGTAGCTGTGATTGTTCCGTCTGAATTTTTCCTTAGCCATTCATCGGGGTTTTCGATTTCGCACCAGATATATTCTGTATCGGACGCCGCCTTAGGTCCTTTTTCCCTGATGGTTTCTCTGTAGCCATTTATTTCAGCGTTATTTAGTTCGCTTCTTCCTGCAGTTGGCAATATTCGAAATTCCAACACGCCGGAACCCTTGAGCATTCTTTGAATATCCTTTGGGTCATCGATTTTGCCTTTATGCGGTCGATATTCCTCAAAAGAGGCCACAACCTTATCTACCAGCTCTTTGCGATCAGGATATGCCTGTTTTAAGTCATCGATAGCAGTTTGCCGTCTAGACGATTTCTTTTTCATCTCTAGAATATTGTTCATCTGTTCAGCTGAGATGTTAAGATTATCCAGTTGTTTTTTAGCTTTTGTGAACTGTATATTTTTTCCAATTTCCGGATCAGTCAATTGCTCAACAGTCCCAGCCCAAGCCTTGAAAGCCAGCACATATCCGTTTACTTTTTTCGCTTTTTTCTTTGAACCAGCAAATTCCTCGATAGCTGCGGCCATATTAGGCTCATCCATAGCTAGCCATTGATCCATATTGGCATCTATATCATCGGCATTGACTTGAGTTTTTTCCATCTGAGTTTTCAGCTCTTCGAGCAGTGGTTCTTGTTTTAGGGCTGCATTTCTCAATAGCTGACGCTGATCGTGTACAGCTAAAATGTTTTGCAGTACAGCTTTATTTTTTTCATCAGTGATGTTTAGCATTTTGATTTGGTCGGTTCGCGATGGCTCTGGTTGCTGCAATATTCTAAGTACTTTAGCAGTACTAATATTTTTGTCGAGCAATTGCGTCATTGCCTGTTCGTACTGAGCTCTTTTTTCTCTAGCGAGAGGACTAGCTAGGGGCATTTGGATCTCGAACCTGTTACTGCTTAAAACTCGCCAAACAATATTCAGCAGGTTAGCCGGATCGACTCTTCTTCTAATGATGGTAATCATATTTTGAGCCAGATTTTTTCTTTGGTCGGGATCCATTCCGTGATCATCAATTTCATAGATCAAGCTGGAACCGCCAGCCAAATCGATACCCGGTTTGAGTTTTTTATCTGCAGGATACAACATTGCGATTGCGAGTATGGTTATTGCGATTATTGCAGCTGCTTTCAAGGTCAAATTTTTGCCCATATCATTCCTCATACTTATAAGTTTAACAAATAGGTCATTTCAGTGATTTTATTTTTCCTTCGTAACTACATCCGCAAGGGTGTAGATGGAAGCATCCGACAAATCCCACGTCCGTAAGGGCGTGGGGGTTTACTGGTTTTTATTTTTGTTCTTTAGTTATATTTTTACCGACAGCTGCATGTACGATTTTCATTTTCGTATTGTTTGACTCATCGATTTTGAGAATGATTTCATCATCTTTAACCTCTACAATGGTTCCGATGATTCCGCCGATGGTTTGTATTCTGTCATTTTTTTCGAGCGACTTTGTCATCTGTATTCTTTGCTTCTTTTGTTTTTGCGGACCACGAAGTACCAATAGATAAAACATAACGGCAAATCCGACCATGATTATTATTGATCCGTATCCTTTTTTCTTTGGCGGAGGGGGCATATTAGGGTCAGTCACATTCACGTCAGCTGTCGCTGTTGTAACCTCTTGCTGCGTGACACCAGTGCTGGTCAATCTCTCTATTACTTGGCCCTCGTTGGCCGTAGCCACTATCCATAAACTATCCATCATTTCTCAAACCTTTCATTTGTCGTTACAGATTGTAAAACCGCTATTTATACCCTAAATCAGCCAAGAATTACAGATAAATTTCCGTCAAAATCTTGCGGCAGTGGGGCAGAATTTAGTTTTTTGTTAAATATCTCGTATAAATCCAAGTTTTTTACTATTTAGCTGTTAAAGATCTCATATTTTTGTATTTTTTCATCCGCCCATTGGCTGAATGTATCATTTTCAATTTTGCTTTGGATTTGGCTCATCATCCTTTGATAAAATCTGATATTATGTAGTGAAACCAGTATTGGCCCGATCATTTCTTTGACCTTTATGAAGTGCCTGATAGCCCCTTTGGAAAAGTTTTGGCAGCAGTAGCAGTCGCACCCTTGCTCGATAGGGGAGTCATCCTCTATGTAGCAACTATTTCTGAGCCTTACCGGTCCATTTTCGGTAAAGGCTAAAGCGTTTCGTCCGTTTCTGGTTGGCATAACGCAATCGAACATATCGATACCGCATTTGACAGCCGCGATAATATCAGCCGGCGTTCCGGCTCCCATCAAATATCTCGGCCTATTTTCCGGCAAAATATTTGCTGTATGCTTAACGGTTTTGACCATATTTTCATGGCCTTCGCCGACGCTCAACCCTCCGATAGCATAGCCGTCGAATCCGATTTCCAACAGTTTTTTCGCACAATAGCTTCTTTTTTCAAGGTCAATTTCGCCCTGCACTATGCCGAACAGTAACTGGCCTTGCTTGTTATGGGCTTTTTTGCATTGAGCCGCCCATCGAAGCGTCCTTTCGATAGCCTTGTCTAATTCGCCTGTTTCACATGGAAAGGGCGTACACTGATCGAAGCACATGATGATATCAGCGCCGAGCCGATTTTGTATATCGGTAGCTATTTCGGGATTGAGAAAATATTTTTTGCCATCGATATGGCTTGCAAATTCGACTCCTTCATCGCTGATTTTGTTCAATTTATTGAGCGAGAACACTTGATATCCGCCGCTATCTGTCAGGATTGGGCCATCCCAAGCCATCAATTTATGGAGCCCGCCAAGCTTTTCGACGACTTCAACTGTCGGCCTAAGCATCATGTGATATGTATTTGCCAAAATGACCGAGCAGCCGGCATCTTTCAATAATTGCGGTATCGTTCCCTTGACGGCTCCTGCTGTACCGACCGGCATAAAGACTGGCGTTTCGACAGTTCCGTGACCCGTTTGTAAAAGACCTGTTCTCGCCGACGAGTTAGCTTCTTTATGTTTTAGTTGAAAGTGTTCCATTTTTTTCTCTGATTGATTTTTGTTTATTTGTATATATGTATTAGCTTTGAATTTGGATAGTAGAATTCGAGAATTTTTTTATAGCTTTTGTTTTTTCTCGCCATTGCGAGAGCTCCATATTGGCACATTCCTACGGCATGGCCATAGCCTTTGCCATTTTTAAAAAGAACAATGTTTTTTTTCTGCAGCATTTCAAACGCATCGCTTTTTATTTTTGTTCCAGTTGGATCGATCGCCAGTCTGAAATCCTCTGCTCTTAGCCAATCGCTGAGATTATTTTCGCCAGTGATCTCGATTTTGCAAGCCCGTGTAATTTTGTTCATATTTGTTTGGTGTTTTATGGAAACCTTTTTGATTTTTTCTAGCTTTTTAAAGCTCTGATATCTCGCCATCAACCTTTCGTTTATTTGCTTGATATCGTAAGAAACTTTTGTCCAGTTGAGCAATTTTGGTTTTGCCGTTTTTTTGCAGTAGGGACATTTAACCCCGCAAAGCGGCTCAAAGCTATCTCCAAACACATTTTGACTATTTTCTGTTCTGCCGCCGCAGACAGCGCTGTAATAGGTTGGAAAGACGCATCTATTTGTTTTGCCGATTCTGAATTTCCCGTTATTTTCTGTGAGCTTGACGGTTAATACTTGCCCCTTTGTTTTTTTGATTGCACTATCGATATTTTTTGATTCAGCTTTCACTCCCAGATATTTTTGGCTAGCTTGCGTACATTTCAGATCCCACTTGCGTTTATCGCCAAATCTTTTTTTGATATAGAGGCAATAGGTTCTAGCCGCCACAGTTTGGGCTTGCAATGCTTGCGGCTCCCAGTAGTCCGGCATTTCAGCTGCGATCACGCCAGCTAAATATAATTCTATTTCAAGAGAATTGATTATATCGAAACTGCCGTCATCATTCTGCGATACCGTGACATCGCCTCGATATTGATTGCCATTTATGGATATTAAGGTTTTGTTTTCTGGCTTGATTTTGAAGATTTTTTGGTTGAACACCATGTTGTTCAGAAACAAGCGGCCATTTAGGATTTTGATTTTGATTTTTTTATCAGGCTTATTCATAACCATCAACAGCTGATTTGTTTTGCTGTCGATGATCTCAAATTTGTTTTGGCAGCTGAATGTGCATTGTTGTATGTTACTTTTCAGCAGCACACGAATCATATATTGCGATTGCAAACCTGATGGGGGGACAATCTCTTGATTTGTCAGTTCTTTTTTGCAGCCTGCTATTACGATTAGAACCAAAAAAAATGCGCATTTTTTGATTAGAATAGAGCCAATTTTATTGCGAGCAGGTCCTTCTCTTTTACATGCCATAATAGTAGGGGGCTTTGTTTTTATTCCAGCTTTCTAAGTGACAGTCCGAGATCTACCAGTGATTTTTTGATTTCGTTTAAGCTTGTCACTCCAAAGTTTTTACATCCTAAGAGTTCAGCTTCAGTTCTTCTGACTAGCTCTCCTAGAGTTTTGATACTGAGATTTTGCACGCATTTATGTGCTCTGACAGAAAGCTGCAAATCGTCAATAGTTTTGCCCAGCAGCATTTGATCTTCTGGTGTTGCGTCATTTTGTTCAGTTGTTTGATTGAAGCTTTCGTCATCGAGTGACATTCCGAGATATAGAGCTTTTGACGTTAATATATTTTTAATTTCGTAGAGTGAAGTTTCGCCGAAGTTTTTATACGACAGCAGCTCCGCTTCGCTTATTTTCAGCAGATCGCCGAGCGTAAAGATCTTCATTTTTTTCAAGCAGTTTCTGCTTCTGACAGACAGTTCAAAATCGGAGATTGGCGTAGCCAGAATTTGATGCTGTTTGTCTTTCTTTTTCTCGTTTTCTTCGTCATAGTACATTGTTTTTGAGCTGTCTATATCTTTTTTCAGGGCGATTGCCTTTGAATTATTAGGATGATATTCTATGATTTTGTCTATGCACTGGCTTGCCTTATCGAATTTCTCATTATCCTCATACAGCACCGCCAAATTAAAGAGGGCATTGACATGTACAGGCTTTGAAGTTGCCAGTTGCTTATAATAATCGATCGCCGCTTGTTCTTCGCCGCATAGATCGCACCTATAAGCCAGATGGAACATTGCTTTTTTATGTTCCGGTGACAGTTCGCACGCCTGTTTATAGTTTGATATAGCCTGTTCGTATAGTCCTTTTGCTTCTAGGATTCTAGCTAATTGATAGTGATATTCCGCGCTGATATTTTCAAAATTAGCACAACTTTTGAGTTCGTTTTCAGCTTTTTCGAGTTCTTTTGCTCCTCGATATGCCGCAGTTTTTTCTAAGGAGATGACGAGCTTATCTCCATTTGCTTCGATTGCTTTATCCAGATTTTTGATAGCCTTGTTATATTGAGTCATTTTTCTTTGTGTCCTTGCCAAATAGAGATATTTTTCAGCGGATTTACCAGCTTTTTTAAGTTTTTCTTCAGCTTCTTCGAGTCGGCCGATGATATACATTCCGATTCCCACAGCCAGACTATTCGAGTTACTTGTAGCTTTTTCATCAAGCAGGGCGCCGAAGTCCGCCGATTTTTGCTGACTTGCACAGACCTGCTCAGCCAGTTCATTGATCTGTTCAACAGACGGCAATTCAGCCCCAAACAAATCAATTTGCTTGGCAGTATTTTCAGCCTGAGCCTCGCCACTATCTTTTGAGTCATTTACGCCAGCTTCATTCATGAGATTAGTAACTCCACAAACTTTATTTCATTAATTAGGTAACATTCTCCGCATTCTGCGAATAATCGGTTCATTATAGCCAGATATTGAAATTATGCAAATTTTTTTTACATACCCTATCGAAGGTAGGACGATTACTCCTATCGATCGTTTTTTTCTTGACTGTTTAGGTTGTTTTTCCTTTAATGTTCGGTGGCATTATCTCCTTTTGCGATATGTATGTCACTAAATTTCAACAAGAATCATGTTTTTTTTAAGGTGTCGAAGATGAAAGTTAGTAAGAGAGCCCAATCAGTTCCGCCATCAGCCACATTAGCTGTCAATGCTCGTGCCAAGCAGATGAAAGCTGACGGTGTTGACGTTTTAGCTTTTGCAGCTGGTGAGCCTGATTTTGACACGCCAGATTACATAAAAGCCTCTGCGATAGAGGCATTGAATCAGGGCAAGACCAAATATACAGCGGCTTCCGGCATTATAGAGCTCAAGCAGGCTATAAGCGATAAGTTCCGCACTGACAACAATTTAGATTATAGCCCTGAGCAGATTATTGTCAACATTGGCGGCAAGCATTCTGTTTATGAGGTTATGCAAGCTGTTTTGGATCCGGGCGACGAGGTGATTTTACCGACTCCCTATTGGGTCACCTACACCGAATGCGTCAAGTTAGCTGAAGGTGTGGCCAAGATTGTCGAAACTGACATTTCAGATGATTTCAAGATGACCCCAGCCCAGCTAAAGGCTGCGATTACTGACAAGACAGCTCTTTTGATTTTGAATTCGCCCAACAATCCCGGCGGCTTTGCTTATACTCCAGACGAGCTGCGTGGCTTAGCTGCGGTATTAGAAGGCACAGATATCATGGTATTGTCTGACGAAATTTACGAGAAGTTGATATATGGCAAGACGGAATTCATTAGTTTCGCTGCGTTGAGCGATGACGCTTATTCCCGCACAATCACGTTGAATGGCCTCAGTAAGGCTTATTCTATGACTGGCTGGCGTCTTGGCTATACGGCTGCGCCGCTTGACGTGATAAAAGCTATGGGCCGGTTGCAATCTCACATGACCTCCAATCCCGTAACATTTTGTCAATATGCAGCGATAACTGCTTTTACGGATCCAGCTGGGCCAGCCACTTTGGAGTCGATGCGTAAAGAGTTTGAAAAACGCGGCCAGTATATGGCTGATCGTTTAAACTCGATAGACGGCGTCAAGGTTTTGTCGCCTGACGGAGCTTTTTATTGTTTCCCAGATGTTTCGTCCTATTACGGCAAGACGATGGGTTCAGCGACAATTAACGGCAGCTTGGATTTTGCGACAGCTTTGCTTGAGCAGGCTAAGGTTGCATTGGTTCCCGGCATTGCCTTTGGCTGCGACAAGAACGTTCGCTTAAGCTTTGCCTGTTCGACCGAACAAATCTCAGCTGGTATTGACCGACTTGAAAAATGGCTAAAAACTTGTAAGTAAAACAGTCTTTGCCAATGATGTTGAGGGACAATTTAAGATGATTAAAGAAACCGTCATATCTGACGAATCGCCATCGGTGGCAATTTCTGCACCCAAAAACAAAATAACTTTTTTGTTTAAGCTGTTTTGCTGGACAATGATTTTGATATTTGCTTTTCACACTTGCACTCACATGGTTGGAGCAGGTGACACTTGGGTAGCACTTGCTTGCGGACGTCACTTTGTCAATCACGGCGTGGATACTATTGAGCCTTTCAGCGCGAACTCTCATCATTCAGGGCCAACGAATGAAAGCATGGCCAAGTTTGCGAAAGAGCTTCACAAATCAGCTGATGAATCTAGCGGAATAAAAGCTGGGATTTTGCGATATTGTGCTGACAAGGCTGATAACTATCCAAATTTATCTGATAGCAAAAAAGCTTTTTTTTCCAAGTGGCATCCTACCGGCTGGGTGAATCAGAATTGGCTTAGCCATGTCATTTTTTATTGGCTCGCTCATGAGAGTCCCTTTGCCGACAGCGATGAGCTATCATTTAATACGCTGGTTTATTGGAAATTTGCACTATATTTTTTGACAGCTTTTTTGATTTATTATTCGATGCGGTTGATGGGGGTTCATTTTGCGATTGCGAGCTTTTTCACTTGCGCTGCTTTATTTATTGGCCGATCTTTTATAGACATTCGTCCGGCGGGTTATTCTAATTTGTTTGTGGCGATATTCATGGTCATATTGCTGCTGGCCAGTTACCGTCACTTGCTTTATGTATGGTTATTGGTTCCGGTGACAGTTTTGTGGGCTAATTTGCATGGCGGCTACATATATATTTTCATAATGCTGGTGATTTTCGTTGTGGTCAATTTTGTCACTCAGTTTTTCCCCAACCGTTTTATCACGCTAAATAAACGCGGCCTTTGGCATACGATAGCTGTTGGCATTGCCGCTTTCATTGGCTCGATTGTTTTCAATCCATTTCATCTAACGAACCTGACCCACACCTTTGTCATCAGCTTTAGTAAAAGTGCCGAAATGTGGCGAACTGTCAATGAATGGCATCCAGCCTTTGAATGGCAGAATCCTGTTGGCACTGGCTTTCCATTTTTGATTTTGGTCATGACTTTTGTGGCGGTTGTTGCTTTATGGCTGTTTAATTTTTTATTGAAGCCAGTTTTGCTTGATGGTTCGATTCTTGATTTGCAGAATCAAAAAAATAAATATTCAGCTTTGGTTCAGGTTTTCGGTCATATTTTCGCTATATTTGCTGTTTGGATAATTTCTGTAAGCTTTTCATTTTTAGATTTGAATCCGGGCAGTTTTTTCATCACAGCAATTTTTGCGATCATTATTTCATGCAGCCTTTTTTATTCTATATATTATATATTTTTGGTAATCCCTTTATCTATTTTTGCGATGGCTTGTTTTCAGGAGCAAGTCGGCTATAGCGGTGCCTATTTTTATCCATTTTTGACAATTGTTTTTTATGTTTTGTTTTCGTTTTTTGCCGGTTTTTTTACTGACAAGATCAAGCGATGTTATTTTCATATTTTGATTGTTTCTGCTGTTGCAGTTATCGCAGCATTACTCGTTATATATTATTTCGATAATTGTTTTACGATTGGCGAAAACGATGGTTTATTTTCTTTGACTCGTCCTTGGCGTCCTCATTATGAGGGTCGCAGGGCGATAAATTACTCCCAATTGTTTCCGGTGCTTTACGTGCTGAATTTAGTTTGTGTTTTGATTTATTTAGCTTTTGTTTGGGCCAAGAATTCTGCTGTCTCGGTTGAATCACCACCTGAAAACACTGCTGTTGACAACACATACAAAATCGGCAAGATCAACCTTGCTGTTGTGGCGATTGCTGTTGTCACGATATATATGGCCATTTGCAGCCGCAGATTTATAGTTATCGCCGGTTACGTTGCCTGTCCTATTATTGCATTACTGTTGGATCATTTGCTAAGATTATTTTTCGCCAGTCGCGGTTTTTTCGGAGGAACCGGTTTTAATGCAGGTCGTATGTCTGGTTGCCTCAGCAAAAAATTAACTCTGGCAGCCTTTGTATTGATAATGTTTTTTGGCTCGTGGTGGGGCATTAAGTATAAAAAGATTTACCTTGATCCTTGGCCGAACGATCCTAAACTTTCGTCCGTTTTCATGCGGATGACAGCCTCTTATTTGAAGCCTTTTTACGTTTGCCGCTTCATACAGGACAACAAGATTTCCGGCACAGTTTTTAACTATTGGACAGAGGGCGGCGCGATAGCCTATGGCCAAGAGCCCAATTCAGTTACGGGCAAAACTTCGCTGCAGCTGTTTATGGACGGCCGTGCTCAAGCTGCTTATGAGCCGATTGATTTCAACGTCTGGTCATACATCATAGCTGGCGGCCCTGTGGCCATCAATGCCGCGAGGCAAAAAGCTGCTCTGACGCGACAGGATCGCATGAAGATTGCCCAGTGGCTCGATGCTCAATTCAATGCAAGGGGGGTTAGTTATATTTTAATGCCGTCAGGTGAATTTGATAAGGTGGTATTACGCAGCATCAAGTATCATCGTAATTGGCGTCTTATTTATTCTAATGAGAAGCAGCAGTTGTTTGCGAACGTCACAACGGCCCAAGGCAAGCGTATCTATGAAGGCATAGCTTCTGGCGAAACTGTTTACAGAGATCAATATGTTAAAGATCTTGTTGTTGCCAATAATTTATTGTTATATGGCGATAGTGAACGTAACAAAAAGACTGCAATTGAGTTCGCGATTTGTTCGTTCGAAGCCAATCCTACGGAGGCATCTGCTTTAGCCATTATTTTTTCAGCCCAATATGGCAAAACGATCCCCATTGCTATAGCGACATTCACTCAATACTTGCAGAATTTTCATGAGAATGAAGCTGATTATAGAAAAACAGATGGTTATAGCAGGCGATTGTCTGCTGCGATGATTGCGGCTGATTTTCTAGTGAAACATAATGTAGAATGCCAAATTGCTGATCAAACCAGTTACAAAGACATTCTTTTGAGTTTTTTGGAACGTAAAAAAGATGTAGTGAAATTTGTCACTTGGTAGATGTTTGTGTTTTTTAATTACTATATAAAAGGTCTATAATTTTAATGTCAGATATAGCTATAAGCGTTTTTTTCCCTTTTTACAATGAAGAAACCAACATTAGCAGGGTGGTCAATAAGGCGACTGATGCTTTGGTGGCCCTTGACGCTGACTTTGAATTGATAATAGTTAATGACGGCAGCAGCGATCGTACGGGCGTCATTGGCGATGAAATTGCTTCAAAGGACAATCGCATAAGAGTCATTCATCATGCAACAAATCTTGGCTATGGCGCAGCGCTTCAGTCCGGCTTTAGGGCAGCGACTAAGCCGCTTGTTTTTTATACAGATGGTGACGGCCAGTTTGACATATCGCAATTGGGTTTGATTTTGCCTTTGATTAAGGATGCCGACATTGTCAGTTGTTACCGCATAAATCGTCAGGACAGCTTTGTCAGAAAATTGAATGCTTTTTGCTGGACGAGATTATGCTGTTTATTATTTGGCCTTAAATTGCGTGATTTAGATTGTGCTTTCAAGCTATATAGAACCAGTATATTTAGTGACATGAAGATGGCCAGCACAGGCGCTTTGATAGACACTGAAATTTTAGCTCGGGCTCATCGCGGTGGCAAAAAAATCGTTCAAGCTGGCGTCAATCATTACAGTCGAATCTCTGGCAGTCAAACTGGCGCAAACCTATCCGTCATTTTGCGTGCTTTTAGGGAATTATTTCATTTATATATAGATATTCGCAAGGGCGATTAGTTTATTATGTCTGATATCAATCCAAGCTTATTTGTATATGGTTCTCTTCGTGATCCTGATGTTTTTGAATCGATTTGCGGTTTTCGTTTTCAATTGCCGGACGAATCGAGTGATCCGGAGGATATTACAGATGCCCAAATCATTGACTGCAGGCCGGCCATTTTGGATGGTTATCGCAAGATAAGCCCTGACGATGTATATTTTTATGCGTCAGCTGATGCCAATAGCCGTATAGATGGTCTTTTGCTTAGTCCAGTTTCAGAGCAGGCAATAGGTGACATTGATTATTATGAGGGTCGCCGCTATCGTCGCCGGACAGTGACAGTCAACACAGCAGACGGCCCGGTTGAAGCTTTTGCCTATCTTGATGCCAATGAACGTCTTAAAAATCAAAAGCCGCATGGCGACCGATTTCACGTGAATTTGATTCACGAGCTTTGGCTTCGTAAGCGTATTACCAAATTCATTGAAGCCCAAACACGTCCCGGCGACAAGAGTTACGATGCCGAGTTAGAGCGTCGAGCCAGACGTGAGCTTCTTGCTTTTACTGAGCGTGATTTGATTATAACTCATTACGGCAAGGATGCTTTTAGCGATTATTTTTTGAAAAACCAGTTAGAGCGTCCATTTCCGAGCATCAAACATTTATACAGTGACGCCCAAGCCAAACCGTTTATCAAGAATTATTTAACGCTTGTTATTAAGCAGGTTTTTTTGAATCAGTTTGACGAGAAGTTTCAGCGTCGCTATCGTTTTGAGCTTGAGCATTTATATTCGGAGCGTTATTTCAAGCGATCGGTAAGTTTGCTTGCATCGCTTCAAATGATAAATGCCAATTCTATGCCGATGGATGTCATTATTTCTCGCGGCTTAAAACTGATTGAAGATGAAAACAACGACCTGATAGATTACGCTAAATATGCTATTGGTGCTGCCGACGAGCTCTTTGATTACCGCCTTGCCCGCAGTTATCTCGACCGCATCATCGCTAATCGCCAGCCCGGCTTAATACCTTTGGGTGTAGAGCTTGAGCTAAGTAATGTTGGTTGTAGTGCGGTTGAGCCTCAGCGTACAATTTTTGGTAATCCCGATACGATGTATGATAATTTTCGCTATTTCAAGGATTTTCATCTCGACATTTTATGTTGGAAACTTGGCGGTTACATTGACGATCACATTGGTTCGTCGGATTGTGGTTGCAAGGGCGGTTTCCTTGAATTTGCCCCGGGCAGGCTGAATTTCAAAGGCGATATTTCTCGTCCTGCCACAAATGACCCTTGGCTGCTCAACGAGTTGATTTGTGCGATAGTCACATTCTATGACATCAAGCCTCACAGTTTGCATTTAACTTTTCAGCTCAGAAAGAACCAGATAAATAGACAAAAAATCTTGCCGCTGGATTTTGTCAAATGTTTATTGGTTCTCGGCGGCGGCCTTTATCGTCAAGACAACGGTTCCTATCATTTTTCTCGCATGGACAATGATGAGATAACTCAATATCGTTATGGCGAGGAATTTTCTTTTGCCAAGAGCAGTAAGCGCAAGTGGTGCTTATCAGGTGGTGACATCTTGGAGAAGCCGCCTGCTCAGGCGACAACCTATACTCAGCAATATAAATTTATTCGCCTTAGTTCAAAGTGCAGTTACGAGCCGCTGATTGTTTGCTTGAAAGGCCTTCAGGTATCCTATAATCCCGGCGATTATTTATCTTTGGAGCAGCTTAAGGATCCGTCATTACGTTTTGAATATCAAGAGCTCAAGCGATGGTCATCATCTCCTGTGAAAATAGCAGCGTCATCGATTGCAGCATTTTTAGACACGATTCGCAACGGTCTTTTGAATGAAGGTCATAATGAGCCCGTCCATTTAGCTCATTACATTGATTGGGTGGTGACATCGATTGAGTCACAGCTTCAGGATTTCAACGATAAAGTGCGTTGATTTCTTTTGGACATTTTTTAGATATCTTTTAGCAGCATATTTGCCGGCGATTTTTCGATATCGCTTGCGAACAGGCTCAAGCATTCCGAGAGTTTAGCTAGCTCATTTGTTTTTTTCACAGGAATATTCGCATTGCCTTTTTGTTCAAGGGCTTGGACGACATATTCGATTGTGATTTTTTCTGTATCTACAGCCGGCTGATAGAGAGCATTATCACCATTTTTCGCAACCTCTGCGATTATTTTCGCCTCGACCAACTCGAATAATATCTGCCTTACGAGTCGGATTGGGATTTCGAGTTCATGCGAGATTTGTTCCGCATTTAACGGATCTATAGGCTGGCAAAAGTTTTTCGTCAACTTATGTGTTATGACCAGTGCCAGCAATTTTTTGTAGGAATGGCTAGCCGATAGACAATCTTGTTCAAATTCATAGGTTTCCACATTTTGATGAGCGAATGAAAGCTCTGCTCCAAACAGCACGATCAACCAGCTAATTTGCAACCATAATAGAAATAGCGGCAAGGCAGCAAAACTTCCATAGATTGCGCTGTATTTTGCCGTTACAATTTGAAAATTTATATACCCCCATTGTGTCAGTTGAAAAATTGTTCCAGCGACGATCCCGCCTAAGAATCCAGATTTTAGTTTAACTTTGGTGTTTGGCATGAAGATGAAAATAAATGTAAACACAATCCACATAGTGACATAGGGCGATAGCCTCAGTGAAAATAATATCAATGCCCCGACAGCATTATTTAGTATAGCATATTCTTGTATTATCGTTTTTATTTGCGTATTGATAAGCACTGTGGCACTTGAGGCAATGATCAGAAGAAACGGACAGACTAGCATAATTGACAGATAATCGCTGAATTTTCTTCCTATTGCTCTTGGTTTTTTCACGCCCCAGATATCGTTGAATGAATTCTCGATATTGCTCAAAACTTTTATGATTGTCCAAAACAGAAAAGCCACGCCGATTCCAGCGATAAAACCTCCGCTAGCACTATCTAGTAATGAGTTTGCGCAATCGATAACTTTTCTTGCTATTTCCTCTTGTCCCTGCATTTTTTGTAATAGTTCAGTTTCGATGCGTTTTTCTAATCCGAAACCTTTAGCTATGCCAAACATCATAGCTAGAACTGGTACTATAGACAGGAGTGAATAAAAGGTTAGAGCCGATGCTCTGAATTTGCATTTATCTTCTGCAAATCCTCGAACAGCTAAAACAACAACTCTTAATTGTTTGAGGAAGAAAGATTTTCTTTTGGAATAATTTTTTAAGCTTATTCGCCAAATGTCAGTTTTAAGAAAATTGATAACTTTAGATAGCATATTGCAAATCTCCTCATTTGATTTGGCAGACTAATTTATAATTAGAATTTCGTTTAGACATTTTAATCTGAAACACTTTTTTTTTCAAGGATTGGTTTTGTGAAGCTGCAAGCGTTTCGGTATTCTTGAACAGCTCTAATTTTTGGGAGCAGAAATCTTTGTTTTTAATGATTCGTAATTTTTATAAGTTATTTTAGCTTTTTTGAACCCCCAAACCCAAAGTCCCATAATATATGTTATGTTTCATTGGGCTTAGAAAAGCAAAATCAACCTTTTTTGTGTTGTTTTATGCTGTTAAATAAAGGCTATTTTGTTGATTTTTGGGTTATATTGCCCTTACAATGTAATAGTTGCGATAAAACTACACCCTTAGTGATGTAGTATTACGAAGGAAAAATAAATGGCGAAACTCAGGAAACAATTAGGGCTGCTGGACGTCTATTGCATAGCTATTGGCGCTATGATTAGTTCTGGCCTATTCATTTTGCCAGCTCTGATTTTCATCAAGACCGGCCCAGCCATCATCGTAGCCTATTTATTAGCATCGATTTTGATTATCCCCAGTGTTTTAGCTAAGGCGGAGCTAGCGACTGCCATGCCCAAAGCCGGCGGCGTATATTTCTATATAGACAGAAGTTTTGGCTGTTTATGGGGCATTTTCAGTGGCCTTTCCGGTTGGTTTGCTTTGAGTTTAAAAAGTGCTTTTGCGATTGTCGGGATGGTCATTTTGGTTGAGATGGGCCTTGTAGAGATTTTTCAGATATCGCTGACTCCGATCCAGCACAAGATAATCGCAACGATTTGTTGTTTATTTTTTACTGGCTTAAATATTGTCAGCGTGAAACACACGAGCAAATTTCAGGTAGTTCTGGTATTTTTATTATTGCTGATTCTCGGCGGCTTTTTGTTTCGCGGCGTCATGTCGATTGAAATCCATCGCTATAAAGACTTCATGCCTTTTGGTTTCAAGTCGACTTTAGCAGCTGCCGGCATGGTATTCATCAGCTTTGCTGGTTTGACGAAGGTTGCCGCTGTTGCTGAGGAGATAAAAAATCCCGGCAAAAACTTGCCATTGGGCATGATTTTAGCTTGGGCGACGACGACATTTCTTTATTTAGCAGTCATCACGGTCACAGTTGGCGTTGTTGATAGAACAGCTTTTTTGGGCAGTTCATTGCCAATTTCGTTAGCAGCTAGCAATATCGCTGGTACGCTGGGCTATGTTTTATTAACATTCGCCGCAGCTGCTGCATTCATAACGACAGCCAATGGCGGTTTATTAGCTGCTTCTCGTGCTCCGTTGGCGATGAGTAAGGACAAGATTTTGCCTTCTTTTTTCGCTAACATAAGCCATCGTTTCCGCACACCCCACGCCAGCATTTTGGTTACAGGCCTTTTCATGACGGTCGCCATTGTTGCGATGGACATCGAATTGCTGGTCAAGACAGCTTCTACGCTTGGCATATTGCTGTTTATGATGATCAACGCCAGCCTCATAATCATGCGTGAGAGCAAGATACAGAGTTATCGCCCCAAGTTCCGCGCCCCTTTTTACCCTTACATAAACATTTTAGCCATCATCATTTACGGCATTTTGATCATCGATATGGGTATAATTCCCCTGTCGATAACAGCCGGTTTCATCATTTTGAGTATAGTTTGGTATTTAGTTTTTGTAGCCAAGCGAACCAAGCGAGCCTCTGCCATAATGCATATTGTTGAGCGAGTGACAGCCAAAGAGCTCCACACAGTGACATTGGAGAATGAGCTGCGTGACATTTTGTTAGATCGCGATCAGGTTGTTGAGGACCGATTTGACGGCTTGATTCGCAACTGCGAGATTTTAGACATGACAGAGCCTCAAAATTCGGCAAGTTTTTTCCGTCATATTTCAGCCTCTTTGGAAAAAAAGCTTGATGTCAACGAATATGTTCTTTTTGAAAAATTCATCAAACGTCAAGATGAGGGAACGATAATAGTTTCTCCCGGCATGGCCATTCCTCACGTCATTGTTGATGGTGAAAACAAATTTGAAATCATGCTCGTTCGCGCCGCCAACGGCATCATTTTTCCAGACAATGACACAGCTGTCACCACCTTGTTTGTGTTAGCCGGCAGTCACGACCAAAGGCCTTATCATTTGCGTGCTTTGATGGCAATAGCTCAAATTGTTCAGCAGAAAAATTTCACAAAATTATGGCTAAACGCTCGTGACACAGAAGGCATAAGGAATTTGATGCTTCTTTCTGCTAGAAACCGAGACAGTTAGCTGGACTATTACAATTTTTTATTGCCCTTCTTTTTTTTGAACAAGAAAAGCCTCTAAAATACAAGCCGCTGCGACAGCATCGATTCTTTTCTTTTTCCCTTTGTTTGTGTATTCAGCTGGAGCGAGTTTTTCACCAGCGGCGAAACTGCTCAACCTCTCGTCATATAGTGACACAGGAACATCAGCAATTTTTTCGAGATTTTTGGCGAATTCCATTGTTATTTTAGCTTGGCCGCCAGCGGTGCCATCCATATTGATAGGCAATCCGACCACAATTTCTGTAGCTTGCTCTTCTTTTATTATTTCAATGATTTTTTCGCATAGACCATCGCTCGTCGAGATTGTTTTAAGAGGTGATACGAAGGTTTCCGACTCGTCACAGATTGCAAGCCCTGTGCGTTTGGTGCCATAATCTATAGCTAAATATCTCATGTACCGCCCTGTTAGCTAGTTACAAAAATTTCTCGCCTGATTGTTTTTCGATTTTCACCAATAGCTCTTTCAGCTTTTCTGATTGATTCTTTGGACAAACAATTGTCGCATCTTTTGTATGGGCTACAATCATATCAGAAAGACCTATGGCTGCGATTAAGTGCCCTTTTTGCTGATCGATCACAATGGTATTTTCGCAATTTAGCAACTGGTGATTTTGCCCAATAACCACATTACCATTTTCATTTGATTGGAGAATGTCACTTAGTGCATTAAATGATCCCAAATCCATCCAGTCGCAATCGAGTTCCATGCAGAACACATCGTCGCTTTTTTCCATAACTGCATAATCGATACTTAGCTTTGGCAATTGCGGAAAATATTTTTCCAGCATACTGCTTCGATTTTCATCAAGCCACAGAGAGGTAATTTTGTTGATTGGCCCAGTTGCATCTTCAACAAAACAGGCAATATTTTTTAATATAGTTTGTGCTTTCCATGCAAATATTCCAGCGTTCCAGAGATAGCATTTTTGACTGATATATTGCTTAGCTGTTGCTTCGTTTGGCTTTTCTTTGAATTCTAAAACTTTTTGAGCCGAATTTTTCAAGTCACCTTCACATTTTAGATAACCGAATTGCGTTGAGGCAAAGGCCGGCTTAATGCCAAAGGTCATTAGTGTTTTTGGATTGTCATCGACAAATTTCAAGCCATTTTTGATTGTTTGCACAAAAATGTCACTTGGGCTGATTATATGGTCGGACGAAACAATAGCTATATTTGCATTGGGACATTTTTTTTCGATAGCTATTGCCGACAAGGCGATCGCCCCAAGCGTATCTCTTACTACAGGCTCTGCTATAATATTTTCGGTTGGCAAATCAGTCAATTGTTCTTTGACTAATGACAGATGCTTTTTATTAGTCATCACAAAAATATTTTCAGGCTTAAAGCCGGTCACCATTCTTTCGTAGCATTTTTGGATCAGGCTTTTGCCATCGAAGAGCTTAGCAAATTGTTTTGGATGATTTTTTCGACTAATCGGCCAAAGCCTTTTGCCCGAGCCCCCTGCCATTATGACTATAAAATTATTATCCATCAAAAACCTTAAATCAAATAATCGGAATCAATTTGTGTATAGGGAGCAATTTTGTCCGCCATTTCGGCAAAATCTTCATGCCCCATCAACGCGAAAGTGGCTTCTTTGCCTAGCTCGACCGCCGGCTGATCATAGGTGTTGATATTGAACAGAGCCCCAGCGATTGACGTTGTCACTTCGTAGAAATATATAAATTGTCCGACTGAGAATGCGTCAACCTTTTCAAATATAATATTCAGACATGGCCGCTCGTCTTTTAACAAAGCATATTCTGTCGCCGCTTTTTCGCTGTTCATGAGTTTTGTCATATCGGCTCCAGCCAAAAAATCTAATTCCGGAGCAACTTTTGGCGCAGGCCCTATTTTTTGTTTTTTGCCGAAATCAGTTACGCTCAGCAGAGTAAAAATTTTATCGTTTGGCCCTTCTCGATAGAGTTGTACTTGACTATGTTGATCTGTTGTTCCTAGGGCTTTGATACGCGTTGGGCCGATGTTGACGACATTTCCGTTTAGGTCATTTGCTTTACCGAGACTTTCCGCCCACAGTTGCCGATACCAATCAGCCATATCTTTAAGAGCATAACAATATGGCATCATGACAGAGTTTTTTTTGCCTTTGCCGTAATAATAGTAATTGATTGCTGCGTTTAGAGCCGCCGGATTTTTATAAAAATTTTCATTTGTCACGATTTTGTCCATGCTCTGTGCGCCAGCCAGCAGTCCTTCGATATCGATCCCGCACATAGCCGCGCTGAACAATCCCACCGCGCTTAGCACGCTAAATCTTCCGCCAACTCCATCAGGAACTTCGAGACATTTTAGTTTTAGCTCGTTTGCTATTTTTCGCAATGTTCCTGCTTTTGGATCAGTTGTCGCGACCACTTGTTTAGCTAGATTTTCTGGGCCTAATTTTTTGTTAAGCAGGTCGAAAATAACCATGAACTGGCTCGCCGTTTCCGATGTCCTGCCTGATTTACTTATAACGTTGAAGATTGTTTTGTCGAGTTTGTCACTAACCCATTGGATAAATGAATTCAGCTGCGCCGGATCAACATTATCGAACACGAAAAGTCTCGGCCCTTTTCGCTGATTTTCATCGATATTGTACATGTATGGATTCAGTGCTGTTTGCAGAGCAATATTCCCTAGCGCCGACCCACCGATACCCAATACGACCAGATTTTCGCAGCCGTCTTTGACACTATCTGCCATTTGACGGATTTCGCTGCAGATAGCTTTATTGTACGGCAAATCTCTATATGGAGTTTGGCCATTTTTGCGTAATTCGTTGACTTGCTTTATGACTGGCTGGCATTGTTTTTGTAGAGCATCGAAATCATTTTTGCTCATACCATGTTCTGCGCCGATGATTTCTGCCGTCACATTTTTATAGTAAAATTTCAACTCTGCTTGACTCATTAAATTTTCCTTTGCCAAAATTCGATAATCATACGATTTTTATCGGCCTGTCGTCATTAACGTCATTAAACTTTTGTCAGATTGGCATATTGCAGCATAAGCGTTTTGGTCCCCGCCGTATTAAAAGACACTGTGACGGTGCTGTCTTCAGCCATTTCGAGAAATTGCTTTACTTTTCCCAGCCCGAATTTTTGATGCCGTACCAACTGCCCTGCTTCAAACAGAGGCTCTTTTTTCGGTTCAAAAGTGGTAACATTTGTAAAAGACTTAGCAAAATTATCTCCAAAATTTTCTATCAAGGCGAATTCGTTATCTTTTTCCGGCATTTCGAGACCGAGTTCGTACAAAAATTTAGACGGCATTGACCGAGCCAATTGCCCATAGATTGTTCTATATTTACTGTAGCTGATCCACAGATTTTTTTTCGCTCTTGTGATGCCCACAAAAAACAATCTCCGTTCCTCTTCGATTTCTTCTTGCGAACCTAAGCTCCTTTCGTGCGGCAAAACCTTGTCCTCTAGCCCGACGATAAAAACATTATCAAACTCCAATCCCTTCGCCGCATGCAGCGTCATCAGAGCAACTTTCTGGCTATTTTCATCATAGGCATCGGAATCGCTAAAGAGCGAGATTTCCTGCAAATAATCGATTAGGCTCGGCTCTTGCGTGTTGTCGTCATAATGATAAGCCGAGTTCACCAATTCGCCGATATTTTCTAAGGCGTTTGCTCCGTCTTCTCCTGCGTTTTGCAGTTGAGTTTGCATGGTGGACTTTTGTACGATATCTTCGACAAGCTCGCCGATTTTCTCGCTTTCAGCTTTTTTTCTAAGGGCTTCTATCATTTCCACGAACACGGCAATTTTAGCTTTTGGCGCTTTCGACAAAGAGCCGATGTTAGCGGCATTTTTTAGTCCCTGATAAAATGACTCGTTTCGGCTA
>CBDUWP010000008.1:0-27184 GCA_965370955.1 uncultured bacterium | reverse complement strand
GAATTTTGGCCGTAAAACTTAGCTATTTCGCCTATTTTGTCGCGGTGACGGGCGGATAGGTGGGGCGAGCCGAGCGGGCCGGGTGAAAAAAAGCGTGGGGCAATCAGCGCGGGTGGCAGCGGAACAAAATATGCGAGGCGACCGGCACGGATGAAAAAAAAGTGGGATGACCGACGCGGGTGGGAGATGGTGACATTGTGGGCAAAAACACAATGTAAACAAACCCCGCCATAGTGATAGCGGGGCTAAACGACGGTTCAAAATTGAGAGTAATGTTAATCGAAAACAGCAATTCAAAATGACAATTTTAAAATTGGATCGGTTCATTAACGAGAGATTGCCGCAGTCGGTCGCAGACCTCCCTCGCAATGACAAACAAAAGCAATAAGCCACCGAGCACAGAGAATGCGGAGATATTAAAAACTATTAGCCACAGAGTTCACAGAGAACGCAGAGAACGCAGAGAGATGGTGACATTCATAGAAAACAAAACGATATGTTTACAATAAGCCACGCTTACGAAGACGACGAAAACGACGACCCAAAGAACGACGCAAAAAATTCTTGTCACCTACCAACTTACGAGCCCACCTAGGCAAATGCTGAACACGAGACTCCTTATAACGAATCAACTGCCAAGGCATAAGACAACTGCCGCGAAGAAAAATAGTCCCGTCATAACCGCAAAATATATGAGTAATGAAAGACCGGTCAACCATCATCTCATCAACAGAATTATTCGCAATACCAAACAAATCAAAATATTTGGAGTCAACGAAAATGGCATTCGTCGCAGTAACGCAAACCAATTCATAACCCTTAGAACGAGCCAACTTGTCAGTAGATAATAAACTGCTGCCCTGAGTAAGGCGAAAATCAGCAGGTTGAACGAATTCTACGGCAGGAGAAATCGTGGGATTGAACTCTATCACAACTATCTTGGGCTTATAAAACTTGACAGCATCCCATGTGTGATAATCGTTGCCGTCAATGTCTATCGAAAGAATGTCAAAATTGACAGGTATCGAGGTCGGCTTAAGAAGAACGTCCAAAGAATCGGCAGGAGTAAAACCCACAAAATCATTCAAAGGAATCACCCTCGAATTCCCCTCAAATGTTTTTAACAAATCCTTGAAACGCTTCGGACTCCCCTCAATCAATACGGCTGAATAATCTTTATCGGTAACAAGATTGTAAGTGTTACTGCAATTTTTGCCATCCCAACTGCCAAACTCAACACACCATTTGTCACTGTCATCTATGACCTCCAAAACCTTAGCAAGAATGCCGTTCTCACCATATTGAGAAGTAATGTTATTCGCAAAATCGTTGAGCCATGTGTTGGATCTATTATCGACCATAAATATCATCTTTCTTGTTGTAGCAAATGTAAATGACTGCAAATTGATTCAAGTTTACAGCGATGATTATAGGCCATCAGACAACGATTCGCAATGTATTTCACTGTCAAAACATGTTACTGAAAAATGTCGCGGCCACTAATGCCATTTTTTGTTAAATTGCCGTCAGGAAAACCGTCAAGAGCAGGCAATATGTCATTGGCGTCAATATACTGAACGTGGCCGTCAGCAAGTAAATAATTACGCTTACCTTCCCACCACCACCAACCATTGTCCAAAGAAATATCAACCTTGTGATGATTGCTGAACCATTCGCCAACTAATATCTTCGATGAAGGATATGAGGCAGAACCCATTCTGTGGCCAGTTGTCTTATAAGCACAATTCCAAGTGTCAGAGGTCTTACTCATCTTGTTGATCGTGGCAACATCATAATAAAAAGCCATCGAATAGGCATAACTCGTCGACTCATATTTCTCGGCAGACTGCTTGTCGGCTGGACAAAACAAAACCGACGGATTATTAGCATCAATAGTATTGTCAATATAAGGACGCAAATATTCCCGCATGCCGCGACCTGACCATAAACAATGTTTCCTACCGGTAAAAGCTGTGACAGGATCGCGACCGTCAGGGCTTGGATAAAAATGATCGTTGGAAGCAGCATATAAATTTATGGCTAAATGAACCTGCTTGAGATTTGAGCAGCACTTCAATCGCAAAGCGCGACGCTTAATCATGCCAAAAGTCGGCAATAACATGCCCATCAAAAGAGCAATTATCGAAATCACAACCAAAAGCTCAACCAATGTAAAACCCGAAACAATAAAACCTAAAGTCCGCCGATTGATACGTAACATATTCACCACATATAACATAACTAAAAAAAGAGAAGCATGTCAACTATTGACACGCCTCTCTTAGCTAATCATAAAACTATCACTTAATTTGTCAAGGTTTAACTGTTATTAACAACAGCTTGAGCTGATGACAATATCGCAATCGGAACCCTAAATGGAGAGCATGAAACGTAATTCATGCCGGCTTTATAGCAAAACTCGATACTGTCTGGTTCGCCGCCGTGCTCGCCGCAAATACCAATTTTGAGCTGCTTGCGAACGCTGCGGCCAAGCTTAATGCCCATCTCAACCAACTTGCCAACACCAGCTTGATCCAATTTTTGGAACGGATCGTCAGCATAAATGCCCTTCCTAACATATTCACCCAAGAATTTACCAGCATCATCGCGACTAAAACCCATCGCCATTTGCGTTAAATCATTTGTGCCGAAACTAAAGAATTGAGCATCTTCTGCAATCTCGTCAGCTGTCAACGCCGCGCGAGGAATCTCGATCATAGTGCCAATTAAATAATTGATGGTAGCTTTCTTCTCTTTGAGAACAGCTTTAACTTCTGCCAAAACGTCTGCCTTTACGAACTTAAATTCCGCAGCAGCTCCAGCCAAAGGTATCATGATCTCTGGCTTAACTTTAATGCCGCGCTTCTTGACATTTATCGCTGCCTCAATTATAGCTCTAGCCTGCATCTTGTAAATCGCAGGATAGGTGACAGCCAAACGACAGCCGCGATGGCCAAGCATCGGATTGAACTCGTGAAGCTGATCAACCTTAGCCTTTACAGCTGCTGGGGTAATCTTCAAACGTTTAGCCATTTCAGCTTGACTGGCTTTGTCGTGAGGCAAAAATTCGTGCAGCGGAGGATCAAGCAATCTAACAGTAACAGGCAAGCCATTCATGGCTCGGAAAATACCCTCAAAATCACTTCGCTGATAAGGTAAAAGCTTCTTCAAAGCACCCTCAAACATTTTCTTGGATGCTGAATGTTTTTTAGCTATTGCAGCCTTATCCTTAGCGCTGTCGGCTGTCTCGAGCTCCAGTAACATCGCTGCATAATCATCTGCAGCTAAAATCATTTGACGAACAGGCCAAATCCTGTCGCCCTCAAAGAACATATGCTCGGTTCTACACAAACCTATCCCCTCTGCACCAAAGCCTCTGGCTCGTTTGGCATCGGCGGGAGTGTCAGCATTTGTTCTAACGCCGATGGTCTTGACGCGATTACAAATCTTCAAAAACCGATCAAAATCAGCACTGAATGTCGGAGGAACTGTTGCCAGCTGACCTGTCATAACTTCGCCGCTTGTTCCGTCAAGGCTGATATAAGCACCCTCTTTATAGACAGTTTTGCCAACAGTCATGGTATTGTTTTTGTAATTGATGACCAATGCTGAAACACCGGCAACGCAACACTTGCCCATGCCGCGAGCCACAACCGCTGCGTGTGATGTCATACCGCCGCGAGCTGTCAAAATGCCTTCGGCCGCATCCATACCGCCAATATCTTCAGGGCTGGTCTCGATACGAACCAAAATAACAGTCTTACCAGCTTTTCTCCAAGCTTCAGCTTTGTCGGCAGTAAAAACTATCTGGCCAACTGCAGCGCCGGGCGAAGCGGGCAATCCCTTAGCAATCACATCTCGCTTGGCCTTAGGATCAAATGCCGGATGCAAAAGCATATCAAGCTGCTCAGGAGTAACTCGCATAACTGCTTCGCGTTGCGGAATCATTCGCTCATTCACCATGTCAGAGGCAATCTTTACTGCTGCTGCGGCTGTACGCTTGCCGCCGCGAGTTTGAAGAATGTATAGAACTTTCTCCTGAATAGTGAACTCCATGTCCTGCATATCTTTATAATGCTTTTCAAGTTTGGTCATGAGCTTAGTCAATTCTTTGTAAGCTTTTGGCATAACTTTTGAGAGCTTTTTCAATGGCAACGGTGTTCTAATGCCGGCGACAACATCTTCGCCCTGAGCATTCATTAAAAATTCACCGTAAAATTCCTTCTTACCGTTACTTGGATTACGGGTAAAGCAAACACCTGTGCCGCAATCGTTACCCATGTTGCCGAACACCATAGCTTGAACATTGACTGCTGTACCAAGTAAGCCGGTGATATTGTTCAATTGACGATATTTTATAGCACGACTAATCATCCACGATCCGATGACTGCCTCTATAGCTAGATCTAATTGGGCACGAGCTGTTTGAGGGAACATTTTGCCAACATGCTTTTTGTAAACCTTTTTGTAACCATCGACAACTGCCTTGAGCTGGTCAGCAGATAAGTCACTATCGACTTTGACCTTAGCTTTTTTCTTAGCAGCTTCGAGAACAGCCTCAAAATGTTTATGACTGCAACCCATGACAACATCGCCAAACATATCGATAAATCGCCTGTAAATATCGTAAGCGAATCGAGGATTGCCTGTCTTTTTGATGATACCCTCAATCACAGTGTCATTTAGGCCTAAGTTAAGCACTGTATCCATCATGCCGGGCATCGAAACAGCTGCGCCGCTTCTGACGCTAATGAGCAAAGGGTTTTTAGGATCGCCCAATTTGGTGCCCATCGCCTTTTCCAGCTTAGCGATATTTTTTGTGACTTCTTGTGCGAGAGCTGCGGGCATTTTATTTCTGTTTTTGTAATACTCGCCGCAAACCGTAGTGGTGATAGTAAAGCCTGCTGGAACAGGTATGCCAAGACTGCACATCTCTGCCAAATTTGCGCCTTTACCGCCTAAAAGCTCCTTCATAGTTGCATTTCCTTCGGTTTTTCCCTTGCCAAAGAAATACACTCTTTTTTCAGCCATGCTATTACTCCTAACTAAAATTAACTTCTATTATAATAATCATAAAACTCTCAGAGAAAACAGAATATATTGGTTTGGACCAGTTGTGTCAATAACTAAACAGCCGCTAATGCCATTTTATCAAAAATCTTAATTGACGACACGAAATATCCACTTTCCCGCTAACTCCCCACAACAAATTATCGACTATAGAAATATATATCACTATAAAATCTCAGCTTTGAAAAATTATATTGATATCAAAGGCAGTAACTGCCCTGTTGGAGGGGGATTTTTTTGCAGAAATTTTAATGCTAAACCAGTAATGCAATATTATTGGACCATAGCCTCAACAATATAGTCATACAAAGCGCCTCGATCGGCTAATGATTTGTATGATGATGACGCTAAATGGCTGCTGCCGGCAAATTTTCTCGTCTCAACCATATGAGCTCCTTTAGCCGCCATCTTACGCATTGCCATCTTGGCCTTGGCCTTATCGTGGCCGCCGACAGCATCGGAAATGACAGTCACCGATTTGCCTCGCTGCAATAAACCCAGCACCATCTCTAACACACTCTCTTCACAAGATCCGCCAATGACGATAAACTCATCAACACGGAGCTCACTCAAAAGACGGTCTATGCGAGGTTCCTCAAATGGATCGATAGTGCGGTCGTTGAGTATGATTTGCTGGTAATGACGCAATAAATCGCCCGGCAATGCACCGCTGGAGTCCGCAGCGAAATCTACGCGATTATCTAAAAGAGTATAGCCTATTTTCTGCTGGCCAACAGTGCCGTCAACACAATAGCTGTCAACCGAACTCGCCGGCTGAACAAATGTTGTCGAAATAACAGAGATATGCTTGCGGCGAATGAAAGCCATAACACGCCTAATGTTTGCTAATACACGGCGATTATTGCCGATGCACCAATGGCCATCAGAATAAAACATGTCCTTCTGGGTGTTGACGTCAATCAAAACACGCTTTCGCCTAAATCTCATAAGTTGGCGAATCATTACACTCTCCTCGACATTAGATAACCAAAGGTTCCTACATTCAATGGCTTATATCGTGTAAATCAATAGTGCTACTTTAGATAATACCTGTTTATAGATTATTGACAAGAGATATTAATTTTGCATTATAGAGAAAATGAATGAGAAATTGAAAATAATCGTAAGAATTAAAGGAAAATAATGGCCCAAAAATTGCGCAATTATCCCGAAATATCACTCAATGATCAGGATTTTCAGGGCAAAATCGATTTCGACAAGCTTTTCGGCAGATATAATCCCGTCCACATAGAAATAGGCTCTGGTAAGGGGACATTTTTGCTGAGTCAGGGACAAGCCTATCCTGAAATCGATTTTTTAGGCATTGAATGGGCAAGCAAATATTGCCGGCATGCCATCGACAGACTTGGCAGGTGGAACATCAAAAATGTTAAAATGCTGCGAACTGACGCAGCTGTCTTTATCAGTGAACATATCGCAGAAAATAGCGTCGACTGCTGGCATATATATTTCCCAGATCCATGGCCGAAAGCACGGCATAATAAAAGACGATTTGTTTGCAAAAAAAATCTGAAAATGTTGATAAAATGCACAAAACCAAATGGAACTATCCAACTTGCAACCGATCATCAGGATTATTTCAAATGGATGCTCGATGCCATTTCGCAATGTAAAGATCAATTGACCAAAATTGATTTTGCCCCTGCTGCCGGCGCAAAAACCGGCGAAGCGGTAGGCACTAATTTTGAGCGAAAATATATCAAAGAAACCAGAACTATCAATACTATCGCATTGAAGGTCGAGAAATAAGCCAGTCTAAATATCTGTTAGCCATTGAAACATTCTATCGGCTGCCATCGGCAAATTTTCATGACCAAAATCATGATATAAAAACATATGCTTGTCAGAGGAAATGTTATTGTAAACAGCAAACTGCGTTGACGGCGGACAGGTTTCATCACGTAAGCTAATCGCCATCGTAACATCAGCGGTAATCTTCTTCGCTAAATGATGAACGTCTATGTAGCCAAGACGAGTAAAAATCGCGACCTCATTTTCATGGTTAGGATCAAAACGACGAAAATATTCCCATAAATCACTATAGGCACCCGACCGCATATCCATTTCCCATACGCGCTGGTAGTCACTCAAAAACGGATAAATAGAAAACACTTTTTGTATCTTGTCACCACATAAACTCCCACAAGCTAATGCCAACGCCCCGCCTTGAGAACCACCGCAAGCAGCCATGCGCCCGGCATCAACTATATCCATAGCAGAAACCACCTTAACTAGCTGGGCTGTATCAAGAAAAATCTGACGAAACAAAAGCTTTTCAGGGCTATCGTCCAGCCCTCTGACAATGTGGCCTCTTAAAGTTGTGCCTTTGACATGTCCTGTATCTTCGCTCTTGCCGCCTTGACCGCGACAATCCATAGCCGCTACGACAAAACCTTCAGAGACATAGGATAATAATCCAGCCCAATCGCCGGAACTAGCACTATAGCCATGAAATTGAAAAATTGCAGGATTGTCAGTTTTGCCCTTCGGAACAAGTAGCTTGCTATAGATACGCGCACCGCCTGTGCCGGTAAAATATAAATCATAACAATCGGCAATCTTCGACTGAAAATCACTTTTGGTCATAGTAATATTCGGCTCAACCTGATCCATGTCACCCATCGCCTTAGACCAAAACTGATCAAAATCAGCAGGACGCGGATTCTTACCCATATAAACTTCTAACTCTGCCAGCGGCATATCAACAACAGCCATAATCATATTCCTTATCAGAAAAATTACAAATGCAAATTAGCTTGATAACTCCTTGCTTCTATCTGCCGCCGCTTTAACTGCTGCTGCAACGATCTTGCCGAATCCCTTTTCATCAAAAACTTTCAGAGCCGCCTCAGTCGTACCGCCGGGCGATGTCACGTTACGGCGAAGCTGGGACAAATCTATGCCGTCCGTGGCCGCATAAACAGCTAACATCGCTGCTCCTTTGGCTGTCGAAATCGCTAATTGATTGGCTAATTTCGCGTCTAAGCCAATAGCTGCGCCAGCTTGGGCTAAAACTTCCATCATGAGGAAAAAATAAGCAGGACCGCTACCAGAAACAGCCGTGACGGCATCCATCAAAGTCTCGTCATCTATTATGTGAGTACTGCCTACTGCGGCGAAAATGGTTTGCAATTTGTCAAGACTGGGCTTGGCCTTTTCGTTAGCACATAAAACCGATACGCCCTCGCCAATCAAAGCCGGTGTGTTCGGCATGACACGAACGACAGCGATATCGCCGACAATCTTGGTTATTGCAGAAATTTTAACGCCGGCAGCTATCGAAACAACTATCGAATCAGGTTTTAGATTAGATGCAATCTCAGGCAAAATCTGATTTATAATCTGCGGCTTAACAGCACAAACAACAATGTCAACAGCAGAAGCCTCGCAATTATCTTTGGCGACCCGGACACCGTATTTCTTGGCTAAACCAGCCGTCTTGACGGAATCAATATCGCTAACGAAAATGTCGGCAGGAGAAAAAACGCCCGCTGAACAAATACCGCTTATCAATGCGCCCGCCATATTGCCGGCGCCAATAAAACCAATTGTTTCCATCTGTTTGCCCTTGTAAATAACAATCGTAATGATACAATTTTAGGAATTATCAAAAGAATGGTAAACAAAAAAATTTATATTTATAAAATTAGGGCGAATATGCAAAAAAAAGCTGATTATACTGAAGCTGTCAAATCAAAATTCCCCGAACAAATCGTGATAGCTATAGCTAAGGACAAAAACGGCAAAGCCAATCCAGTGACAATCGGTTGGACAATGGTCGCCTCAGGCAATCCGCCAATGATGGCTATCGCCCTTGCTCCGAGCCGATATTCAGTCGAAGCAATCCGCTATAGCAAATGCTTCACTATCGCTTTCCCATCGGAAAACCAAAAAGATTTGGCAATGCTCTTCGGCACCAATTCCGGCAGAGATATGGATAAGTTAGCGAAATCCAACTGCAAAACAACCCCAGCTGAAAAAATCGACTCAGTAGTGATGACAGATGCCGTAGCTAATTTTGAATGTCAACTAAAATCAGAAACAGTATCGGGCGACCATATCATATTTGTCGGAGAAATTGTCGCAAGCAGTATAAACACCGAACCTAAACAAAGGCTCTACTCGACCGGCTCAGGATATGAAATGGGCAAAGTTCAGTCACAATAGCTATCCAGCTGCAACTATCATTTGAGCCAACCCTTATTCTTGGCATGAATCGCCAAAGCTGCCGTGCCAATGATGCCGGCGTCTACACCCAAAGTCGCAAAGCAAAATTCCAGCTTCTCCGATTTTATCGTCCAAATGTTCTTATTGAAAAAACGCCGAATAGGCTCCAGCAATAAATCGCCGGCTGCAATCATACCGCCATAAAAAACAATCCTTTTGGGCCCTGTCAAATGAAACAGATTTATACAAAAGATAGCTAACGCATTGGCTGTCCCATCGGTAATTTCTCTGGCCAGCTCATCACCAGAAGCGGAACAATCGTAAATATCCTTACCAGTCAAGCAGCCATTGTTATCTAATATCTTCCGCAATAATGACGGCCTGCCCAAATCAAGAGCCTCAACCGCTCTAGCTACTGTGGCAGAAGCTGAAGCATAAGCCTCGACACAGCCACGTTGGCCGCAACCGCAAAGACGACCGTCGCGATGGATTATTATATGGCCTAACTCAGCGGCATTATTGCCACAGCCATGAACAAGCTCTCCATTAGCGATGATGCCACCGCCAATACCTGTGCCGAGCGTGATCAAAATCATGTCATCGGCCCCTTGACCCGCTCCTGCGATATATTCGCCCCAGCAGGTAATATTCGCATCGTTTTCAAGAATGACGGGACATTTCAGTTTGTCGGAGACCATCTGCCGCAACGGAACATTCTCAAACCGCAAATTGGAAGTTACTACCACTATCCCGTTTTCAATGTCAATGACACCGGGTGAGCCAATCGCCGCCGCAATAATATTGCGAGCCGATAAGCCTTGAGACTTGAGCAACCACTCGACCGTCTCGGCAATACGGCTAACTATAGATTCAGGGCCAAGCTCAACGCAGGTATGGAACGAACATTGTTTGAGAATTGTCAGCTGCTCGTCGAAACAGCCGATTTTAATATTCGTGCCGCCTAACTCTATGCCAACAAAAATTTCGTCCATAATCATCCTCAAAATCATGTCTCTAGCGAAAAGGACAATTATAGCATTTTCAAGCTAAAAAAACAATCTAATGATCAAAATCCCTCCATATAGCTAATCTCACCGGCCTTAATTTCTAAAAACTTGCAACTTGTAAATTAGTGAAAAAATAACTACAATGGTTGGTTCAATATTAATATAAAAATAGACGGCTTTGCTGGAAAAGTAAACCTGTACGGCCCTTACGGATGTGGTATTACGAAAGAAAGTAAACCACCACGCCCTTAGCGATGTAGTATTACGAAAGAAAAATAAATGTTTGATAATCTAACTAATAAGTTCAATACAATATTCAAATCACTCAGCGGCAGAGGAAGAATCACAGAAGCGAATGTATCTGACGCCATGAACCAAGTCAGAAAAGCTCTGCTGGAAGCTGATGTAAATTATCACGTGGTCAAAAAATTCTGCAAAGAAGTTCGGCAAACGGCACTAGGAGCTGAAGTTGTAAAGTCACTGCACCCCGGCCAAGTCATGGTCAAAATAGTTAATGATCAACTGACAAAACTTATGGGGCCTGTCGATAATAATATATATTTCGTATCGCCTGGGCCAACAATCATACTGCTGGCTGGTTTACAAGGCGGCGGAAAAACGACAACCGCAGCAAAGCTAGCCAAATATATAATGGCAAAAGGCAAAAAACCGCTACTGGTAGCTGATGACCTGTATCGGCCGGCAGCTGTTGAGCAACTCAAAATCTTAGGCGAACAGCTGCAAATCGATGTCTATAGCGAAGACAGCAAAAATGCCGTGAAAGTTGCACAAAATGGTGTCAAACATGCAAAAGCTATCGGGGCAGACGTCGTTATCTTAGATACAGCCGGACGATTGCATATCGATACAGAAATGATGCAGGAAATCTCCGATATAGCTAAAAAGGTTATGCCCCATCAAATCTTCCTCATCTGCGATGCCATGACAGGACAAGATGCTGTCAACTCGGCAAAAGAATTTAATGAAACACTCGAACTCGACGGAATAATCCTGACGAAATTAGATGGCGATGCCAGAGGCGGAGCGGCACTGAGCATTAAAGCCGTAACAGGCAAACCGATTAAATTCATTGGTGTCGGAGAAAAACTCGATAAGCTAGAAGAATTTCATCCAGATCGCATGGCCGGCAGAATCTTAGGTATGGGCGATGTAGTGACATTGGTCGAAAAGGCACAAGAACATTTCGACGCCGAAGAAACTGAAAAACTGCAAAAGAAAATGGCCAAAGGCAGTTTCGGCCTAGACGATTTTCTCAAACAAATGCAATCGCTGAAAAAAATGGGCTCCATGAAGGATATGCTCAAAATGATACCGGGAATGGGCGCACAACTCGGCGATGTCGATCTCGATGACAAACAAATGGTACAGACAGAAGGCATCATCCAATCAATGACACAAAAGGAAAGAAAAAATGCCGAACTTATCGATACCTCCAGAAGAAGAAGAATCGCAAAAGGGGCAGGAGTCGAGCCGGCAAAAGTCTCATCGCTCATCAAAACCTTCAAACGCAGTAGAGATATGCTAAAAGCTATCAGCGGCGGAAAACTCGGAGGCCTAAAAGCTCTTATGAGCGGCGGGCTGAATTTTGGCAGTATTGCGTCAGCCATGAGCGCGGGCAGAAAAATCAAGCAAAGATCAAAGAGAAAGCGAGTCATCATCAGAAAAGGAAAGAAAAAACGCAGATAAAACATATCACAATTGACCAATATCTAGCAAAAATTGCAAAATTCACTGGCAACAGCTACGCAAATATGATAAGAACTCAGTTTGCTGATATTGCAGGAGATAGCGAGCTGGCTGTTCTTGCGGCGCCAACGGAGGGCGAATTGGCTCAGCTGACAACGGCTGTAGCGATTATGACGGCAAAGGAAAAGGAAAATGCCCGTATTTTAAGCGATCAGCAGGTGCAAAAGCTGGCCAAAGATGCTAATATAGACCAAGCTCTGTTGGCAATATTCATCAACGGCTATGCTCTAGAATGCAAGCGGATCTCGCAAAACGAGGGCAGACATAAAAAGAAGTGAAAAAACAAACGTGTTTCGCAAGTTGCCAAAGGCAAAAGCGGAAATTAATTATATGTTGTAAGAAAGGATGTTATTTATCAATGGCTGTAAAAATCAGAATGACTAGAATGGGAAGAAGGCATAGACCCTTTTTCAGAATCAATGCTATCGATTCACGCGAACCTCGCGATGGTAAAATTTTAGAAAAACTCGGACATTATGATCCGCTCGAAAAAAATGCCGAAAAGCAAGTTGTACTAAAAATTGACCGTATCGAACATTGGCTCAGCAAAGGTGCCATTCCTAGTGATTCTGTTTCTGATATTCTAAATCGAGTAGGCATAAAACATAAATATGCCGAGCAAAAAGTTGCCAAAATGGCTAAAGCTAAAGCGATTATACGTAAAAAAGGCATACCATTCAATGAAGCTGAAAGAGTGGCTATAACCAAAGCTGCCGAAGCTGAAGCGTTAGCCAAAGAAGAAGCTAAAAAAGCAGCAGAAGCTAAAGCCGCCGAACAAGCTAAAGCCAAAGAAGAAGCTGAGAAAGCAGCAGAAGCAAAAGCCGCCGAAGAAGCTAAAGCCAAAGAAGAAGCTGAAAAAGCTGCCGAAGCTAAAGCAGCTGAAGAAGCCAAACCAGAAGAAGCTTCTACAGATGATGCTCCAGCTGACGATGCTAAAACAGATTGATGATAATAATAACAGCAAATAACTTTGCGGCAAAATGCGTATAGATATTTTGACACTATTTCCAGAAATGTTCGATGGGCCCTTTGGGCACTCTATCATTAAACGGGCAAGAGAAAAAAAGCTGTGCGAGATAGTGACTACCGATATCAGGGATTTTGCCGAAGGAACTCATCGCAAAGTTGACGATAAACCATATGGTGGTGGTCCCGGTATGGTAATGATGCCGGGTCCTATGTTCAAATGCTTCGAACATGTCAAAAAGCTCTCAACCGTTAAGCCGAAAACAATCCTGCTAACACCGCAAGGAAAAAAATTCGACCAGAAAAAAGCTGCCGAACTAAGCAAACAGCAAAGGCTAATCTTTATCTGCGGAAGATATGAAGGGTTTGACGAAAGAATCAAAACGGGGATAGAATCGGAACAAATATCTATCGGCGATTTTGTCATGACAGGCGGAGAACTGGCGGCAATGGTGATCTCAGATGCGGTTATACGATTGCTCGAAGGAGCACTCGGCGATGAAGACTCAGCTCTAAACGATTCGTTCAGCGATGGACTGTTAGAATATCCACAATATACAAGGCCGCAAAATTTTCGAGATCTAACAGTGCCAGAAATATTGCTTAGCGGAAATCATGGAGCTATCGCAAAATGGCGACGCGAGCAATCAATCGAAAAAACGAAACAAAACCGGCCTGATTTGCTATCCTCTGAATAACATCGCTACCGGAATATGCCAGCTACTAATCAATCAGCTCGGCATAGTCATTAAACTTCATGATGGCACCAGAAAAACCGCCAACGATGAGTTTGATATGGCTGATGAGGCTGTCAGAAATCTTGTCCTCAATCGGTCTGGTGATAAGAATGAAACCAAATATACCGCCATCAAGGCCAAGAGGTACAGCTGCTAGCGAAAGCTTCTTGGCAACAGAAGGATTACACTGCAAACCCATTTGCAAAAGCTGCTCGAAATTACAAACCTTGTTAGACCGGCAAATGTTGGAAACAACAGAGTCATCAAAAAGCTTACTGATATCATCTATCTCAATATCTAGGTCACTGGCAAAGCTATGGCAGCAAAAGCTATCGTGTTGACGTAAGAAAAAAGCTAAATTGGCGGGAGCTATCTGCTTTTGAATGACTGTGTTGGCAATAGCTAAAAGCGATTGCTCATCGCTTGCGCCAACTAAAGATTCAAAAAACTCGGCAGCAAAACTAAAGCCGTGAATCGAATTTATGAAATCACGCTGGCTTGTCAAAATATTATTGCAAAGCATGTCTATTTGAAGCGATTGCTTTTTACGCTTCTTATTCAAAGCTTGAACCAACTTGCGAATGCGGTCATAACGTGTCTGGCTTATCATCAATTTGTTTCCAAATATGTTTTTTAGTTTATTCAAATCGCAGGCTAATTTCACGATAGCATTAACAAACAATGCACTTGGGCTGCATTATCACCACAATCTAAATCGGCTTGGCAGGAGAGCGTCTTAATCACAAAAAAACGGTTTTAAAGCATTTTGGGAGAGAAAATTAGATTATCGGAACCCTGATGTGGGCTTAGATGGACATTTTGGAAAGCTAACTTGCTATCGGTAAAGTCACCGTTACTGTCGTACCGTTATTAGTAGAGCTGGTAATCGCAATCGTACCGCCATTTAGCTCTATCAACCTTATCGCTTGAGGTAAGCCCATGCCGGGTTGACGGCCGGCTGATTTATACGAGAAAAATGGCCATGAGGCTTTTTTCAAAACATTTGGCTCCATACCGCTACCGTGATCTTCTATGGAAATTGTCACCATGTCACTCGCAATATCAGTTTTGACAACAACTGACTCTTTGCCAACTTGGCTGGCTTGCAAACTGTTGGTCATGATGTTGGCTAAGGCAGAACTAATCTGAGCAGAATCCACCAAAACCATCTGCGAGTTGTCAATAGGCAAAAGCTCTATGGCGGAAGAATCAGCGGAAGTTTTAGCACAGGTCAGCATTACAGCATCCTCTAATACCAAATCGAGACGGACGGGCTGAATGTTAGAGGGGCCGGGATCGGCAATTTTAAGTAAATCCTCGATCATACGCCGAAGCTGATCAGCACTCGATTTAATCTGGTTTATCGATTTTAACTTGGCTGGATCCGTTTCGTCACTGCCTAATAACTGAACGCGGCCAGATATAACAGACAAAGGATTATTAAACTCATGGCCTGCGCCCGAAGCCATCTCTGTTAAAATCTCCGTCAAATCAAATGGCGTAAGTGCCGCAGGGCTATCGGAATTATCGCCGACATCGATTGGAGATGAAACATTGGTCTGAGATAAACAGGCGGCAAAATTCTCCGCCAGCAACTGTTGATTATGCTTGCTGATAGAAACATCTATCGCCCAGCAAAATACATCTGACAGCTGAGCCATCTCGCCGGCAACACTATCATCGCAAGGATATCGCTGCTCAAAAATAATCGCACCGATCACGCGATTCGATACAGATAATGACAAAATCATCGTCTTGGCAATATCCAGATCCAAATCGAAATGATCAGACAACTCAAAAAGAGAACTGTCAATCGACAGGTCAAAAGACTCTTGTAATATATGCTTGGTAACTGTGGCTTGATTTTCAACAACAACCGCCTCAGGACATGATAATTCATCATTATCAAAATATATAATAACGGGGCCGCTCTGATAAAATTTCTGCCACTTTTTCGCAAAAGCAACCGAAATGTCAAGATAATCATCGAGGCCGTTTATCGTGCTGACAAAATCACAAACAAAATCATAATGGCTGCAACTGATGCGATTTTGACGAGCAGATTTGTTATAATGGCTATTCTCTTTTGCTAAATCGGCAACTATCTTGGGAAGCTGCTTATGATAATCGTCAAGCGAACCTGTGTCACTTAGACCAAGCAAAGCGGACTTCTCAATCAACTCATCAGCTAACTGAGTTTTTATCTCATCTATCTGGAAAGAAGTTAGTGATAGAAAATCTGCCAGCTGATCTATCGAGCCTGATGGATAATAGATCGAAACAGGGTTGTCAATCGCCTCTCTAGCAAACAAAGTCGCCAATTGCAAAACCGCTGCTAATTTAGCACTCGGCATCACAGAACCAGAGGAAAGAATCGAAATGTCGGCGCCGGCTAGCCAAATAGACGAACCAATCTCAGCACCTAAACGAAACTTAGTGGCTAATCGACGGCCTAAAACACAATAATCAATGCCAAGCGTTTTTCGCTGGACGTCAGCTATGTGACAGTTTTGAGCTGTTGCTTCGGCTACTATAGAGGCAAAACTCTTCGGCATCGCCTGTTGTAAATATATATTGCCCATCTGGCTGAGTAAACCTGCCAAATATGCCCTATCTGCATCAAAATCAATCGCCAATGCCAACTGCCTACTAGCTATGGCAACCGCTAAGCTTTGCGAAGTCATCGCATGAAAAAAAGGACTGTCACTGCATACAGGTGATGAAAAAATCAACTCACTCGTTTTTTCATCTGACAAGAGCAAAGCTGGAGTTTCTACAAGATTGTACGAACTGCCGGAAGCCATCAAAAGATTGGCTGTCAAATGGACGCTGCCAGAGAGAAGAATCGGTAAAAAATCTGAGGCTTGATCTTTAATAGATAATAATTTGATCGCTAGCTGCGGTGAAATCGATAAAGCTTCTATCTCCAAAACAGCCTGCTGAACTTGACGGGGAGATAAACCCCTATCAATAAAACTATCCGACATATCACACCTCTTTGGCCCCGAAGCCAAATAAATCTTACAAAAGCAAAGCTACATACAAAGTCAGCGATTAATTCATAACCAAAGCATCTTCAACCTGCTTGGTTAAATCCGAGACCGTAAAAGGTTTTTTAACGAAACTATCTGCACCAGACTGCATCAAATGATCAATCTCATCTTGCTTAACCACGCCACTTATAATGATAATTTTGGTACTGGCAAAATCAGGATTCGATTTGATGGTTTGACAAACTACATTGCCATTGACATCAGGCAGCATATAGTCGAGTAAAATAAGGTCAGGTCTGAATTTTTGGGTTTGAACACCAGCTTCATAGCCACTGGAAGCTGTGGCAACATGAAATTTGTCATCACGCTGCAAAATGTCGACAATCAACTCAACTATCTCAGCATCATCGTCAACAACCAAAATCTTCTTGCGGCCAGATTCCATGTTGTCCAAAGGAATGTGATTATCACGCATAAATTTGATCAAATTAGCGCGAGGGATCCTACGAAACTTAGAACCCGGAATCCTAAAACCCTCAACACGGCCAGCATCAAAACATCTAATGATTGTCTGCTGGCTAACTTTACAAACTTTTGCCGCTTCGCCTGTTGTAAATAAATCCTTCATTTTCCCTATCTCTCTTTTTTTAACCAAATCCATTTGAAAAAAAGTCGCAAGTTTACCCTTTTGCCCCATATAGCCACAAGTCCAATCATATTGAATAAATCACTATTGTCAAGGAAAATCACGGGTATTAAGCCACAATAATGACAATAACAAGGATATCAAAAAAATGTAAAACTTTTAAAATACGGACCAAAAACCTGTAAATAATTTTGAGTTAGACAATTCAAGAACTATTGTTATATTTAGATAATTGGCCAAATAGGTGATTTTGCCATTGCATAAGCTGTTTTTTTTTTGAGTGATCACTAAAATGATAGACTACATAGTCCTGACAAAACAAGTGCCTGACATAACAAAAATCAGCGATGACGCTTTTGATATCAAAACCGGCACACTGTTAAGGGCTAGACTCCAAAACACAATCAATCCACTCGATAATATGGCGATGGGACTGGTTAGCCATATGAGAAGAATCGGTGAAAATGAGCAGGGAAAAATCATATTCTTGACAATGGGGCCAAAAATAGCGGTTGAAGTACTAAAATATGATCTAGCCAGATGCGGCGACATTGCAATTTTGCTAACTGACAATGATTTTGCGGCGGCTGATACATTCGCCACAGCCAATACATTGGCTACAGCCATCAGGAAAATAGAAAATGAAATAATAAAACACAAAAATTACTATGTAATATGCGGAGCCCAATCAGTCGACGGCGATACGGCGCAAGTGCCGGGCGCTATAGCCGAGCAATTAAAAATGCCCTGCGTGGCCAATGCCAAGCAAGCAAAATTAAAAAATGGTCAATTTGAATTTCTCTGTGAATTAGACCAAAATTCTATAATCGCAAAACCCGTCCGACTGCCCTGCGTTATTACCACCTTAGATTATGACTATCCATTATTTCCAACTGTGGCTAAAACCATCGAGGCAAGTAAAGCTAAAATAATCATCTGGTCTAAGCAAGATATCAAACCAGAATACGCAGGAATCGCAGGATCAAAAACACAAGTGATAAAAGCTTTCTCACCAGAGAAAACAACACGCAAAAAAGAACAAATCAAAGATGCCGCAGCCCTTGCTGATATAATAGAAAAAAGCTTAAATAAAAAGACAAAATCAAAAGCAGAAACAACCTGCTCATATATCCTGCCGAAAAATAGACAAAGCCTGCTGGACCGAAGTTTCGAAGGACTACAAAAAAATGCAGACGATTATAAATTACTAAAAATAATCTTACAGCAAATCAGCTGCCCAAACATAGAGGCTATAGACGATGAAACAAAAACAAAAATAATCGCAAATTCCAAAGGACACTTCAGTGCAGAAGATGTCGAGATAATGCTGCACGCAATCAAAAAAACCGAGCCGTCATATCACGGGCACGTATGGGTAATTGCGGAAATCAATAAAGGCAAATTCCGCCAAAGCGTTTTTGAATTGCTGGGAAAAGCTAAACAATTAGCTCGCGACCTTAAAACTAAAGTTGGATTGTGCCTCGCCTGTGATGACTTCACACAAGACTGTCAACAAGTTATGGAAATTGCGGCTTCTGGGGCTGATGATATATATATCGTAAAAAATGAAATGCTTCGCGAATTCGACCCAGTGACATTTGCAAAAGCTGTCGCAATCGCAATCGAAAAATATCAGCCGCAAATCGTGCTGTTTGCAGCGACAGCAAAAGGACGTATCATTGCGCCAATGATAGCAAGTAAATTAAAATGCGGACTGACGGCCGACTGCACAAAACTGGAAATAAAAGATAATACAAAAAAAGGCTTGATCGCGGAACTGTTTCAAACAAGGCCGGCACTTGGCGGAAATCTGATGGCGACAATCTGTACAAAAGATTCAACAGTGCAAATGGCAACTGTTCGGCCCGGAATATTCGAAATGCCAAAAAGTGATTTCGCTAACACAGCAAACATTGTCACTATCAATGTCAATCTAACAGACGACGATAAAAGCATCGAAATAATCAGATCAGAAAGGACACAAAGGACTGTCGACTTCAATAAACAAATTGTCGTTAGCGGAGGAAAAGGACTGTTAAACGCAGCTAACTACGAAGATATGACGAAGTCACTGAGTGAATCGCTGGCAAAAACATTTCATGCCACCGTCGAAAGAGGTGCGTCCAGAAAAGCTGTCGACAATGGCTTGGGCAATCAATTCAGGCAAATAGGCCAAACAGGTCAGGCGGTCAGGCCAAAAATATATGTGGCAATGGGAATCTCAGGGGCAATTCAACATATGGCTGGCGTCCTAAACAGCGAAACGATCATAGCAATAAATAATGATCCCAAAGCGGCAATTTTTGATTATTGCGATTATTATGTCATCGCGTCAGCAACTGAATTTGTTCCGAAACTAATAAAAGCCATCGAGGAAAAAAATGGCAACTGAAAAATCTAATGTGAAAAATGTTAAAACCGATGTTCTGATCGTAGGGGCAGGGCCGGCGGGGCTGGCAGCAGCAATACAAATAAAAAAACTCGGGTCCCAAAAAAATGTCTACGTAATCGAAAAAGCTGATCAACTCGGAAATCATAATCTCTCTGGGGCTGTTGTAGAGCAAGAAACACTCAACGATTTGTTTGATGAGATTTGTGAAAATTGGAAAGATGATGAGGATATCTGTAAGCTGCTATCCAAAAAAGTGGAAAAAGATAATATTATGTTTCTGCTGGGCAAAAAACTAGCTGTCAATATCTATCCGATTTTACGAATAGCAAACAAACTCAAAATAAGTATAGGAGAAATGGTTCATAGGGATAACTACATCATCTCAATAGGCAGGCTTGTGAAAATTCTCGGCAAAATTGCTGAAAATTGCGACGTTAAAATACTTACCGGATTCGCGGCAGAAGATATTATCTATGATGAACAAACCCATAAAGTCACAGGAATAAAACTAGTCGACCAAGGACTAAACGAAAAAAACCACAAACAACCAAACTTTATAGCAGGCGAAATTATAACTGCTGAATTTGTAATCTTGGCAGAAGGATGTGACGGACTAATCACAGAAACATTTATAGAAAAAGCCGGGCTAAAACGAAAACAACAGCAACTCTTTTCTGTCGGAATAAAACAAATAATCAAAGTCACAGATAAACAATATCAAAATTTTACAGACAACAGAACTATTCACGCAATCGGATATCCACTGTGGCAGCCAGTGACTGGCCCGGCTATCTTCGGCGGAGCGATCATGTATCCTGTCAGCAAAAATCATATAGCGGTCGGAATAATCGCGGCGGCTGATTGGAAATATAAGGATTTCAACCCGCAAGAGGCATTGGCAAAATTTAAAAAACACCGACTCATCAAAAAATTTATCGAAGGCGGAACTGTCACCCAAGCAGGTGCACACATGATAGCCGAAGGCGGTGTCGAGGCTATCCCTATGAGCCCCGTCACAAAAACCATCGGTCAACGAAACTGTCTGATCGTAGGTGAAGCGGCTGGATTTGTAAATATGCTGAAAATCAAAGGACTCACAAACGCAATCGATTCAGGGCTATTGGCGGCAGAAGCAATTAGCCAAACTGATGATGCCGAAAAATGTGCGAAACTATATACAGAAAAAATTAAACAATCTAAACTCTATAAAGATATGGAAAAAGCTGCCAACTTCAGGCAAACAATCAGCAAATTCGGGCTGCTCTTGGGCTTTCCTATATCAATGTTCGCAAAGCTTTTGCCAAAATTCAAAATCGAACCTGATTACAACGCAATGAAAAATAAAAGCTACCGATATAAACAAAAACAAGAATTTGACAAAAACAGTTTCGTATCAGCAGCTATGGTAGCAAGTCGCGAAAAGCAGCCATGTCACCTAATCATAAAAGATTTCACACTATGCAAAAATGTATGCAAAACAAAATTTGGATGGCCCTGCGTGACATTCTGTCCGGCGGGAGTATATGAACTAATCGAAGATAATATCCAACCTGCTAACCCCTCTAATTGCCTGCATTGCAAACTCTGCCAAAGAAAATGTCCGCTCGATAATATAAAATGGACAGTACCTGAAGGAACCTCAGGGCCAAGATACGAAACCATGTAATTTAATTTGTTATTACACTGAGCAAGAATTAAAAACAATGACAATTTAATTTGTTATTACACAAAGCAAGAATTAAAAATAACTAGAAAACTAATCCAGCATAACCGACACTGCTTTCCGATTGTGTCATCATATTCTGCATCATCACTCTATAGCTGTTGGTATAGCCAATCAGGCAACCGCTAGTCTTGCCGCGAGCAATAGCATAGCTCAAGGCGGCAGCTGCTGCGCCAGGGCCGCAAGAATTTGACTTCTCTAAAGAATCGCCCAACAGTGCAGAAGGGTCCATCTTGAGAGCGTCGTCAATAAATAATTTGTCGTTCACCTGCTCTGCCCAATCGCGACCACTAGCCTCTGCGCCGGCTGGGGTGAAATCATATTGCTCGCCATAATGGGTTAAATCGGTGGAACCAATGCAAACTATTTTTTTGTCAAGGCTAGAACCAATTTCAGCAACCTGTTCGCCAAAAGCCAAAGCAGACGAATGAGGGCCGACAACCACAGGCAATATCAAAACATCGCCAAACAAATGCTGGATAAACGGTAACTGAACCTCAATACTATGCTCATATTTATGGGCGGCAATATCACAAAATGCCGATGTTTCTTTGGCTACAATATCTCGCAACGCAACGTCAACCTGCATGTCACCCAAAGGAGTTGACCAAATGTCACTACTTGTGATAACTGGATGAGTACCGCTGTAATAATGGCCGGCAGCAAAAAGAATAAATGTGTCGACTGTTTTGTTCTGCTGCTTTATCGCGCGAAAAACAGAAGCTGCCAACGCCCCGCTAAATGACCAGCCGGCATGAGGAACAATGCCAGAATCAATCACAGTGGGCAAATTGTCAGGCAAAGAAGAATCTATCAATAATTGCTCAATTTCAACTAAACATTGGGCACTATCGTCAGGATAAAATTGACCTGCAACGGCGGCTTTTCTCGTTTCCATAGTTCTATATCGCCTTTTTTCTAATGCCAATCAATTTCGTCGTTTAATAACGATACCATTCTTGCAATTGATCGAAAATATGTTTATTATCTACAGCGTATTTAATTGTAACCGTTCAAAAGGAAAATGCAATGGCATCAAAAAAGAATTCGACAGTAGCAATTGTAATGGGATCAGATAGCGACCTGCCAACTATGCAAGGTTGTATCGATACCTTGGGGAACTTTGGCATTGATCCGATTGTCAGAATTATCTCGGCTCACAGGACACCTGCAATTGCAGCTGATTTCGCAAAAACAGCTAAAGACAACGGAATCAAAGTCATCATCGCAGCTGCCGGAATGGCGGCGCATCTGGCGGGAGCTCTAGCAGCTCAAACAATATTGCCAATTATCGGTGTGCCAATCGCAGCAAAAGATGGGCCAAACGGCATGGATGCTCTACTTAGCACAGTGCAAATGCCGCCGGGAGTGCCAGTCGCAACTGTGGCTATCGGAAAAGCTGGTGCGAAAAATGCAGCAATACTCGCAATACAAATGATGGCTATCGCTGATGAAGAGTTGGCAAAAAAAATGACACAATTCAAACAAGACCAAGCAGACAAAGTCAAAATGAAAGATGCCGAAATACAAAACTAAAATTGACGATGTCGACGGCGACGAAACAATACTGCACCAAAAAAAAGAAGTGACAAAGTCGCAGGTTCGGGATTAGTGAACGCTAGCGTAAGCTCCGTCAAACGGCCGCTGTCATAAGCATAACGATCTAAAACCAAAAGACGCCACAAGCCAAAAGCATCCGAGCCATCAAAAACAGACAGACTGTTCGATCTCTGCGGCTTAAAATAACCAGTAAAAGGTGCGGTGGCTGTCTTGAGATAAACAGAAGCTTCATCATCAAAGGTGGTATGCAAATAGTCGGCACCATCGAAATATTCCGTGTAAGGATTGTAAGCTGCCAAACAGATCCGAGTGCCGTCAGGGGACTCAAGAAAAATTGTCAAATCAAAAACTCGAGTATGCTCAATGTTGATCGTGACGTTAAGGTCGGATATCCAAAAATGATGGTCAACCTCCAAAACAGCATCGACCATTCGGCCAAGAGTTTTGGTCTTGTCAGCAGGAATGGCTAAATCAAAGCTACCGGAAATGATGTGAGGTGTGCGAATCTGGCCGTAACTAGATGGACAGCCAGCCCAAAATAATACTCCCCCCACAATCGCACATAGAGACAACCACCTCAACATCTTGCGCCTGCGGGCATACCTCAAAATAATTGACAAAAATGGATAAAAATATCACCCTGTTACAGCAGGGGGAACTGTGTCGATTATAACAATTTTTAGGATTATTTACAAGCTATCGCAACAATTACAGTTGCAAATCAAAAAATATGGCCAAATAACACCCTAAAAATCGCGAAACAAGCTATTGAACCTCAATAACAGAATTGCGATCGCCGAAAGGATTCACCTCTGTATGGCTGTTATAAGGGTCCTGCTGCCACTGGCCATCGACAACCAAGCGATAACGATATTTGCCTGTCGGCAACTTCATCTTGGTCTGCCATATGCCGCTTTGGCCAACTTTTTGCATCGCGGTCTTGTCCGGCTGCCAATTATTGAAGTCACCGGCAATCTGAACTGATTTGGCTCTGGGATACAAGGTCACAAATACCATTGCATTATTGATCTGGTTGACACCATAATAATCAGATAATTTCATATCCAATGTCGGCTTGGTTTCAGTCGCTTGCGGCTTATCCTGCTTGCGGCTGTCGACAACTGGAGATGCAACGGGCTTGACTTGCGGCGTGATTGGCTTAGATTTAGATTGAATATTTAACGCGGATTTGATATTAGGAGACGGCTTGGCTGTCTTTAATAACTCGTCCGCTGTGTGAGTCATCGAATTAAGCTGCTTAGAAAGAGTGTTGACCATGTTACGCTTTTGCTGGCTGGCTTCAACGCCTATGATTTCCTTAGCCAACTGATGAAAATTGTCCTTGCCTATGGACGTAGGGTCATATTCATTGATCGGCTGGCCTAAACTGGCTGCCTCTTTGAGCTTGGTATTGAAATTAACAACAGAAGTAAACATCTTGTCCGAAAAATGACTGCGAAGCTCTGCCATAATCTCACGAGCCATCTTCGTACGAATATCATACATGCTCGCTAAAATTCTGACATTTATCTGCTGATTACACTGGCGACAAAGGATGCTTAAAGTCTCTAACTGTTTGCTCAAGCCATGCAAAGCAAAATAGCCCGTCTCGACAGGAACTATCACGTCCGTTGAAGCACGTAATGCACTAAAAGTCAACAAGCCAACAGCCGGAGGACAATCAATGACAACATAATCATACTTCTTGCGAGCATCGTCAAGAATCCTTTTCAAATAACTCTCACGTTCGGCAATGCCTGTCATCTGCTGCTCATAGGCAGATAAATCTATGCTGGCTGGAGCTAATTCAAGCTTGTCTGTTATCTGCCACAATATCTCGTCCAGCTTGACCGGCTCATTGGTGCTTCGACTAATGAGAACATCGTAAACACTCTGCTCAATCTGCTCCTCAGGAACGGCTAAGCCAACAGCGCAATGACCCTGAGGATCCATGTCAACCAACAATGTCTTCTTGCCCAATTCAGCTAAGCAACTAGCTAAATTGATAGAAACGGTCGTTTTGCCGCAACCGCCTTTTTGGTTAACAATCGCTATAGTTCTCATAATCTTCCCCTATCACTGTTAAAGCAGCAAAATAGCTAATACAAAAACCCCCATGTATGCTGCAAAAATTATTTAATTTATTGTTTTATTAAAAAAAGCCAAAATCAACTCTAATATACCCATAAATCGGGCTCTATCGCACTCGGCGATATCAGTTTAGTTCGGCATAATAAGTGAATAAACTTTAAACTTTTATGGGACGACCCGATAAAAAACCCTTATATCTATATAAATAAGGTTGTTTTTACTCTTCATCAATAAAAATAGTGTTTTCTCTGTAAATTACAAAAAAAACATTGCAAAAGAACTGACAATCTTATATAATGACTCTCGTGATATATATCTTTTCTTCATGAGACAGTTGTATATTTAATATGTTTGCTATAAAATTTTGTTTTTTGCTGTCTCGTTCAAGCCGGAGCCTCAACCTCTCCGGCTTTTTTTTATATAAAATCGGAGCAAAATAAACCACCACGGGCTTGCGGATATAGTATTACGAAGGAAAAATAAGTTTGACCCTATCGGCAAATTTCATTATAATGACTCGTTAAATTCTTGCCTGAGTATCCTTTTTTACGGAGCGAAAAATGAGTAATAAAAAAATAATCGCAAAGGGTATAACTTTTGACGATGTACTGCTGATTCCGGCACAAAGTGATTTTGTCCCAAATCAAGCGGATACCAGCACAAATCTGACCAGAAATATAAAAATAAATATCCCCGTCCTGTCAGCAGCTATGGATACTGTCACTGAATCGGCACTGGCAATCGCACTGGCCCAAGAAGGCGGAATAGGAATCATACACAAAAACCTCTCCATCGAAGAACAAAAACATGAAGTGGCAAAAGTAAAAAGAAGCGAAAACGGCGTGATCATTGATCCTGTGACGCTGTCACCTGATGAACAGGTCAATAAAGCACGCGACCTGATGATAAAACAAAATGTCAGCGGGATACCAATCGTACAAGGAAAAAAACTCGTCGGAATCCTGACAAGAAGAGATCTGAAATTCCTCAAAGATTATGATGTAGCAATCACAAATATTATGACGAAAGATAAGCTCGTCACCGGGCCATCAGGCACAAGCCTAGAGCAAGCAAAAGAAATATTGCAAAAACATAAAATCGAAAAATTACTCCTTGTCAACGACCAACAGGAATTGACAGGTTTGATTACAATGCGTGACATCGACAGGATTCAGCAATTTCCAATCGCAGCCAGAGACAAAAGAGGGCGACTAAGAGTTGGGGCAGCTGTCGGAGTTGGAGATTTCGAGCGAGTCGAAGCCTTGATCGCAGCTGATGTCGATGTGATCGTTGTCGACACGGCTCATGGCCATTCGCAAAACGTAATAGATACCGTTAAAAAAATCAAAGATAAGTTCAATATTGATATTATCGCCGGCAATATCGCAACAGCTTCAGCGGCAAAGGCCTTAATCGATGCAGGAGCGGACGCAGTCAAAGTCGGAATTGGGCCAGGAGCTATCTGTACGACAAGAATAATCTCAGGAGTTGGTGTGCCGCAAATATCGGCTATCATGGATGTTGCAGAAATGGCAGAAAAACATAACGTGCCCGTAATCGCAGACGGCGGAATCAAACAATCAGGTGATATCGCTAAAGCTATCGCAGCTGGTGCCAGCAGTGTAATGCTCGGCTCTATGTTGGCAGGACTAAAAGAAAGTCCGGGACAATTGGTCATCTTCAAAGGCAGACAATTCAAAGAATATCGAGGAATGGGATCGCTCGGAGCAATGGTAAAAGGATCCGCAGACAGATATGGACAAGACAGTAACGCCGCCAGAGAAAAACTCGTGCCAGAAGGTGTCGAAGGCAGAGTGCCGTATCGCGGAACATTAAGCGACTTCGTATATCAATTGGTCGGAGGGCTAAGAGCCGGCATGGGCTATTGCGGCACAAAAACAATCGGCGAACTTCGAACCGAAGCTAAATTTGTAAAAATATCAGCGGCATCAGCCCACGAATCGCACCCGCATGATATACAAATTACCAAAGAGGCACCTAACTATACAGCCGGTGACATGTTTTAATAAGCGAACCTTAACAT